>NZ_JPWT01000091.1:0-42091 GCF_000773065.1 Burkholderia sp. ABCPW 111 | reverse complement strand
ACCATCGACCATCGACCATCGACCATCGACCATCGACCATCGACCATCGACCATCGACCATCGACCATCGACCATCGACCATCGACCATCGACCGCCGACCGCCGACCGCCGACCGCATCACGCCCCGAAACCCTCGAAACCTCGCACGGGGCCAGACCGGGCACGGGCGGGCGATATGCTAAAATCGCCGAGTTTCCCTCTTCGGCTTCACCTTCCCGCATGCCGCTATCCGAGCCCGTATCCCGTCAGTTGCGCCATCGCCGCGCAATTCGAGCGGAAGCCTACGAGCGTGCCGACGGCTTGTGGGACATCGAAGCCTGCCTGACCGATCACAAGCCGCGCGACGTCGCGCTCGCGTCTGGCGCCAGGCCGAACGGCCTGCCGATTCACGAGCTCTGGCTGCGCGTCACGATCGATCGCGAACTCAATATCGTCGACGTCGACGCGTCGTCCGACTGGGTACCCTATCCCGGTCAATGCGAATCCGCCCAATCCGCCTACCGCGTCCTCATCGGGCTCAACCTCTTCCGCCATTTCCGTCGCGACGTCTCCCGGCTGCTGTCGGGCGTCGCCGGCTGCTCGCACCTGACCGAGCTGTGCGCGGTGTTGCCGACGGCCGCGATCCAGGCGTTCGCGGGCGACGTATGGGACGTGCGCGAGCAATTGGGCGGCCAGACGGACGGGCGAGGCCAGCCGGCCGCGGAGCCGCCGTTCCAGCTCGGCCGTTGTCACGCGCTGCGGTTCGACGGAGAAGCGGTTCGGCAGTTCTATCCGCGTTGGTACGGCGCGAGCCGCCCCGCGCGCGAGGGCTCGGACGGTGCGAAGGAATGAGGGCGAACGCTTGAATCGTCAGAAGAAGCGATCGTCAATCGACTTTTTTTAGCCAACTCACAGACTGAAGGAATCACGCATGAAGATTCACGAGTACCAGGGTAAGGAAATCCTGCGGAAATTCGGAGTCGCGGTACCGCGCGGCAAGCCGGCGTTCTCGGTGGACGAGGCCGTCAAGGTGGCGGAAGAGCTGGGCGGCCCGGTCTGGGTCGTCAAGGCCCAGATTCATGCGGGCGGCCGCGGCAAGGGCGGCGGCGTGAAGGTCGCGAAGTCGCTCGAGCAAGTGCGCGAGTACGCGAACCAGATCCTCGGCATGCAGCTGAAGACGCACCAGACCGGTCCGGAAGGCCAGAAGGTCAACCGTCTGCTGATCGAAGAAGGCGCGGACATCAAGAAGGAACTGTATGTCGGCATCGTGATCGACCGCGTGTCGCAGAAGGTCGTCGTGATGGCGTCGAGCGAAGGCGGCATGGACATCGAGGAAGTCGCGGAAAAGACGCCGGAAGCGATCCACAAGGTCGCCGTCGAGCCGTCGCTGGGCCTGCAGGACGCCGAAGCCGACGATCTCGCGAAGAAGATCGGCGTGCCGGACGCGTCGCTTGCGCAAGCGCGCGAAATCCTGAAGGGCCTGTACAAGTCGTTCTGGGAAACGGACGCGTCGCTCGCCGAAATCAACCCGCTCGTGCTGACGGGCGACGGCAAGGTGATCGCGCTCGACGCGAAGTTCAACTTCGATTCGAACGCGCTGTTCCGTCATCCGGAAATCGTCGCGTACCGCGATCTGGACGAGGAAGATCCGGCTGAAATCGAGGCGTCGAAGTTCGATCTCGCGTACATCTCGCTCGACGGCAACATCGGCTGCCTCGTGAACGGCGCGGGCCTCGCGATGGCGACGATGGACACGATCAAGCTGTTCGGCGGCGAGCCGGCTAACTTCCTCGACGTGGGCGGCGGCGCGACGACCGAGAAGGTCACCGAAGCGTTCAAGCTGATGCTGAAGAACCCGGGCCTGAAGGCGATCCTCGTGAACATTTTCGGCGGCATCATGCGCTGCGACGTGATCGCGGAAGGCGTGATCGCGGGCTCGAAGGCCGTGAACCTGAACGTGCCGCTCGTCGTGCGCATGAAGGGCACGAACGAAGACCTCGGCAAGAAGATGCTTGCGGAATCCGGCCTGCCGATCATCTCGGCGGACAGCATGGAAGAAGCGGCGCAGAAGGTCGTCGCCGCGGCTGCGGGCAAGTAACGAGCCGCCCGCACCTGGCGCCGCGCGCCAGGCCCCCAAGCGGGGCGGGAGGATTCGGGGCAGCCCGGCGTTTTCCCGAGCGCAACATTGAACACGCATGGCGGCGCGGTTTTCTCGCGACGCCGATCGAACAGAGGTCATTACATGTCGATTCTGATCAACAAAGACACGAAGGTCATCACGCAGGGCATCACCGGCAAGACCGGCCAGTTCCACACGCGCGCCTGCCGTGAATACGCAAACGGCCGCGAAGCGTTCGTCGCGGGCGTGAACCCGAAGAAGGCCGGCGAGGATTTCGAAGGCATTCCGATCTACGCGAGCGTCAAGGAAGCGAAGGAAGAAACCGGCGCGACCGTGTCGGTCATTTACGTTCCGCCGGCGGGCGCCGCGGCTGCGATCTGGGAAGCGGTCGAAGCCGATCTCGATCTCGCGATCTGCATCACGGAAGGCATCCCCGTGCGCGACATGATCGAAGTGAAGGACCGCATGCGCCGCGAAGGCCGCAAGACGCTGCTGCTCGGGCCGAACTGCCCGGGCACGATCACGCCGGACGAACTGAAGATCGGCATCATGCCGGGTCACATCCACCGCAAGGGCCGCATCGGCGTCGTGTCGCGTTCGGGCACGCTGACGTATGAAGCCGTGGCGCAGCTCACCGCGCTCGGTCTCGGCCAGTCGTCGGCGGTCGGTATCGGCGGCGATCCGATCAACGGCCTGAAGCACATCGACGTGATGAAGATGTTCAACGACGATCCGGATACGGACGCGGTCGTGATGATCGGCGAAATCGGCGGTCCGGACGAAGCGAACGCCGCGCAGTGGATCAAGGACAACATGAAGAAGCCGGTCGTCGGCTTCATCGCGGGCGTCACGGCGCCTCCGGGCAAGCGCATGGGCCACGCCGGCGCGCTGATCTCGGGCGGCGCGGATACGGCCGAAGCGAAGCTGGAAATCATGGAAGCGTGCGGCATCACGGTTACGCGCAATCCGTCGGAGATGGGCCGCCTGCTGAAGGCAGCGCTGTAAGCATCGGTTTCATCGCCACGAAAAACGCCGGCTTAGCCGGCGTTTTTTGTTATGCTCGCGCAATCGTTCCGTAAGCCTTGCGCCGGGCCGCCCGGCGCGGGCGGAACGCATGCCGGCCCCACTTCCTTCGCTTCGCTCTCATGTTCGAATTCTTCGCCTCGCTCCATTGGGGCGCCGTCGCGCAAATCGTCGTCATCGACATCCTGCTCGGCGGCGACAACGCGGTCGTGATCGCGCTCGCCTGCCGCAACCTGCCCGCGCAACAGCGCGTGCGCGGCGTGCTGTGGGGGACGGCGGGCGCGATCGTGCTGCGCGTGGTGCTGATCGCGTTCGCGGTGCTGCTGCTCGACGTGCCGCTCCTGAAGTTCGCGGGCGGCGTGCTGCTGCTGTGGATCGGCGTGCGGCTGATGGCGCCCGCCGACGACGCGCACGACAGCATCAAGCCCGCCGACAGGCTGTGGGACGCGGTGAAGACAATCGTGATCGCCGACGCGGTGATGAGCCTCGACAACGTGATCGCGATCGCCGGCGCGGCCGAACAGGCGGACCCGGGCCATCGGATCGCGCTCGTGATCTTCGGCCTGCTCGTGAGCATTCCGATCATCGTCTGGGGCAGCACGCTCGTCCTCAAGCTGCTCGATCGGTTCCCGATCTTCATCACGCTCGGCGCGGCGCTGCTCGGCTGGATCGCCGGCGGCCTGATGGTCAACGATCCGGCGGGCGACCGCTGGCCGCTCCTCGACACGCCCGCCGCGATCTACGGCGCGAGCGTCGCGGGCGCGCTCTTCGTCGTGATCGCCGGCTACGCGCTGAAGAAGCGGCGCGCGGCATCGGGCGCGGCGGGCTCCCGCTGACCGACGCACGCGTTTCGCGGCGTCGGCCGTCCGGCCGACTGCCCGCGTCGCCGGCCGCTGGCTACGATCGACACGCCTGCCTCATCCGGCAGGCGTGTTTCGTTTTCGGAGCCTGTCATGAGCGAAGTTCTTTCCGTTTTATCGTCGTTTTCGGCGCTTTCACTGCCGCGCGTGGGCGGCGTGCGCGCGCTGCGCCGGATGTGGCGCGCATCGAGGCTCGCGGCGGGGCGTGGCCGCGGCTTCACGTTGATCGAATTGATGATCGTGCTTGCGATCGTCGGTGTCGTCGCGGCGTACGCGATTCCCGCGTATCAGGATTACCTCGCGCGCAGCCGGGTCGGCGAGGGGCTCGCGCTCGCGGCGTCCGCGCGGCTCGCGGTCGCGGAGAATGCGGCGAGCGGCGGCGGTTTCGCGGGCGGCTACGTGTCGCCGCCGGGCACGCGCAACGTCGAATCGATTCGCGTCGACGACGACACCGGGCAGATCGTGGTCGCATTCACGACGCGCGTCGCGGCGGCGGGCGCGAATACGCTCGTGCTCGTGCCGTCGGCGCCGGACCGGGCGGACACGCCGACGGCGCGCGTCGCGCTGTCGAAGGGCGTCGTCCAGGCGGGCGCGATCACGTGGGAGTGCTTTGTCGACGGCAAGGCGTCGTCGTCGCTTCCCGCGCCGGGCGCCGGGCCGATGCCGACCGACGCGCCGACCCTGGCCGGCAAGCTCGCGCCGCCGGAGTGTCGCGCGTGAAGGGCGGCGGCGGGCGGCGGCGAAGCGCCGGAAGGGCACGGCGGGGTGCGTAGCGAGGGGACGGGGCGAGCGATGGGCGGGGGCCGCGCCGGACGTCGCGGGCATTGGCCGACAAACGGGCCATTGCCGCGGCACCGCATTGGTGCGTGACGCGATGACGAGGTGCGACCGGTGCGCCGGGCCCGCACAGCGGGAGGTTTTTTTTGTATAGTGCGCCGGTTGCTGACACCCGGTTCGCTCATGCCTTCCTCTTTTCTGCGTTCTTTGTCGCTGATCGCGCTTGCAGTCGCCCTGATCCTGCCGTATGCGGTCACGAACCACACGTATCCGATCCCGACCTTCTATTCCGAATTCGCCGCGTTCGCGCTGTATTGGGTGCTCGGCGCGACCGTCGTCCTGCTCGTGAAAGCCGAGCGCACCGCGCAGCCTTTCGCGGCGCCGTTGGCGCTCGTCGCGCCGCTCGGGTTCGGCGCGGTGCTGCTCGCGCAGGTCGCGCTGCTGCCGCTGCGTCAACCGTCGATGAACTGGCTCGCGGTGGGCTATTTGCTCGGCGCGCTCGTCGCGATGCAATCGGGCTACGCGCTCGCGCGCGCGAACATGGCCGACATGGTCGCGCGAATGATCGCGGGCGCGACCATCGTCGGCGGCATCTTCGCCGTCGCCAGCCAGCTCGTGCAGCTGTTCCATCTGGAGCCGACGTTCTCGCCGTTCGTCGTGTCGTACGGCGTGAGCGTCGACCGCAGGCCGTACGGCAACATGGCGCAGGCGAATCACCTCGCGACCTACATCGCGTTCGCGCTCGCAGGGGCACTCTATCTCGTGCAGACGCGCCGGATGCCAGCGCTCGCGTGGGCGGCGCTGTCGGTGTTCCTGTCCGTCGGGCTCGCGCTCACCGTGTCGCGCGGGCCGTGGCTGCAGGTGGGCGTGATGGTCGTCGCCGGCTTCTGGATGGCATTCGCGCAGGGCCGGCGCGATCCGGCAGCAAGCCGGGCGCGCGCGTGGGCGATTCCGATCGTGCTCGGCGCGTTGTTCGTCGCGGTCAACGTCGCGGTGCGCTGGGTGAACGTGCACTACCACCTCGGCCTTGCCGAATCGGCCGCCGACCGCATGCGCGACGCCGGCCAGATCGCGCCGCGCCTCGCGCTCTGGAAATACGGCCTCACGATGTTCCGCGAGCATCCGCTGCTCGGCGTCGGTTGGGGCGAGTTCCCGATTCACCAGTTCGAGCTCGTGCGCAAGCTGGGCGGCGTCGAGATCGCGAACAACTCGCACGACATCTTCATCGATCTGCTCGCGAAGTCCGGCTTGCTCGGCATCGGCGTGCTGGTGGTCGCGCTCGTCGCGTGGTTCGTACGCGCGCTGCGCGTGCCGCACACGGAGAGCCGCGTGTTCGGCTTCGCGCTCGTCGGCATTCTGCTGATGCACGCGCTGGTCGAATATCCGCAGCAGTACACGTTCTTCCTGCTGCCCGTGATGTTCGTGATCGGCCTGCTCGAGACGAAGCCGCTGCGCGTGCTGCCGGGCCGCGCCGCGTTCGCGTTGTTCGCGGCGCTGTCCGTGGCGGGCCTCGTATCGCTGTATCCGGTGCTGCGCGATTACCAGCGCGCGGAAGTGCTGTACTACGGCACGAATCCGGCCGAGCAGTACCGCGAAAATCCGTCGCTCCTGTTCGGCGCATGGGGCGATTACGGCGCGGCGACGCTGCTCGCGATCTCGCGCGACAACCTGCCGGCGAAGCTCGCCGCGCACGAACGCGCGATCGCGCTGCTGCCGGGCGAAACCGTGCTGCGCCGCTACGCGGTGTTGCAGGCGCTCGACGGCCGTGAGGCCGACGCGCTCGACACGGTCGAGCGGCTGCGCGTGTTCGCGGAAGAACTGCACGACTGGCCGGTGCAGCTCGCCGCGCTGTACAAGCTGCTCGACGATCAGCCGTCGCTGAAGTCGTTCAAGGCGGCGCTCGTCGCGACGTACGGCACGCCTGCTTCGACCGTATCGGCAGACGATGAGGAAGACGACAGCGACGATTGATATCGAAGCGCTCGGCGCTTCGGGGCCGGAACCCGCCGCAGGCCGTGAAACCGCCGCTTCTTGCGGCGGTTTTTTATTGGACGGCGCGAAGACAGAGGGGCGCGATTGCGTGATGCGGCACCGGCAACGCGTGACGCGCGATGCGCGGCGGCGCGCTCCGCCGGCTCGTCACGCGCGCGAAACGGTGAGCGCCGCGGCGCCGATGCAGCGAATCGCATCGCGCGCGACGCATGAGCCGGCATCGCTTTGCCGACGTGCATCGTTGGAGTTGGCCGCCGTCGCGAGAATTCGCGACGACGAGAAATCGGCGCGGCGGGCACCCCGAGAGACCGCGCGCAACACGCCAGTCATCCGCCGCGTGCGGGCGATGACGTCAAGCAGTGTCAAATCGCGCCGCATTCGTTCGCGACGAACCGGGATGAACGGATGCGCGCCGCGTCGTTCGGGTATCCTTTGGCGCGGTGTTCACCGACTGGAACGATTTCTTGCCCTGAGAGGAAGCCCATGAAAACGCGTACTCATCGTATTGCCGCCGCCGGTATCCTGGTTGCCAGCATCGTGTCATTGCCGACCGCGCACGCGCAGCTCGGCGATCTACTCAAGCAAGGCGGCGACGCCGGTAACGGCGCGGGCGGCATCGCCGGCGCGCTCGGCAATCTCGGCGGCGCGGGCGGAGCGGCATCGGCAGGCTCGCTGCTCACGCCCGGCAGTACCGGCAACGTCGCGGGCCTGTTGCAGTTCTGCATCAAGAACAACTATCTCGGCGACGGCGGCGCTTCGTCGGTGAAGGACGCGCTGATGGGCAAACTCGGCGGCGGCGTCACGTCGGACAGCAGCTACGCGAGCGGCGCGAACGGCATTCTCGACGCCGGCAACGGCCGCACGCTCGACCTGAGCGGCGGACAGAACTTCAAGCAGCAGTTGACGAAGCAGGTTTGCGACAAGGTGCTGTCGCAGGCGAAGTCGCTGTTGTAAGCGGGACGCCGGCGCCGCGCCGCCGGTGCGGACGACGGGCGATCGGCGTGCGGCTGATGCGCGGACCAAGCGCAATCGAAACGCAATCGAAGCGCGCTGCGCATGCGATGCGCGTCGCGCCGGCGTGCGGCATGGCGCGCGTCGCCCGAAGTCGGGCGCCGGTGCGCAAGAAGAACGGAAAGCCAGAACAAGAATCGGGGTGCGCAATCGCACGGCGGTCGCCATGCGGGCGCCGTCGGTTCGCGCGACGGACGCTGCAGATTGACCAGAACGAACATGAAGACCAAGACGACGTACCTGACGCTTCCTCTTGCCGCATCGCTGCTCGCCGGCTGCGCAGCGCTCGCGCCGCGCGATGCGGCGAAGCTCGAATGCACGATGCCCGTCGCGGTGTATCCGGACAGCGCGAAGCCGCTCGAGCGCCGGGCGACCGCGCGATGATCACGGCATCGGGCAATGCGGAGAACGTCGCGGTGACGACGAGCAGCCGGAACGCGGCGGCGGATCGCGCGGCCGTCGACGCGATGTCGAAGGTCGAATGCACGCAGACGCCCGCGCGCGGCGGCGAACGGTATCCGTTTACGCTGACGCGGCCGTTCGTCTTCGAGCCGGCGGCGAAGACGGCTCGGTGATGCGGATCGCAAACGTCTGTGGGAAAGGCGGCGAGCGCGCGATATCGTTCCAACTCGAAGCCGCTGTCGGCCGCGACGCGCTCAACGAAGTTGCATGACCCACGCCGGGATTCGACGGTGCGTTGCTCATGTGCTTGCGCAGACGAGATCGATGGCGTCACGCACCCGCTTCGCCGGCCTTCCAATCCCCCGACTTCCCGCCGCGCTTTTCCGTCACGCTCACGTCGGTGATCGTCATTCCCCGGTCGACGGCCTTGCACATGTCGTAGACCGTCAGGAGCCCGACCTGCACCGCGGTCAGCGCTTCCATCTCGACGCCGGTGCGTCCGAGCGTCTCGACTTGCGCGGTGCAGCGCACGCCGGGCAGCGCGTCGTCGAATTCGAAGTCGACCGCGACGCGCGTCAGCGCGAGCGGGTGGCAGAGCGGAATCAGATCGGCCGTGCGCTTCGCGCCCTGGATCGCCGCGATCCGCGCGACGCCGAGCACGTCGCCTTTCTTCGCGCGTCCTTCGCGGATCAGCGCGAGCGTGTCGGGCAGCATCCGGATCGCGCCGCGCGCCACCGCGATGCGCTTGGTCTCCTGCTTGTCGCCGACATCGACCATGTGCGCGTGGCCGGCGGCGTCGAAGTGTGTGAATCCAGACATGTCTTGCTCCGTTAGAGGGCGCCTATCATAGCAGCGCGGCCTGTCGGCCGGCCCGGCCAATCCGACCGCCCCGACCGCCCCGATCGAACCGATCGAACCGATCGAACCGATCGAACCGATCGAACCGATCGAACCGATCGAACCGATCGAACCGACCGAGCCGACCGAGCCGACCGAGCCGACCGAGCCGACCGAGCCGACCGAGCCGACCGAGCCGACCGAGCCGACCGAACCGACCGAACCGACCGAACCGACCGAACCGACCGAACCGACCGAACCGACCGAACCGACCGAACCGATCGAACCGATCGAACCGATCGATCCAACCACGTCAACCGCTTCAACAGGTGCCGGCGTCGCGAGCATGGCGCCCGCGCGCCGTTACAATGACGCAGCTCCATCGAACAATTACGCCACGGCCGCTCAGATCCTTGCCCATGCGCGTCAAATCGTCGTTTGCCGTCTTGCTGTCCGCGGCGCTCGCCCTGCCGCCCGGCGGCCACGCGCAGCCGCGGGCCGATGCGCCGCCGCTCGAATCCGCGCCTGCCGCCGGCATCGTCGACGCCGCGCCGCTCGCGCGTGACGCGATCTCGACCGTGCCGTCGGGCATCGCGCCCGGCGTGTTCGGCACTTATGGCGGCGCGCAAAGCCGGCTCGCCGATCCGGCGTCGGGCACGCCCAGTTTGCGCGCGCCGCTTCGCTCGTTGCAACTGCCGGATCTCGGCGACGGCTCGGGCGGCTCGCTGACGCCGCAGGCGGAGCGCCGTCTCGGCGAGCGCGTGATGCGCGAAGTGCGGCGCGATCCCGACTATCTCGACGACTGGCTCGTGCGCGACTACCTGAATTCGGTTGCGGCGAAGCTGTCGGCGGCCGCCGCCGCGCAGTTCATCGGCGGCTACATGCCCGATTTCGATCTGTTCGCGATGCGCGATCCGCAGATCAACGCGTTCTCGCTGCCGGGCGGCTTCATCGGCATCAACAGCGGGCTCGTCGCGACGACGCAGACCGAATCCGAGCTCGCGTCGGTGATCGGCCACGAGATGGGGCACGTGCTGCAGCGGCACATCGCGCGGATGATCGGCGCAAGCGAGAAGAGCGGCTACGCGGCGCTCGCAACGATGCTGTTCGGCGTGCTCGCGGGCATTCTCGCGCGCAGCGGCGATCTCGGCAGTGCGATCGCGTTGGGCGGTCAGGCGTTCGCCGTCGACAGCCAACTGCGCTTTTCGCGCTCGGCCGAGCGCGAGGCGGACCGCGTCGGCTTTCAATTGCTCGCGGGCGCCGGCTACGATCCGTACGGGATGCCCGGCTTCTTCGAGCGGCTCGAGCGCGCGTCGTTGGGCGACGCGGGCGTGCCGGCGTACGCGCGCACGCACCCGCTGACGGGCGAGCGGATCGCCGACATGGACGATCGCGCGCGACGCGCGCCATACAAGCAGCCGCGTCAATCGCCGGAATACGGCTTCGTGCGCGCGCGCCTGCGGATGCTGCAGAACCGCTCGCCGACCGATTACGCGAACGAGGCGCGGCGGATGCGCGCGGAGCTCGACGACAGGATCGCGCCGAACGTCGCGGCGAACTGGTACGGGATCGCGCTCGGCGAGATGCTCGGCGGCCGCTACGACGACGCGGACCGCGCGCTCGCCGCGGCGCGCGACGTGTTCGCGCGCACGGCGGCCAGCGAGGGCGATTCGGCGCGCAATTCGCCGAGCCTCGACGTGCTCGCGGCCGAGATCGCGCGCCGAGCGGGCCGCACCGACGACGCGGTGCGGCTCGCCGCCGCCGCGCGCGAGCGCTGGCCGGGCTCGCACGCGGCGATCGCCGCGCACCTGCAGACGCTGCTCGCCGCGCGCCGCTACGCGCAGGCGCAAACGCTCGCGCAGTCCGAGGCGAGCACCGATCCCGGCCAGCCGGACTGGTGGAGCTTTCTCGCGCAGGCGAGCCTGGGCAACGGCGACGCGGTCGCGCAGCGACGCGCGCTCGCGGAGAAGTTCGCGCTCGAAGGCGCATGGCCGTCGGCGATCCGGCAGCTGCGCGAGGCGCGCGACCTCAAGTCGGCGAGCTTCTACGAGCAGTCGATCATCAGCGCGCGGCTGCACGAGCTCGAGGCGCGCTACAAGGAAGAGCGGGAAGACGACAAGGACAACCGGCGCGGGTGACGCGCGGCGCGACGCCGCGATCGTCGCGGGCGACGTGCCGGCCCGCGCGGCTCGTCACGCTGCCGGCCGACGAATGTCCTGATGGAATCCGGACGAATCGAACGGCATGAACGGCATATGCGGCGCGAACGGCATGCGCGGCGCGAACGGCGCGAACGAAGCGGCCAAGCGCCGCGCGCAGTTCGCCTGCCGCTGACGCACATGCAGCGTGCGGCTGTCCGCGGCCCGCGTCAGCCATCCGCCGTCCACCGTCCGCGTCAGCCTGCCCGCGTCAGCCCTCCGGCCGTTCGGCCGCGCGCGCGGCCGGACTCGCGACGAACCGGAACCGCTGGGCGACGTCGTCGCGCCGGATCGGCTCGAGCGGCAGGTCGACGCCGCCGCCGAGATGCAACACGCCGTGCGCGCCGTCGTCGTCGAGGTCGGCGTGATCGGCGAAGAGCCCCAGATCGTGATCGTGCAGCGCGGCGACGCGCGGCGGCACCGACGCGTCGGCGAACAGCACGCCGCCCGCGTCGTCGAGCCACGCGCGCGCCGGCTCGAACGCGCGGCCCGTGTGGTCGGTGAGCGCGACGCGCGCCGGAGCGTCGCGATCCGCCGCGAGCCTGACGATCCACGGCGTGTACGCGAGCTCGACGTACACGCGCTGCGGCCCGTTCTGGAAGAACCATTGCCCTTCGTCGTCGCGCTCGTAGTTGCGGGCGATGAACTCGACGAGCGCCGGGTGCCGGACGGGCGAGCCGAGCGCGCCCGCCGCCTGCGCGGCGTCGTCGCGCATCCGCCAGCCGCCGCGACGGTCGAGCAGCAGCCATCCGGTGCAGTGCGGGACGTTCGGCCACTTGGCGAGCGCCTGTTTGACGATGTCATCCATGATCGGTGAACCGTGAGCAGAATTCGAAGACGCGCGCCGGGAGCCAGTCGATGCGCCCGGGGAACGGGCCCGTCATGAAGCCCGCGTGGCCGCCGTGCTCGGGCTGGTCGAGCACGACCGCGCGCGACACGTCGCGCGGGCCGGGCAGCGCCGACGCCGGCAGGAACGGATCGTTGCGCGCGTTGAGGATCAGCGTCGGCACGTCGATCGCCGCGAGGAGCGGGCGCGTCGTCGCCTGCGTCCAGTAGTCGTTCGCGTCGACGAAGCCGTGCAGCGGCGCGGTGACGATGTCGTCGAAGTCGTGCATCGTGCGCGCGGCGAGCATCGCGTCCTTGTCGAAGAGCCCGGGGTATTGCTCGAGCTTCAGGAGCGCCTTGAGCTTCAGCGTCTTCAGGAAGCTGCGCGTGTAGACCATCGAGAAGCCTTGCGACAGCGCGCGCCCGCCCGCGTGGACGTCGAGCGGCGCCGAGATCGCCGCGGCCGCCGCGACGAACGAGGCGCCGCCGCGCCGCTCGCCGAGCCAGCGCAGCAGCACGTTGCCGCCAAGCGACACGCCGACCGCGACGAGCGGCCCGCGGTGGCTTGTCGCGAGCCGTGCCAGTATCCAGTCGACTTCGGCGCTGTCGGCGAGGTGATAGAAGCGCGGCATCCGGTTCATCTCGCCGCTGCAGCTGCGGAAATGCGGGACGACGCCGTGCCAGCCGCGCGCGCGGGCGGCCGCCATCACCACGCGCGCGTAATGCGAATCGGAGCTGCCTTCGAGGCCGTGGAACAGCACGACGAGCGGCGCGTTCGGCTCGGGCGCGGCGCCCGCCGGATGCGCGAGCCAGTCGACATCGATGAAGTCGCCGTCCGGCGTGTCCCAGCGCTCGCGCCGGTACGGAATATCGGGACGGCGCGCGAGGAGCGCGGGGACGATCGTCTGCGCGTGGCTCGTCGGCAGCCAAAGCGGCGCGCGATAGAAGGACGAGGCTGCCGGGCGGGCGGTCTCGTCGGCAGCGGGAAGGGGGGGTAGCGCGGTGCTCATCGCTGCGAACGCCTCTCGCTCAGTGGAGCGGCCCCTGCGCGTGGCGGATCTTCGCGGCGAAC
The DNA here is from genome assembly GCF_000773065.1 of Burkholderia sp. ABCPW 111. NCBI lineage: Bacteria > Pseudomonadati > Pseudomonadota > Betaproteobacteria > Burkholderiales > Burkholderiaceae > Burkholderia > Burkholderia sp. ABCPW 111. The sequence goes on along the minus strand of NZ_JPWT01000091.1, from coordinate 28,995 downwards.
TGGGCCGCCGTCTGCTCGGGGATCGGGCTCGCGTGGATGTGGGCGATCCGCCATTCGCCGCGCTCGTGGATCATCACGTAGGTCGTGAACACCATCTGCGGCTCGGCCGTGAGATCGGCCTGCTGGTGCGCTTCCGCGACCGTGTAGACGACGGTGCCGAGGCTGTCGTAGACGCGGATGTCGAGCGGCTCGATCGTCACGGGCTGCGTCGACATGCGCTCGCCGAACCCGCTTCGGATCTGCTCGAGGCCGTGCAGGTGCGTGCCGTCCGACCAGATGCAGCTGGCGAAGTCCTCGTCGATCCAGAGGACCATCAGCGCGTCGAGGTTGGCGTCGGCGACTGCCTGGTAGTACGCGTTCAGCGTGTCGGCGGCGGCTTCGAAGAGGCGGGCAAAACGTGGCATCGGGTCTATCTCTCGCGCGCGGCGCGCGCCGTTTCATCAAGGCGGCCCGTGCATCGGCAGGGCCGCCCGCTTAGCGGTGAGTCGGGTGCGGGGTGCGCGCCGCGCGACGGGCGGCCTTGCGGCCGCGGGCGTCAGCGCTGTCCGACGAGCATCCCGCGCAAATCGCCGAACACCTGCTCCGGGCTCAGCTCGCGCAGGCACTTCAGGTGGCCGAGCGGGCATTCGCGTTCGAAGCAGGGACTGCATTCGAGATGCAGCCATTGTACCTTTGCCAGCTCCGACAGCGGCGGGGTATGACGCGGATCGGTCGACCCGTAGAGCGCGACGAGCGGCCGGCGCAGCGCCGCCGCGACGTGCATCAGCCCGGAATCGTTCGTGACGACCGCGTTCGCCCGCGCGATCAGCGCGCACGCCTCGGTGAGCGACGTCTGGCCGCAGAGATTGCGCACGTTCGGCGCGCGCTCGGCGATCGCCTGCGCGGCGGCGGCGTCCTTCGGCGAGCCGAGCGCGACGATCTGCGTGTAGGGAAACGACTGGCTCACGCTTTGCGCGAGCGCGGCGAAATGCTCGGGCGGCCAGCGCTTCGCGGGGCCGTATTCGGCGCCCGGGCAGAACACGACGAGCGGCTTGCGCGTGTCGAGATTGAAGCGCGCGGATACGCGCGCCGTCTCGTTCAAGTCCGCTTCGAGCCTAGGCGGCGGCAGCGCGTTGAACGACTCGGGCAGCTTCGCGCCGGGCGCATATGCAAGCGTTGCGTAATGTTGGGCCATCGGCGGGCGCTCGTCGCGCGCCTTGCTCGGGTTTGCGTGGCGCACGTTGAGGAGCGCGTAGCGATGCTCGCCCGTGTAGCCGACCCGCAGCGGGATGCCCGCGAGCCACGGGATGAGCGCGGACTTCAGCGAGTTCGGCAGCACGTACGCGGCGTCGTAGCCGAGCTCGCGCAGATCGCTCGCGAGCTGCCAGCGGCGCAGCATCTGCAGCTTGCCGTGCGCGAGGTCGGTTGCATGGACATCGTGAATCTCGGGCATCCGCTCGAGCACGGGCGCGACCCACGCCGGGGCCACGGCGTCGATGACGATGCGGGGATGCAGCTTCCTCAGCAGCGCGAAAAGCGGCTGCGCCATCAATGCGTCACCGATCCAGTTCGGTGCGATAACCAACGCTCGACGCATCAGGGGGATTTCCGATGTCGTAATAAAGCGCGACGCTCATGCGCCGCGCTCGGGTTGCTGGGGAGGGGCGGCGGCGCGTGCCGGTCGGCCGGTGCGCGCCGCGTCGGGCGGTGAAACCGCCGCGCGCTCAATGGTGGCCGCGGAGGACTTCGCCGTCGCGCAGCTTGTAGCGTGTGCCGCAGTACGGGCAGCGCGCCTCGCCGTGCGAGACGTCGATGAACACGCGCGGATGCGCGCTCCAGCGCGGCATCGCCGGGTTCGGGCAGTAGGCGGGCAGATCCTTGGCCGTCAGTTCGATGAGCGGCATTTCCTTGATTTCACTCATGGGGCTTTCTCGTTATGGCGATGGCGAGGCGCGCGCGCCCGGCGACGGGCGCGCCGCGCGTTCAGATTTTGGTGAGCCAGTCCGCGTGCTTCGCGCTCTTGCCGTTCACGACGTCGAAGAACGCGCTTTGCAGCTTCTCGGTGATCGGGCCGCGCGCGCCGTTGCCGATCGTGCGGTTGTCGAGCTCGCGGATCGGCGTGACTTCGGCCGCGGTGCCGGTGAAGAACGCCTCGTCGGCCGTGTAGACTTCGTCGCGCGTGATGCGCTTCTCGATCACTTCGATGCCGGCTTCCTTCGCGAGCGTGATGACCGTGTCGCGCGTGATGCCGTCGAGGCACGACGCGAGATCGGGCGTGTACAGCTTGCCGCGGTTCACGAGGAAGAAGTTTTCGCCGGAGCCTTCGGACACGTAGCCGTCGACGTCGAGGAGGAGCGCCTCGTCGTAGCCGTCGGCCGTCGCTTCCTGGTTCGCGAGGATCGAGTTCACGTACCAGCCCGACGCCTTCGCGCGCACCATCGCCACGTTCACGTGATGGCGGGTGAACGACGACGTCTTCACGCGGATGCCCTTCGCGAGGCCTTCCTCGCCGAGGTACGCGCCCCACGGCCAGGCCGCGATCGCGACGTGGATCGTGTTGCCCTTCGCCGACACGCCGAGCTTCTCCGAGCCGATCCAGATGATCGGGCGCAGGTAGCACGACTCGAGCTTGTTCTCGCGGACGACGTCGCGCTGCGCGGCCTCGAGCGTTTCCTGGTCGAACGGCACGTCCATCTGGAAGATCTTCGCCGAGTTCAGCAGGCGCTTCGTGTGCTCCTTCAGGCGGAAGATCGCCGTGCCGCCGTCGGCCGTCTTGTATGCGCGCACGCCCTCGAAGACGCCCATGCCGTAGTGCAGCGTGTGGGTCAGCACGTGGATCTTGGCGTCGCGCCATTCGATCAGCTTGCCGTCCATCCAAATCTTGCCGTCGCGATCGGCCATTGACATAGGTCTTCTCCTAGTGGATGCGGGGATGCGCAGAAAGCGCGCGCGGCGGCTCGAAACGGCGGCGCGTCGCAAAGACGCTCATTTTAGCGTTTTTGTGCGGGCAACGGTCGGTACGGCGGGGTCCGGCGCTATAATCGACGCGCAACCTGCGTGAAAAAATAACGGGCGGCGGCGGCGCGACGCGCGCGAGCGGCCCGGCTTTTCGCCTTCGCGGCGCCTCCCCGATGCTCGCTCGCCTTTCCGCCACCGACCGCTTCGCCCTCGCCCAGGGTTTCCGCGATTTTTCCCCGACGCTGATGGCGATCCTGTCGTGGGGGCTCGTCACCGGCATCGCGATGAGCAAATCGGTGCTGTCGACGGGGCAGGCGGTCGGCATGTCGATTTTCGTCTACGCGGGCTCGTCGCAGCTCGCGGTGCTGCCGCTCTTCGCCGCGAAGCTGCCGGTCTGGACGATCCTCCTCACGGCCGCGATGGTCAACATGCGGTTCGTGATCTTCAGCGCGGGGCTCGCGCCCCATTTCTCGTACCTGCCGCTGTGGCGGCGCCTCGCGATCGGCTATTTCAACGGCGACGTGATTTATCTGCTGTTCCAGAAGCAGGGCTTCGCGACGGGCCAGGTGCCCGGCAAGGAAGCGTACTTCTGGGGCATGGCGCTCACGAGCTGGCTTGCGTGGCAGGCGTCGTCGCTCGTCGGCATCGCGCTCGCGAGCGCGTTTCCCGACAGCTGGGGGCTCGCGCTCGCCGGCACGCTCGCGCTGATCCCGATCATGGTGTCGGCGATCTCGAACCGATCGACGCTCGCGGCCGTCGCGGTCGCCGGCGTCGTGTCGCTCGTCGCGTTCGAGCTGCCGTACCGGCTCGCGCTGCCGCTCGCGGTGGTCGCGGCGCTCGCGGCGGGCAGCGTCGCCGACTGGTTCGTCGAGCGCGCCGACTGGCGGCGCATCCGCGCGGCCGGCCGCGCGACGCACACGGAGGACGCCGAATGAGCGACTGGCAGATCTGGCTCGCGATCGCGGGGATGACGCTCGTCACCGCGATCACGCGCGCGCTCTTTCTCGTCGGCGGCGAGCGCACCGTGCTGCCCGAGCGCGCGCAGCGCTCGCTGCGCTATGCGCCTGCCGCCGCGCTCGTCGCGGTTGTCCTGCCCGACGTGCTGGAGACGCCCGCGGGCCTCTCGTTCGCGCTGTCGAACCACGATTTCTATGCGGCGGCGGCCGGCCTCGCGTGGTTCCTGTGGCGGCGCAGCATGCTCGGCACGATCGTCGTCGGGATGCTCGTGTTCACCGCGCTGCGCATCCTGTTCTGACGTGCGCCGCCGCGCGCGCCGCGCCCGGCTCGAAGGCGCGACCCAACGGCGCACGTCGCCTCCGGATCGCAGCAATTCGCCGCCTCGCGGGGCAGCGCGCGGGGCGGATCGGCTAGAATGACCCCTTCCGGAATTTTTTCGCGCGCGCGCCGCGCGGGCCTTGCCGTGCGAAGCCGGCGGGCCGCGCCTGGCGCCGGCGAGGCAGCCCGCGCGCGTCGAACCGCTTTCCTTCATCAACCTTCATCAGTCCCATGAGCCAAGTAAAGCGTCTTACCGACCTGATCGCCGAAGGCAAGCTCTCCGGCAAACGCGTGTTCATCCGCGCCGATCTGAACGTGCCGCAGGACGATCACGGCAACATCACCGAAGACACGCGCATCCGCGCGTCGGTGCCCGCGATCCAGGCGGCGCTCGACGCGGGCGCGGCCGTGATGGTCACGTCGCACCTCGGCCGCCCGACGGAAGGCGAGTTCAAGCCCGAGGATTCGCTCGCGCCCGTCGCGAAGCGCCTGGCCGAGCTGCTCGGCCGCGACGTGCCGCTCGTCGCGAACTGGGTCGAGAACGGCGTCGAAGTCGCGCCGGGCCAGGTCGTGCTGCTCGAGAACTGCCGCGTGAACAAGGGCGAGAAGAAGAATTCGGACGAGCTCGCGCAGAAGATGGCGAAGCTCTGCGACGTCTACGTGAACGACGCGTTCGGCACCGCGCACCGCGCGGAAGCGACCACGCACGGCATCGCGAAGTACGCGGGCGTCGCGTGCGCGGGCCCGCTGCTCGCGGCCGAGCTCGACGCGCTCGGCAAGGCGCTCGGCAACCCGAAGCGCCCGCTGGTGGCGATCGTCGCCGGCTCGAAGGTGTCGACGAAGCTGACGATCCTGAAATCGCTCGCGGAGAAGGTCGATCAGCTGATCGTCGGCGGCGGCATCGCGAACACGTTCATGCTCGCGGCGGGCCTGCCGATCGGCAAGTCGCTCGCGGAGGCCGATCTCGTCGGCGAGGCGAAGGCGATCATCGACGAAGCGAGGAAGCGCGGCGCATCGGTGCCGATTCCGACCGACGTCGTCGTCGCGAAGGAGTTCTCGCCGACGGCCGCGGCCACGGTGAAGAAGGTGGCCGACATCGAGGCGGACGACATGATCCTCGACATCGGGCCGGATACCGCGAAGGCGCTCGCCGGTCAGCTCGAGAAGGCGGGCACGATCGTCTGGAACGGCCCCGTCGGCGTGTTCGAGTTCGACCAGTTCGGCAACGGCACGAAGACGCTCGCCGACGCGATCGCGAACTCGGCCGCGTTCTCGATCGCGGGCGGCGGCGACACGCTCGCCGCGATCGCGAAGTACGGCATTCACGACAAGGTCAGCTACATCTCCACGGGCGGCGGCGCGTTCCTCGAATTCCTCGAGGGCAAGAAACTGCCCGCCGTCGAAGTGCTGGAAACGCGCGCGTAAGCGCGCAAGCCGGCGCGCCGCGCGCGCGTGTCTTTGCCGCGTGCGGCGCGCAGTGCTGACGGGCGGCGGGCCGCGCCGGCCGCCCGCGCACGCCGGCGGGCACGCGCGTTGCGCGCCGTCGGCGCGGCGGCCCGGGTCGGGCCGCCGGGCGGGCCGCCCGACGCGGGCCCGCCGAACCCGAAACAACGATGCGGCGCCGGCCGTCAACGCCGGCGATCGCGGACAAAGCGACGCCGGGCGCATGCACCGGCGCGCGTTCCGGAGCGGCGGCGGCTGGGCCGCGCGGCTCCGGCTCTCGCGGCGGTACTTCCAGCGCTTTCACTCAGTCAGACGAGGAGATTCATGCATCGCGCCACCAAGATAGTCGCCACGATCGGTCCGGCATCCAGCTCGCCGGAGGTCCTGTTGCAGATGATGCACGCGGGTCTCGACGTCGTGCGGCTCAATTTCTCGCACGGCTCCGCCGACGATCACCGCGAGCGCGCCGAGATGGTTCGCGAGGCCGCGCGCCGGGTCGGCCGGGAAATCGCGATCATGGCGGACTTGCAGGGGCCGAAGATTCGCGTCGGCAAGTTCGAGGGGGGCAAGACGACGCTCGCGCCCGGCCAGCCGTTCATCCTCGACGCGACGTGCGAGCTCGGCAACGACGAGCGGGTCGGCCTCGACTACAAGGATCTGCCGCGCGACCTGAAGCCGGGCGACGTGCTGCTGCTGAACGACGGCCTCATCGTGCTGAAGGTCGACCGCGTGCTCGGCGACGAGATCCACACGACCGTCAAGGTGGGCGGCGACCTGTCGAACAACAAGGGCATCAACCGGCAGGGCGGCGGGCTGTCGGCGCCCGCGCTGACCGCGAAGGACATGGAGGACATCCGCACGGCGATGTCGCTCGGCGCGGATCTCGTCGCCGTGTCGTTCCCGAAGAACGCGACCGACATGGAGATGGCGCGCCAGCTCGCGAACATCGCGGGCGCGCCTTACGGCATCAAGCCGAAAATGATCGCGAAGATCGAGCGCGCGGAGGCGATTCCGGCGCTGCAGGAGATTCTCGACGCGTCGGACGGCATCATGGTCGCGCGCGGCGATCTGGCGGTCGAGGTCGGCAACGCGGCCGTGCCCGCGCTGCAGAAGCGGATGATCCGGATGGCGCGCGAATCGAACAAGCTCGTGATCACCGCGACGCAGATGATGGAATCGATGATCCACGCGCCCGTGCCGACGCGCGCGGAGGTGTCGGACGTCGCGAACGCGGTGCTCGACGGCACCGACGCGGTGATGCTGTCCGCCGAAACGGCGACGGGCAAGTATCCGGCCGTCACGATCGAGGCGATGGCGGCCGTCTGCGTCGAGGCGGAGAAGTCCGAGCACGTCGAACTCGACAAGGACTTTCTCGACCGCACGTTTACGCGGATCGACCAGTCGATCGCGATGGGCGCACTCTTCACCGCATACCACCTCGGCGCGAAGGCGATCGTCGCGCTGACCGAATCGGGTGCGACGGCGCTCTGGATGTCGCGCCACTACACGCACGTGCCGATCTTCGCGCTGACGCCGCGAGTCGGCAGCGAGCGCGCGATGGCGCTGTTCCGCAACGTGACGCCGCTGCACGTCGACTTCAACAGCGACCGCGATTCCGCGCTGCAGCAGGCGCTCGAGCTGATCGTGCGGCGCGGCTACGTCGCGCACGGCGACATGGTCGTGCTGACGGTCGGCGAGCCGATGGGGCAGGCGGGCGGCACGAACACGCTGAAGATCGTGCGCGTCGGCGAACACTACTGAGGGCGCAATCCTGCGCGAGCGGGATGTCCGCCGGGCATGCCGCTTGCGTTGTCGGAAAGCCGCGTGGGGTCGGACGGCCCCCGCGGCTTTTTTGCTTGAAGGTGGTCTGAAAGACGTAACAAATTGCCCCCGAATCCGCCATTTGGTCGGATTCGGGGGCGCTTCGCGATAAAATGCGGCTATTCGACGCTCGGCCGCGCCGGTCCGCCCGCCTTTCAGCCGGGACGGGGCCGTAAGACGCCGCGTAGGGCGCAAGGTTTTCATTCAAGGAGTACCACAATGCCTCTCGTATCAATGCGTCAACTGCTGGATCACGCAGCGGAGCACGGCTACGGCCTGCCCGCGTTCAACGTGAACAACCTCGAGCAGGTGCAGGCGATCATGGCGGCGGCCGACGAAGTCGGCGCGCCCGTGATCATGCAGGCGTCGGCCGGCGCCCGGAAGTACGCGGGCGAGGCGTTCCTGCGCCACCTGATCGAAGCGGCGGTCGAGTCGTACCCGCACATCCCCGTCGTGATGCACCAGGATCACGGCCAATCGCCCGCCGTCTGCATGGCGGCGATCAGGAGCGGCTTCACGAGCGTGATGATGGACGGCTCGCTCGAAGCCGACGGCAAGACGGTCGCATCGTACGAATACAACGTCGACGTGTCGAAGAAGGTGGTCGAGATGGCGCACTCGATCGGCGTGACGGTCGAGGCCGAGCTCGGCGTGCTCGGCTCGCTCGAGACGATGAAGGGCGACAAGGAAGACGGCCACGGCGCGGAAGGCACGATGACCCGCGAGCAGCTGCTGACGGACCCGGAGCAGGCCGCGGACTTCGTCAAGCTCACGCAGTGCGACGCGCTCGCGATCGCGATCGGCACCTCGCACGGCGCGTACAAGTTCACGAAGAAGCCGACGGGCGACATCCTGTCGATCCAGCGGATCAAGGAAATCCACGCGCGCATCCCGAACACGCACCTCGTGATGCACGGCTCGTCGTCGGTGCCGCAGGATCTGCTCGCGGAAATCCGCGAATTCGGCGGCGACATGAAGGAAACCTACGGCGTGCCCGTCGAGGAAATCCAGGAAGGCATCAAGCACGGCGTGCGCAAGATCAACATCGACACCGACCTGCGTCTCGCGATCACGGGCGCGATCCGCCGCTACATGTTCGAGAATCCGGGCAAGTTCGATCCGCGCGATTACCTGAAGCCCGCGCGCGAAGCGGCGAAGAAGATCTGCGTCGCGCGCTATCTGGCGTTCGGCTGCGAAGGCCAGGCGTCGAAGATCAAGCCGGTGCCGCTCGAGAAGATCGCCGAGAAGTACAAGGCCGGCGACCTCGCGCAAGTGGTGCGTTGAGTCTGTAGTACGATCTGGCCGGCCCGCGAGCGGGGCGGCCGGATGAGCCCGGTCCGGCTCCGAAGCCGGCCGGCCCCGCCGGGCCAAGCCGTCCGGCCGGTTCGCCGAAGTATCGCAAGGCCGCCGTTCCCGCCAGCCGCGGGGAACGGCGTTTCCCTTTTTGTTTGGCTCCTTATCTGCGAAAAGACGATGTCTACCCTTTACGAATCCACGCTGCGCTCGCTGCCGCTCCTCGGTCGCGGCAAGGTCCGCGACAACTACGCGGTCGGCAACGACAAGCTCCTGATCGTCACGACCGATCGCCTGTCGGCGTTCGACGTCATCATGGGCGAGCCGATTCCGAACAAGGGCCGCGTGCTGAACCAGATGGCGAACTTCTGGTTCGACAAGCTCGCGCACATCGTCCCGAACCACCTGACGGGCGTCGCGCCCGAGACGGTCGTCGCCGACGACGAAGTCGAGCAGGTGAAGGGGCGCGCGGTCGTCGTCAAGCGCCTCGAGCCGATCCTCGTCGAGGCGGTCGTGCGCGGCTATCTCGCGGGCAGCGGCTGGAAGGACTACCAGGCGACGGGCAAGGTGTGCGGCGTCGAGCTGCCGGCCGGCCTGCAAAACGCGCAGAAGCTGCCCGAGCCGATCTTCACGCCCGCGGCCAAGGCCGAGATGGGCCATCACGACGAGAACATCTCGTTCGAGGAAACCGAGCGCCGCATCGGCACCGAGCTCGCCGCGACGATTCGCGACATCTCGATCAAGCTGTACAAGGAAGCGGCCGATTACGCGGCGACGCGCGGCATCATCATCGCCGACACGAAGTTCGAATTCGGCCTCGACGAGCACGGCAAGCTGTTCCTGATGGACGAGGCGCTGACGGCCGATTCGTCGCGCTTCTGGCCGGCCGACGAATACCGGGTCGGCACGAATCCGCCGTCGTTCGACAAGCAGTTCGTCCGCGACTGGCTCGAGGCGCAGGACTGGAGCAAGGAGCCGCCCGCGCCGAAGCTGCCCGACGACGTCGTTGCGAGGACGAGCGCGAAGTACCAGGAAGCGCTCGAGCGCATCACGGGCAAGACGCTCGACTGACCATCGTCCGATTCACCGAAACGAGGAAGCGCACGATGAGCGAAATCCCGACCGCCCACACGCACAGCGCGCCGCTCGTCGGCGTGCTGATGGGTTCCAGCTCCGACTGGGACGTGATGAAGCATGCCGTCGCGATCCTGCAGGAGTTCGACGTGCCGTACGAGGCGAAGGTCGTGTCCGCGCACCGGATGCCCGACGAGATGTTCGACTACGCGCAGAAGGCGCGCGAGCGCGGCCTGCGCGCGATCATCGCGGGCGCGGGCGGCGCGGCGCACCTGCCCGGCATGCTCGCCGCGAAGACGACGGTGCCCGTGCTCGGCGTGCCGGTGGCGAGCAAGTACCTGAAGGGTGTCGATTCGCTGCACTCGATCGTGCAGATGCCGAAGGGCGTGCCCGTCGCGACCTTCGCGATCGGCGAGGCCGGCGCGGCGAACGCGGCGCTCTTCGCCGTGTCGATGCTGTCCGGCACGTCGACCGACTACGCGAACCGGCTCGCCGCGTTCCGCGTGCGGCAGAACGAGGCCGCGCACGCGATGGTGCTGCCGCCGCTGTGAGGCCGCGCGGCCGCCGGCGGCATCGATCGTCCCGCCCGCGGCGGGCGCAGCCGCCCGCCGCCACCGATCCTAGGGGCCATTTGCATATGGAACGCACATGCGAATGCCCGAAATCGCTCGTAGGGCAGGAAGCGAGGAGCGCCGTTTGGCCGAGCCAAGCAAGCAACGAGCGACGCCGCCATGCGGGCGATTTCGGGCATTCCCCTAGAATGTATTTTTGTATCGGGGTTGCCGCGAGAACCGCCGCTCGCCGCGTTGCGCGCCTTGCGAATACGTCCATTCGCAGCGTTGCGCGCCTTGTGAGCGGCCGTTCTCGTGGCAACGCTTGTGCGTTCCGTATGTAAATTGACCCTAGACATGACTGCACTCCCCACCCCGAATTCCCCGATCCTGCCGGGCGCCTGGCTCGGCATGGTCGGCGGCGGCCAGCTCGGCCGCATGTTCTGCTTCGCCGCGCAGGCGATGGGCTACCGCGTCGCCGTGCTCGATCCCGATCCGACGAGCCCCGCGGGCGCCGTCGCCGACAAGCATCTGCGTGCCGCGTACGACGACGAGGCCGCGCTCGCCGAGCTCGCGCAATTGTGCGACGCCGTCTCCACGGAATTCGAGAACGTGCCCGCCGCGAGCCTCGACTTTCTCGCGCAATCGACGTTCGTCGCGCCGGCGGGCCGCTGCGTCGCGATCGCGCAGGACCGGATCGCCGAGAAGCGCTTCATCGCGGCGTCCGGCGCGCCCGTCGCGCCGCACGTCGTGATCGAGTCGGTCGCGCAGCTCGAGGCGCTTGCCGACGCGGAGCTTGCCGCGGTGCTGCCCGGCATCCTGAAGACCGCGCGCCTCGGCTACGACGGCAAGGGGCAGGTGCGCGTCGAGACCGTGCGGCAGGCGCGCGACGCGTATGCGTCGCTCGGCGGCGTGCCGTGCGTGCTCGAGAAGCGCCTGCCGCTCAAATACGAAGTGTCGGCGCTGATCGCGCGCGCCACGAACGGCGAATCCGCCGTGTTCCCGCTCGCGCAGAACACGCATCGCGGCGGCATCCTGACGCTGAGCGTCGTGCCCGCGCCCGCCGCGAGCGAGGCGCTCGTGCGCGAGGCGCAGCAGGCGGCCGTGCGGATCGCCGATTCGCTCGGCTACGTTGGCGTGCTGTGCGTCGAGTTCTTCGTGCTCGAAGACGGCTCGCTCGTCGCGAACGAAATGGCGCCGCGGCCGCACAATTCCGGCCACTACACGGTCGACGCATGCGAGACGAGCCAGTTCGAGCAGCAGGTCCGCGCGATGACGCGGCTGCCGCTCGGCAGCACGCGCCAGCATTCGCCCGCCGCGATGCTCAACGTGCTCGGCGACGTGTGGTTCGCGAACGGCGCGTCGGGCGAGTCCGTCGCGCCGCCGTGGGACCAGGTCGCCGCGATGCCGACCGCGCGGCTGCATCTGTACGGCAAGGAGGAGGCGCGCGCCGGCCGCAAGATGGGCCACGTGAATTTCACCGCGGCGACGCTCGACGAGGCGGTCGCGGGCGCGACCGCCTGCGCGCGCCTGCTGCGCATTGCGCTCGACTGACGGGGCGTACGATGTCGAACGATCGACCGATTCCGACCGCCGAAGAGATCGACGAAGCCGCCGCGCTGCTCGACGCGGGCGAGCTCGTCGCATTTCCGACCGAGACTGTCTATGGCTTGGGCGGCGACGCGCAGAACCCGGTCGCCGTCGCGCGCATCTACGAGGCGAAAGGGCGGCCGGCGAACCATCCGGTGATCGTCCACCTCGCGCCCGGCAGCGATCCGGGCTATTGGGTCGACTCGCTGCCCGCCGACGCGAAGAAGCTGATCGACGCGTTCTGGCCCGGCCCGCTCACGCTGATTCTCAAGCGCGCCGCGCACATTCCGGACGCGGTGAGCGGCGGGCAGGACTCGGTCGGGCTGCGCTGTCCGTCGCATCCGGTCGCGCAGGCGTTGCTGCGCGCGTTCGACGCGCGCCGCGGCGGGCACGGCGGCGTCGCCGCGCCGTCCGCGAACCGCTTCGGCCACGTGAGCCCGACGACCGCGCAGCACGTGCGCGACGAGTTCGGCGATGCCGTCCATGTGCTCGACGGCGGCCCGTCCGACGTCGGGATCGAGTCGACGATCGTGGATCTGTCGCGCGGTTTTCCGGCGCTGCTGCGCCCGGGCCACGTGAGCCCGCAGCAGATCGCCGACGTGCTCGGCGTCGCGCCGCGCCTGCCCGACGGCAGCGACGCGACCGCGCCGCGCGCATCCGGCACGCTGAAGGCGCATTACGCTCCGCGCACGCCGCTCGCGCTCGCGCCGTTCGAGCGGCTCGAGGGGCGGCTCGCGGCCGCGCGCGACGCGGGCGAGCGGGTCGCGCTCGTCGCACGCGCATCGCGCGCCGGCGCGTGGGCGCACGCGGACGGCGTGCACTTCGTCGCGGCGCCCGAGGACCCGCAGGTCTATGCGCGCGAGCTCTACGGGCTGCTGCGCGCGCTCGATCGCGCGCAGGTCGCGCGCATCCTCATCGAGAAGCTGCCGGATACGGTCGAATGGATCGCGGTGAACGATCGGCTCGGCCGCGCGGCGGCCGCGTTCGAAGCGCAGGCGTGAGCGTTGCGCGGTCGGGCGGCTGAGGCGGGCGGAGCCGCGCCGGCTTCGTCATGCTGCTGTCGCCGAAGCGCCGAAGCGCCGAAGCGCCGAAGCGCCGAAGCGCAAAAAGCACCTGAAAACGCCCGGCACAACGAGAAACGCCCGGTTCGCATCACGCGAACCGGGCGTTTTCACTTGAAGCGGCGGAACGTCGCCGCGTGGCGACCGGGGGCGGGGCGCGCGAGACGCCCCCCGCGTCGCGGCGCGGGCTTGCTTACTTGCCGACGCCCGTCTTCGCGATCTGCTGCTCGACGTACTGCGCGAAGAGCGCGTGCAGGCGCGTCGTCGGATGGACCGTGTCGGCGAACATGTACGTCTGGTCGGCGTTCGCGACCGTGTACATCTGCGGCGAGCAGAACAGCGACGAGCCGAACGCGGTCGGGTTCGACACGCCCGACTTCGTCGCCGCGGCGATCATCGATTGCAGGTTGCACGCGGTGCCCGTGTTCGACACGGAGAAGCCGTTCGCCTGGTAGTTCGCGGTGATGCCGTCCTGCCACGTGAACGCGTCGATCAGCACGGCCTTCGTCGGATCGACGTTGAGCGCTTTCAGCGCCGCGGCGAGCGTGCTGTTGAAGATCGTCGACAGTTGCGTGAGCGCGGCCTGCTGGTCCGTCGACACCGCGAGCGGCGTGCCGCCGATGTCCGGCACGTTCGACACGAACACGTGCGTCGCGCCCGCCGCGACGATCTGCTGGACGATCCCCGCGAGCTGCTGAGCGGCGAGGCCGATCTGCTGCGCCGCGGCGAGCTGCGCGGCCGGCGTGTTGCCCTGCGCCTGCGCGACCTGCACCTGATAGAAGATGTCGTTCGCGCCGCCGTTGATCAGCACGATCTGGTTCGGGTTGAAGCTGCCGTGCTGCTGCAGGTATTGCTGCACCTGCGTCGCGACCGGCACGGTGGTCGCCTGCGCGTAGTCGGCGTTCGCCACGCTCGCGTCCGCGTGGCCGATGCCCGGCTGCTGCGTGACGCGCGAGCCGCCCTGCGCGTAGCCGAGGCCGCCCGCCGCCTGCAGCGGCACGCCGAAGCCGCCTTCGAACGCGGGCGTGAGCGTGCCGCCGTAGTAGGCGGCGACGTCCTGCGTCCACACCTGACCCGGATTCGTCGTGAAGCGGCCGCCGCCGAAACCGATCAGGATCTGCGGCGAATAGGTGCCGGTGTCCGACAGACTGTCGCCGAAGGACACGACCTGCATGTTCACGCCGGCGCTCGGCTGCGACGAGCCGTTGTCGTCGCCCCCGCCGCAGGCGGCGAGGATGGCGAACGCGGCGCTCGCGAGCGCGACTTGCGCGCCGCGCCAGAGGCGGCGGCGTGCGGTGCGGGCGGGTTGCTGTTGTCGTTGCGGCTGATTCATGCGGGTCTCTCCTCGTAGATATGCTTGTGTTGCATGGCCTGCGCCGTGCCGCGACGCACGGCGGCGACGCGGCTCGGCGCAATGGTTTGGAATCCGTGTTTCGTTATCGTTCGCGGGGCGCGGCGGCGAGCACGGACGGCTCGGGCGACGGCGCGTGCGCGCTCGCAACCCGTGCATGATAAGCGCTCGCCCATTCGGGCGGACCGAAAACCGCGCGGAGCTTGTTGCGCCAGCCTTCGACGCCGAGCGCGTCGAGCGCCATCGACCGCCATTCGTGGAACGTCGCCACGAGCGGATTGTTCGAGCGAAGCGGCTCGACGATCCCGTATTCGGGCGGGTCCTGCGGGTCTTCTTCGACGTAGCTGCCGAACAGGCGATCCCAGATCACGAGCACGCCGGCGTAGTTGCGGTCGATGTAGCGCGGGTTGCGCGCATGGTGCGCGCGGTGGATCGACGGCGTGTTCAGCACGTACTCGAGCCAGCCGAGTTTCGGGATCGTCTGCGTATGGACGAAAAACTGGAACGCGAGGTTGATGAGCACGATGCCGACGATCTGCTGCGGCGGGAAGCCGAGGAACGCGAGCGGCAGCCAGAACGCCCACATGCCGGCGATCGGGTACATCAGGCTTTGCCGCATCGCGGTCGAGAAGTTCAGGCGCTCGGACGAATGATGGACGACGTGCGCGGCCCACAGCCAGCGCACGCGATGGCTGCAGCGGTGGAACACGTAGTAGAGCAGGTCCTGCGCGACGAACAGCACGGCGAACGACAGCCACGTGGCGTCCCACGTGAAGAGCCGGTAGTGCGTGTAGCAGTACGCATAGAGCGGGATCACGAAGATCCAGGCGATCTTGTCCGCGCCCTGGTGCATCAGCGCGAGCGCCGCGTTGCAGAGCGTGTCGCGCAGGTTGTAGACGTGCTCGCCGGGGCGTGTGCGCGCGAGGTGCCACGCTTCCCAGCCGATGCAGAGCAGGAAGACAGGCGCGAGCGCGAGCAGAAGCAATTCGACGTTGAATTGCATGAGTGTCTCCCTCTTGTTGTGGTTCGAGCGACCCGGTGCGTGCGGCGTGCGAAACGCGTGCGCGGCTCGTCGACGTCAATTGCAGCCAAAAGGGTACGCAATCGGCGTACCGGGCGCGAGGGTGTTTCGTAGAGGGAGTCTTCGACGGGCGCGCGGCATGGGGCGGCGCACCGAGCCGCGGCGGCGGCCGTGGGCAAGACGCGCGAAGGCCGGTGATCCGCGCGGAGCCCGGCGAGAAACGGCAAGGGCGAGGGAAACGGCGAGGGAAACGGCGAGGGAAACGGCGAGGGAAACGGCGAGGGAAACGGCGAGGGAAACGGCGAGGGAAACGGCGAGGGAAACGGCGAGGGCGGAATCGGTTCCGGCCGGCTCTCGGCGGCGCGCCGGGGCGCCGCCGAGAGCCGCGCGCCGCTCAGCGCGGCCCTTCGTACACCCATTCGAGCAGCGCGTCGTGCGCCGCGCGCGCGGCCGACGCGCGCTCGTCGTTGATGAAGCTGACGACGACGTAGCTCGACCCGTCCGCCGACGCGACATAGCCCGCGATCGCGCGCACGTCGCGCAGCGTGCCTGTCTTGATGTGCGCGTTGCCGCCGACGGGCGCGTTCGTCAGCCGGTTTTTCATCGTGCCGTCGACGCCCGCGATCGGCAGCGAATCGACGAACGCCTGCGCGATGGGGCTCGCGTTCGCCGCCTGCAGCATGTCGGCGAGCGACAGCGCGCTCACGCGCTCGTCGCGCGAGAGCCCCGAGCCGTTCTCGAGCGCGAGCCCGTCGGTCGGCAGCCCGCTGTGCGCGAGGAACGCGCGGATCGTGTCCGCCGACTGCGCGGGCGTCGCGGGCGGCCGGTGCTCGACCGCGCCGATCGTGAGGAACAGGTTGCGCGCCATCACGTTGTTGCTGAACTTGTTGATGTCGTGCACGACGCTCGACAACACCGGGCCGTGGTGCGACGCAACGGGCCGCGCGCGGCCCGGCACCTTGCCCTCGGCGATCGTGCCCGAGAACGCGCCGCCCGTCTGCCGCCACAGCGCGAGAAAGCCGCGCGCGAAGAACGCGGAATGGTTCAGCACGGCGAGATTGGTCGTGGTCGGGCCGCAGCGCGGCGGATAGTCGCCCGCGAACGACGCGGTGAGCGCGCCGTTCGCGTCGGTCATGAGCGTCGGGCGCGCGGCGCCGCACGAACCTTCGCCCTCGACGAGCTGGTTGTCGACGTTCAGGTTCGCGAGCGGCGGCACGACGTCGATCGCGATCGCGCCGTTGTCGGTCGGCGTCACCGTGAACGACAGCGCCTTGAACGCGTAGAGGAGCGGATCGGGGCCGACGTTGTACGGCGCGCTCGCGTCGTCGTCGAGCGGCGGCAGGTCGCGCGTCTCGGGCGCGAAGAAGGTCTTGTCGAGCACGAGCGAGCCGTCGACGTTGACGATGCCCGCGCGGCGGATCTTGTCGACGAGGTCGATCAGCTCTTCCGGCACGAGCTTCGGATCGCCCGTGCCCTTCACGTACAGCGTGCCGTGCAGCGTGCCGTTCTCGTCGACCGCGCCGTCCGCGTACGCGCTCGTGCGCCAGCGATAGTCGGCGCCGAGCAGCGACAGCCCGGCGTAGGTGGTGACGAGCTTCATCGTCGACGCGGGCTGCATCGGCCGGTTCGCGTTCCACGCGACGACGGGCGTTCGCTCGCCGATCCGCTCGATGACGACGCTCAGGCTCGACGCCGGCACGCGCGCGCGCTGCAGCGCGACGAGCACCGACGCCGGCAGCACGTTGCGCGCGGTCGAGACCGCGGCTGGATACCGCGGGGGCTTCTTGCGGGCGTCGGCGGGCGCGGCGAACGCGAGCGCGGCGCACGCGGCGACGAGCGCCGCGCCGCGCAGAATGGCGCGCGGCGCGCGGGCGGCGGGGCGGCTCGGGCGGGGCGAAGCGGCGATGCGGGCGGCGTTGGGATTCATCGACGAATACGGAACGGAAGCGCGGAACGGAATGTGACGTGTGCAAAAGGCGTGCGCGCTGCGGCGCAAGCCGCCCATTGTAGAGAAAACGGCGCGCAAGCAGCGTCGAAATCGGCAGATGGTCCGTTTGCGCACGAGGCGGCGCTACAATGTCCGCCATCTCGAACGCATGCGACGGACGTTTTTCAGGATGCGGATATTGCTGGTTGAAGACGATCGGATGATCGCCGAAGGGGTGCGCAAGGCGCTGAAGGCCGACGGCTGCGCGGTCGACTGGGTGCAGGACGGCGACGCGGCGCTCACCGCGCTCGGCGGCGAGGCGTACGATCTGCTGCTGCTCGATCTCGGGCTGCCGAAGCGCGACGGCATCGACGTGCTGCGCACGCTGCGCGCGCGCGGGCTCGCGCTGCCCGTGCTGATCCTGACCGCGCGCGACGCGGTCGCCGACCGCGTGAAGGGCCTCGACGCCGGCGCCGACGACTATCTCGTCAAGCCGTTCGACCTCGACGAGCTCGCGGCGCGCATGCGTGCGCTGATCCGACGCCAGTCGGGGCGCAGCGAATCGGTGATCCGCCACGGCGCGCTGACGCTCGATCCGGCGTCGCACCGGGTGACGCTCGACGGCGCGCCCGTCGCGCTGTCGGCGCGCGAATTCGCGCTGCTCGAGGCGCTGCTCGCGCGTCCGGGCGCGGTGCTGTCGAAGAGCCAGCTCGAAGAGAAGATGTACGGCTGGGGCGAGGAGATCGGCAGCAACACCGTCGAAGTCTATATCCACGCGCTGCGCAAGAAGCTCGGCTCGGACCTGATCCGCAACGTCCGCGGCCTCGGCTACATGGTCGTGAAGGAAGCGTAGCGCGTGAGGTCGATTCGCCATCAATTGCTGATCTGGCTGCTCGCGATCGTCGTGGCCGGAGTGGGGCTCGCCGGCTGGATGATCTACCGGCAGGCGCTCGCCGCCGCGAACGAGCTGTTCGACTACCAGTTGCAGCAGATCGCGGCCGCGCTGCCGTCCGAGCCTTTCTCGCAGGTGCTCGGCTCGCAGACGAACGGCGACGAAGGGATCGTGATCCAGATCTGGAACCGCAACGGGGTGCTGATGTACTTCTCGCATCCGCGCGCGCCGATCGCGCCGCGCGCCGAGCTCGGCTTTTCGACCGAGCGCACCGAGCGCGGCGCATGGCGCGTGTACGGCGCGATCGTCGGCGACAACGTCGTGCAGCTCGCGCAGCCGCTTTCGGTGCGCAACCGGCTTGCCGCGAGCGTCGCGCTGCGCACGCTGTGGCCGCTCATCGTGCTGCTGCCGTTCCTCGGCGCGGCCGTCTGGATGATCGTCGGGCGCGGGCTCGCGCCGTTGCAGCGCGTGACCCGCGCGGTCGAAGCGCGCCGGCCCGAGGCGCTCGATCCGTTGCCCGATTCGCCGCTGCCGCTCGAAGTGCGCCCGCTCGTGCACGCGCTGAACGGGCTGCTCGCGCGGCTCTCCGCCGCGCTCGACACGCAAAAGGCGTTCGTCGCGGATGCCGCGCACGAGCTGCGCACGCCGCTCGCCGCCGTGCAGATTCAGGCGCAGCTCGTCGCGCGCGCGCAGGACGACGCGTCGCGCCGCGAGGCGATCGCCGATCTGCAAAGCGGCGTCACGCGCGCGACGCGCCTCGCTGAGCAACTGCTCGCGCTCGCGCGCGCGGAGCCCGGCGACGCGACGGTGCGCGAGCGCGTCGATCTGCGCTCGATCGTCGAGGAGTGCGTCGCCGCGCACGCGCCGCTCGCGCAGCGGCGCGACATCGATCTCGGCTTCGAGGAAGTCGAGGACGCGGCCGTGAACGCCGATCCCGCCGCGCTGCGCGTGATGTTCAACAATTTGCTCGACAACGCGGTGAAGTACACCCCGGAGGGCGGCCGCATCGACGTGTCGCTCACGCGCGGCGACGGCGCGCGGGCGCGCGTGCAGATCGGCGACAGCGGCCCGGGCATTCCGGCCGCCGAGCGCGAGCGCGTGTTCGATCGCTTTTACCGCGACACGTCGGCGCGGGCGCGCACCGACGTGTCGGGCAGCGGCCTCGGCCTCGCGATCGTCAAGCGGGTGGCCGCGCAGCAGCGCGCGACCGTGACGCTCGGCGAAGCGGCGGCGGGGGGGCTACTCGTGAGCGTCGTGCTGCCGTGCGCGGCCGACGCGTGACGGACCTGCGCGGGACGCGGCGGACGCGGGCCGCGCGCGGCGAAACGCCCGATGCTCGTTGCGAACCGCGAACCGCGAACCGCGAACCGCGAACCGCGAACCATGTTTCGTTGCGCCGCGCCACCGCACATCGGTTTTGCCCCCGACCGCGCCCGTCGTCCGGCCAATACGCCGCGCCCGGCGCGGCCCGGGCCCCAAGCTTGCTCGACAATTTTCGTCCGTTTAAGGGTTCCCGAAACCGATTAAGCCTGCTTTAAGACAGGGTCGCTACGCTTCGAACCATTAGACGAGGAGAACGATCGATGACTACCCGAATCCTTGCGCGTGGCGCAGTTGCCGCGGCCGTCGCCGCGGCGTTGGCGGCGGGGTACGTGGCGGGCACCCGTCACTCGGAGCCGCAGATCATCACGCCGGCCGTCGCCGCGCTGATGCCGGCCGAAGCGGCCGCGAAAACCGGCATTCCCGACTTTTCCGGGCTGGTCGAGACCTACGGGCCTGCCGTCGTGAACATCAGCGCGAAGCACGTCGTGCAGCGCACCGCGCAGCGTCGCGCGGCGCCGCAACTGCCGATCGACCCGGACGATCCGTTCTACCAATTCTTCCGACATTTCTACGGGCGGATTCCGGGGATGGGCCCCGGCGGTCAGCCGCAGCCGGACGACCAGCCGAGCACGAGCCTCGGCTCGGGGTTCATCATTAGCCCGGATGGGTATATCCTGACCAACGCGCACGTGATCGACGGTGCGAACGTCGTCACCGTGAAGCTCACCGACAAGCGCGAGTACAAGGCGAAGGTCGTCGGCGCCGACAAGCAGTCCGACGTCGCGGTGCTGAAGATCGACGCGTCGAGCTTGCCGACCGTGAAGATCGGCGATCCGGCGCAGAGCAAGGTCGGCCAGTGGGTCGTCGCGATCGGCTCGCCGTACGGGTTCGACAACACGGTCACGTCGGGCATCATCAGCGCGAAGTCGCGCGCGCTGCCCGACGAGAACTACACGCCGTTCATCCAGACCGACGTGCCGGTGAACCCCGGCAACTCGGGCGGCCCGCTCTTCAACCTGAACGGCGAGGTGATCGGCATCAACTCGATGATCTACTCGCAGACGGGCGGCTTCCAGGGCCTGTCGTTCGCGATCCCGATCAACGAGGCGATGAAGGTGAAGGACGAGCTCGTGAAGACGGGCCACGTGAGCCGCGGCCGGCTCGGCGTCGCCGTCCAGGGGCTCAACCAGACGCTCGCGAGCTCGTTCGGCCTCACGAAGCCCGACGGCGCGCTCGTCAGCTCGGTCGATCCGAAGGGGCCGGCCGCGAAGGCGGGGCTGCAGCCGGGCGACGTGATCCTGTCGGTCGACGGCGTGCCGGTGCAGGACTCGACGATGCTGCCCGCGCAGATCGCGAGCATGAAGCCCGGCACGAAGGCCGATCTGCAGATCTGGCGCGACAAGTCGAAGAAGACGGTGTCGGTGACGCTCGCGTCGCTGACCGAAGACCAGGCGAAGGCGGGCGTCGACGAGCCCGTCGAGCAGGGACGCCTGGGCGTCGCGGTGCGGCCGCTTTCGCCGCGCGAGCGCAACGGCTCGTCGCTCACGCACGGCCTCGTCGTCCAGCAGTCGGCGGGCCCTGCCGCGAGCGCGGGCATCCAGCCGGGCGACGTGATTCTCGCGGTGAACGGCCGGCCGGTCACGAGCGCGGAACAATTGCGCGATGCGGTCAAGCGCGCGGGCAACAGTCTTGCGTTGCTGATCCAGCGCGACGACGCCCAGATTTTCGTGCCGGTCGATCTGGGCTGAGCCGGGCCGATGTCCCGGCCGGCATGGCGGGCCGGCGCGACGGCCACGCGGCCGCCGCCCGCCGCCCGTCTTTGTTCGTCGCCGCCGCCGGTGGTCCCTGCGGGGCCTCCGGCGTCCGGCTGACAGATTCAAGGAGCGAATCATGCGACAGCAAACCATTTCCCACTACCTGATCGCGGCGGCGCTGGCTTTCGGCGTCGCGGGCGTCGCGCGCGCGCAGCCCGGCTTGCCGGACGTGCAGCATCAGGGCGATGTCGGCTTCGTGTCGGGCGGGGTGGGGCAAGACGAATCCACCGCGTTCCAGCGCAACGAGAGCAACTGGCCGCTCGCGCTGCGCTTCACGGGCGCGGGCGGCGAGTATCTCGCCGACGTCCACGTATCCGTGGTCGACGCGAAGGGCGCCGAAGTGCTGAAGACCGACGCGCGCGGTCCCTACATGCTCGTCAGGCTGACGCCGGGGCGCTACACCGTGCACGCGAGCTACAACGGCAACGAGCAGACCCATGCGGTCACGGTGCCGGCGAAGGGCGGCGTGAAGGCGGCATTCTCGTGGAAGGCGCAGTGACCCCGCTGCGACGATGACGCCGCGCAATTTGCGGCGGTTTGGCCGATAATGCGATTACAAGCGGCGTTTCGCCGCGGCCATGCTAATTTTCGGCCGGCGCGTGCGCGCAGCGGCCGGAGGGGAAACCGATGTCCGACGCCGCAGGCCATCGCATCGAAATCGAGCCGAACCGCCATCGCGTTCGCGTGATCCATCGGGGGATCACCTATGCCGATTCGCTTGCCGCCTACACGCTGAGGGAATCGGGCCTGCCCGACGTCCAGTATCTGCCGCGCGGCGACGTCAACATGTCGCGGCTCGCGCCGTCCGATCGCGTGACGCGCTGCGAGCGCAAGGGGCCGGCAACCTATTTCCATCTGCATACCGAAGACGGCGTGATAGAGAACGCCGCATGGAGTTACGAGGAGCCGCCGGAGATCGCGGATGCGATCCGGCACTATGTCGCGTTCGATGCCGCGTGCGTCGACCGCATCGACGTGACGTCCTGACGCGGCGGCTCATCGGGGGAGGCGATCATGGAACTGAACGATGCGTTGTGCATTCCGCTCGCACCGTCCGTCGTCTGGGACGCGCTGCAGGATCTCGCGCTCGTGCGCGCGAGCCTCGATCATTGCGAGTCGTTTTCGCGGCTGGCGCGCGGCGAGTACGCGCTCGCGCTGACCGTGCCGCTCGGCCCGCTGCGCGCGCGCTACGACGTGCGTGCACACGTCGTCAGCGAGCGCCACGACGAGCCGGAGCACACGAGACGCACGCTGAACTTCCGGGCGCGTGCGGACGGCATCGGCGCGCTGCGCGGCCAGATCGACGTCGTGCTCGCGCCCGCCGACGATGCGCCGGACGCGATCCGCGGCGAGCCCGCGACGCGGATCGAATACGCGGTGTGGGCGACGGCGTCGGGCCCGCTCGCCGAGCTGCCGGGCCGCCAGATCCAGAATGCGCTGCACGAGCTTGCCGACGATTTCTTCACCGAGTTCTGCGAGGTCGTGCAGGCGAAGCACGGGCTCGCGCCGAACCGCGCGCGCGACGGCGCGCCGCGGCGGCAGCACGTGTTCCTGCGGCCAGCCGGGTTCACGGGCATCGCGCGCCGCGCGCATGCGCAGCATCTGGGCGGCGCGCTGACGGGGCGCGCGGCGAGCGCGCTCCACCATCGCGAATCGAACCCGGTGCCGCTGTGGGCGTGGGCCGCGATGATCTTCTTCGTCGCGCTGCTGCTGTATGTGGCGCGCTGGTTCAACGGCGGCTGAGCCTCGCCGTTTCTGACGCTTCGGCCCCGCTTCGGCCCCGCCTCGGCCGCTGCGCCGTGCCGGCGCTTCGCCGCGACGCCCAATCGGGCGCACACGGCGTTTCGCGCTGCTCGTCCGGCGCCGCGCATTTCGAGCATCTCGCGCATCTCGATTTCTCGCCCGATTCCCTTTCCGGCCTAGCGCGGCGAACGCCCGGCGCACGGCCGCTTCGTCACGCCGCGCCGCCCGCTCAGCCGTCCTTGCGCATCGCGGGGCTCGTGCGCAGCATGTCGAAGCAGCCGTCGACGAGCTTTTCCGCGTGCCGCTCCGCATCGATCTCGCCCGGCAGCATCAGCATGTCGCGCACGAAGCCGCTCACGAGCGTGTGCAGCATCAGCGTCGCCCGCCACGTGTCGAGATCGGCCGGTAACTGGCCGTTCGCGACGCCCTGCGCGAGATCCGCTTCGATGTTGCGCAGCGCGTCGCGCATTCCTTCGCGGTTGCGCTGCAGGAGCGGCCCCATGTCCGCGACGTACTCGCACTTCATGAACAGGATGCTGAACACGCGCCGCAGCTGCGGATCGCGCGCGACGCCAAGCAGGCACCAGATCAGGATCTCGCGAATCCGGCCGAGCGGGTCGGCGTGCGGCGCGCCCGTGTCCGCCTTCAGCTCGTCGATCGGCAGCAGCACGCGGTCGAACATCGCGTCGAACAGCTCGCTCTTGCTCGCGAAGTGCCAATAGATCGCGCCGCGCGTGACGCCCGCGTGCTGGGCGATGTCGGCGAGCGACGTGTGCGACACGCCTTTTTCGAAGAAGACGTGTTCGGCGGCGTCGAGGATGCGGTCGCGCGTCGCGAGCGCCTCCTCCTTCGTGCGTCTGGCCATTCAGAAGCTCGTCATGTGCAAAGTCGAGGTCATTGCGTTAATAATAAGGGTTGCATCGCAGGCGCCGCATGCCGGTCGTCCCCGTCCGGCAGTTGTAAACCTTGGTAATTTGTAAGAAATTGTGCGGCGCATGAAGGACTTTTACATACATTCGTGAATGTATATACAATGCCAGCTTACGGCCGAATGGCTTTCGAGGCAATCAGTTAATATCCGTCTCTGCTGATTTCCCTCCTCATTGTTGTTCCGCGCGTACCGCGGTTGCTCCGCGCGGCGGCATCCCGGCACGGCAGTCACGTGCCGCTGTTGTATTCGCAGTCAAGCAATTCAGTTGTCCGATCCGCGCCGCAAGGCGCGTTCGTGTTGCGTCCCCGAGGGCCGGCACTTATTTCATCCAGTTACAAACGAGGTCGCTCCATGCGCGTCGAACGGGTTCCATACCGCTTAATCACTGTCGCGACAGCCGCCGTCTTCCTGGCCGCGTGCGGAAAAAAAGAATCGGCTCCGCCTCCTCAAACGCCGGAGGTCGGCGTCGTCACCGTGCAGCCGCAATCCGTGCCGGTGGTCTCGGAGCTGCCGGGCCGCACGAGCGCGTATCTCGTCGCGCAAGTGCGCGCGCGGGTCGACGGCATCGTGCTGCGGCGTGAGTTCACCGAGGGCGGCGACGTCAAGGCCGGCCAGCGCCTTTACAAGATCGATCCCGCGCCGTACGTCGCGCAGCTGAACAGCGCGAAGGCGACGCTCGCGAAGGCGCAGGCGAACCTCGCGACGCAGAACGCGCTCGTCGCGCGCTACAAGGTGCTCGTCGCCGCGAACGCGGTGAGCAAGCAGCAGTACGACGATGCGGTCGCCGCGCAAGGGCAGGCGGCCGCCGACGTCGGATCGGGCAAGGCGGCGGTCGACACCGCGCAGATCAACCTCGGCTACACGGACGTGGTCTCGCCGATCACGGGCCGCGTCGGGATCTCGCAGGTCACGCCGGGCGCCTACGTGCAGGCGAGCCAGGCGACGCTGATGTCGACCGTCCAGCAGCTCGATCCGGTGTACGTGGATCTCACGCAGTCGAGCCTCGACGGCCTGAAGCTGCGCCAGGACATCCAGAGCGGGCGCATCAAGACGGAAGGCCCGGGCGCGGCGAAGGTCACGCTGATCCTCGAGGACGGCAAGCCGTACTCGGAGCAGGGCAAGCTGCAGTTCAGCGACGTCACGGTCGACCAGACGACGGGCTCGGTCACGATCCGCGCGATCTTCCCGAACAAGCAGCGCGTGCTGCTGCCGGGCATGTTCGTGCGCGCGCGCATCGAAGAGGGGGTCAACGACAACGCGTTCCTCGTTCCGCAGATCGGCGTCACGCACGATCCGAAGGGCCAGGCGATCGCGATGATCGTCGACGAGAAGGGCAAGGTCGCGTCGCGCGTGCTCACGACGAGCGGCACGCAGGGCCAGAACTGGGTGGTCGAGGGCGGCCTGCAGGCGGGCGACCGCGTGATCGTGCAGGGCATCGACAAGGTGCGTCCGGGCATGTCCGTGAAGACCGCCGACGCGCAGTTGCAGGCCGCGTCGGGCGCAGCGCAAGCGGGCGCCTCGCCCGCCCAGGCCGCGGCGGCGAGCGCGGCCGCATCGGGTGCCGCGCCGTCGAGCGTAGCCGCCGCGTCGAGCGCGCAATAACAGGGGGCCTGTTTCATGGCAAAGTTTTTTATCGATCGCCCGATCTTCGCGTGGGTGATCGCCATCATCCTGATGCTGGCCGGGGTCGCGGCGATCTTCACGCTGCCGATCGCCCAGTATCCGACGATCGCGCCTCCGTCGATCCAGATCACCGCGAACTATCCGGGCGCTTCGGCGAAGACTGTCGAAGACACGGTCACGCAGGTGATCGAGCAGCAGATGAGCGGTCTCGACAACTTCCTGTACATGTCGTCGACGAGTGACGACTCGGGCAACGCGACGATCACGATCACGTTCGCGCCGGGTACGAACCCGGACATCGCGCAGGTCCAGGTGCAGAACAAGCTGTCGCTCGCGACGCCGATCCTGCCGCAGGTGGTTCAGCAGCTCGGCCTGTCGGTGACGAAGTCGAGCAGCAGCTTCCTGCTCGTGCTCGCCTTCAACTCCGAAGACGGCAGCATGAACAAGTACGACCTGGCGAACTACGTCGCGTCGCACGTGAAGGACCCGATCAGCCGGATCAACGGCGTCGGCACCGTCACGCTGTTCGGCTCGCAGTACGCGATGCGGATCTGGCTCGATCCGACGAAGCTCACGAACTACGGGCTCACGCCGGTCGACGTGACGAGCGCGATCTCCGCGCAGAACGTGCAGATCGCGGGCGGCCAGCTCGGCGGCACGCCGGCCGTGCCGGGCACCGTGCTGCAGGCGACGATCACCGAGCAGACGCTTTTGCAGACGCCCGAGCAGTTCGGCAACATCCTGCTGAAGGTGAACCAGGATGGCTCGCAGGTGCGCCTGAAGGACGTCGCGCAGATCGGCCTCGGCGGCGAAACGTACAACTTCGACACGAAGTACAACGGCCAGCCGACCGCGGCGCTCGGCATCCAGCTCGCGACGAACGCGAACGCGCTCGCGACGGCGAAGGCGGTGCGCGCGAAGATCGACGAGATGTCGTCGTACTTCCCGCATGGCCTCGTCGTCAAGTATCCGTACGACACCACGCCGTTCGTGCGCCTGTCGATCGAGGAAGTGGTGAAGACGCTGCTCGAGGGTATCGTCCTCGTGTTCCTCGTGATGTATCTGTTCCTGCAGAACCTGCGGGCGACGATCATCCCGACGATCGCCGTGCCCGTCGTGCTGCTCGGCACGTTCGCGATCATGTCGATGGTCGGCTTCTCGATCAACGTGCTGTCGATGTTCGGCCTCGTGCTCGCGATCGGCCTGCTCGTCGACGATGCGATCGTCGTCGTCGAGAACGTCGAGCGGGTGATGGCGGAAGAGGGCTTGTCGCCCAAGGAAGCGACGCGCAAGGCGATGGGCCAGATCACGGGCGCGCTCGTCGGCGTCGCGCTCGTGCTGTCCGCGGTGTTCGTGCCGGTCGCGTTTTCCGGCGGGTCGGTCGGCGCGATCTATCGCCAGTTCTCGCTGACGATCGTGTCGGCGATGGTGCTGTCCGTGCTCGTCGCGTTGATCCTGACGCCGGCGCTGTGCGCGACGATCCTCAAGCCGATCCCGCAGGGGCACCACGAGGAGAAGAAGGGCTTCTTCGGCTGGTTCAACCGAACCTTCAACGCGAGCCGCGACAAGTATCACGTCGGCGTCCACCACGTGATCAAGCGCTCGGGCCGCTGGCTCATCATCTATCTGGCGGTGATCGTCGCGGTCGGCCTGCTGTTCGTGCGTCTGCCGAAATCGTTCCTGCCCGACGAGGATCAGGGGCTCATGTTCGTGATCGTCCAGACGCCGTCGGGCTCGACGCAGGAGACGACCGCGCGCACGCTCGCGAACATTTCCGATTACCTGCTCACGCAGGAAAAGGACATCGTTGAATCCGCGTTCACGGTGAACGGCTTCAGCTTCGCGGGCCGCGGCCAGAACTCGGGCCTCGTGTTCGTCAAGCTGAAGGACTACTCGCAGCGGCAGAGCGCGAACCAGAAGGTGCAGGCGCTGATCGGCCGGATGTTCGGGCGCTATGCGGGCTACAAGGACGCGCTCGTGATTCCGTTCAACCCGCCGTCGATTCCCGAACTCGGCACGGCGGCCGGCTTCGACTTCGAGCTGACCGACAGCGCGGGTCTCGGCCACGACGCGCTGATGGCCGCGCGCAATCAGCTGCTCGGAATGGCCGCGAAGGACCCGACGCTGCAAGGCGTGCGCCCGAACGGCCTGAACGACACGCCGCAGTACAAGGTGAACATCGACCGCGAGAAGGCGAACGCGCTCGGCGTCACGGCGTCGGCGATCGACCAGACGTTCTCGATCGCCTGGGCATCGAGCTACGTGAACAACTTCCTCGATACCGACGGCCGGATCAAGAAGGTGTACGTGCAGGCCGACGCGCCGTTCCGGATGTCGCCGGAAGACCTGAACATCTGGTACGTGCGCAACGGATCGGGCGGGATGGTGCCGTTCAGCGCGTTCGCGACCGGCCACTGGACGTACGGCTCGCCGAAGCTCGAGCGCTACAACGGCATCTCGGCGATGGAAATCCAGGGCCAGGCCGCGCCGGGCAAATCGACCGGCCAGGCGATGGCGGCGATGGAAACGCTCGCGAAGAAGCTGCCGACGGGTATCGGCTATTCGTGGACGGGGCTGTCGTTCCAGGAAATCCAGTCGGGCTCGCAGGCGCCGATCCTGTATGCGATCTCGATCCTCGTCGTGTTCCTGTGTCTCGCCGCGCTGTATGAAAGCTGGTCGATTCCGTTCTCGGTGATCATGGTGGTGCCGCTCGGCGTGATCGGGGCGCTGCTCGCCGCGACGATGCGCGGGCTCGAGAACGACGTGTTCTTCCAGGTGGGGCTCTTGACGACCGTCGGCCTGTCCGCGAAGAACGCGATTCTGATCGTCGAGTTCGCGCGCGAGCTGCAGCAGACGGAGAAGATGGGGCCGATCGAGGCGGCGCTGGAGGCGTCGCGGCTGCGGCTGCGTCCGATTCTGATGACGTCGCTCGCGTTCATTCTCGGCGTGCTGCCGCTCGCGATCAGCAACGGCGCCGGCTCGGCGAGCCAGCACGCGATCGGCACGGGCGTGATCGGCGGGATGATCACGGCGACGTTCCTCGCGATCTTCATGATCCCGATGTTCTTCGTGAAGGTGCGGGCGGTGTTCAGCGGCGAGAAGGAAGACGCCGACGAAGCGCTGCGCCTCGCGCACGAGCACATGCACCGTGACGAAAAGCCGGAGCACGGCGACGACGCTGGCAAGAAGGATTAAGTGATGAAGCGAAAACATGCTTTGACTGCGCTCGCAGTCGCCCTGCTCGCGACGGGCTGCACGCTCGCGCCGCGCTACGAGCGTCCGGCCGCGCCCGTGTCGGGCGCGTTCCCGACCGACGGCGTCTACG
>NZ_JPWT01000090.1:0-43215 GCF_000773065.1 Burkholderia sp. ABCPW 111 | reverse complement strand
CGTCGAGGCGGCGCGCGCGGGCGAGCAGGGGCGCGGCTTCGCGGTGGTCGCGGGCGAGGTGCGCTCGCTCGCGCAGCGGAGCGCGACGGCCGCCAAGGAGATCAAGCAGCTGATCGACGCGTCGGTCGAGCGCGTGCACAACGGCTCGGCGCTCGTCGGCCAGGCGGGCGAGACGATGACCGAGATCCTGCAGGCGGTGCGGCGCGTGACCGACATCATGGGCGAGATCGCGGCCGCGTCCGAGGAGCAGTCGAGCGGGATCTCGCAAGTCGGCCGAGCGGTCACGCAGATGGACGAAATGACGCAGCAGAACGCGGCGCTCGTCGAGGAGGCGGCGGCCGCCGCGTCGTCGCTGCAGGAGCAGGCGGCGCGGCTGCGCGAATCGGTGAGCGCGTTCCAGGTCGGCGACGGCGCGGCTGCCGGTGCGGGCGCGGCGGCGGGCGGCGGCCCGAGCGCGGCCGCATCGGCCGGCCGCGTCGAGCCGGCGCTCGCATGACGCAATCCCATACCTATATGAGCGGGATGTATTTCACAGCCTTGCGATCTTGTGACACCATCTGCGCTTTCGTCAGCGCGGCCCGGCCGGTCAGGCCGTCGCGCCCCCTCTATCGAGCCTGGATGGTTCTGCAAGCAAGCGAGACATAGATGAAGCGTCGCACTCTCCTGAAAGTTGTTTCCGCCGTCGCGGCCGGCGCGGCCGCCCTTTCCGTTTCCGTCGGCGCGCAGGCGCAGAGCAAGGTGGTCAAGGTCGGCACGGTCGCGGGCCCCGACGCGCAGGTCTGGCAGGTCGTCCAGAAGGTCGCGAAGGAGAAGCAGGGCCTCGACGTGAAGGTGATCGAGTTCAACGACTACGTGCAGCCGAACGCGGCGCTCGACGCGGGCGATCTCGACGCGAACAGCTTCCAGCACCAGCCGTACCTCGACAGTCAGGTGAAGCAGCGCGGCTACAAGATCGTGAGCGCGGGCCTCACGTACATCTCGCCGATCGGCGTCTATTCGAAGAAGTTCAAATCGCTGAAGGATCTGCCGGCGGGCGCGAAGGTCGCGCTGCCGAACGATCCGTCGAACGAGAACCGCGCGCTGCTGCTGTTGCAGACGCAAGGCGTGATCAAGCTGAAGGCGGGCGCCGGCACGGGCGGCAACAACGCGACCGTGCTCGACGTCGCCGAGAACCCGAAGAAGCTGAAGCTGACCGAGCTCGACGCCGCGCAACTGCCGCGCGTGCTGTCCGACGTCGATGCGGCGGTGATCAACACGAACTACGCGCTCGCGGGGAACCTGCAGCCGACCAAGGACGCGATCGCGCTCGAATCGCTGACGAGCCCGTACGCGAACCTGATCGCCGTGCGCGCGAAGGACAAGGATCAGCCGTGGGTGAAGAAGCTCGTGAAGGCGTATCAGTCGCCGGAAGTGAAGGAGTTCATCGCGAAGCAGTTCAAGGGCTCGATGGTCGCGTCGTTCTGAGCGCCGCCCGATAGCCTCGAATCGCCGGAAGGCCCGCGCATCGCGCGGGCCTTTTGCTTTGGCGAAGGCTCTTTGGGCGAAGCGGTGCGCGGGCCGCCGGCTCGGGCTCGTCGGTACTGTCCCGAAATATTGAATAGTCTGCGGAAATGGTATCCTCGGACGCTTGTCGCCGCGCCCCGTTTTTCGGCGCGGCGGCGCGGGCCGCGCACGTTCCGGGGAGCGCGGCCCGCCTACCATTCAGAACCGGGGGAGACAGACTCATGAAACGATTCAAGATCGTTGCCGCTCATTCGATCGCGGCGGGCGTCGCGGCGTTCGCGATGCTCGGCGCGGGCGCCGCGCACGCGCAGACCGTCAAGGTGCTGTCGATCGTCGATCATCCGGCGCTCGACGCGATCCGCGACGGCGTGCGCGCCGAGCTGAAGGCCGAGGGCTACGGCGACGACAAGCTCAAGTGGGAATACCAGAGCGCGCAGGGCAACACGGGCACCGCCGCGCAGATCGCGCGCAAGTTCATCGGCGACAAGCCCGACGTGATCGTCGCGATCGCGACGCCCGCCGCGCAGGCCGTCGTCGCGTCGACGAAGAGCGTGCCCGTCGTCTATTCGGGCGTGACCGATCCCGTCGCCGCGCAGCTCGTCAAGGGCTGGGGGACGACGGGCACCAACGTGACGGGCGTGTCCGACAAGCTGCCGCTCGACCGGCAGGTCGCGCTCATCAAGCGCGTCGTGCCGAAGGCGAAGACGGTCGGCATGGTCTACAACCCGGGCGAGGCGAACTCGGTCGTCGTCGTGACGGCGCTCAAGGAGATCCTCGCGAAGCAGGGGATGACGCTCAAGGAAGCGGCCGCGCCGCGCACCGTCGACATCGGCCCGGCCGCGAAGAGCCTGATCGGCAAGGTCGACGTGATCTACACGAACACCGACAACAACGTCGTGTCCGCGTACGAATCGCTCGTGAAGGTCGCGAACGAGGCGAAGATTCCGCTCGTCGCGGGCGACACCGACAGCGTGAAGCGCGGCGGCATCGCGGCGCTCGGCATCAACTACGGCGACCTCGGCCGGCAGACGGGCAAGGTCGTCGCGCGCATCCTGAAGGGCGAGAAGCCGGGCGCGATCGCATCGGAGACGAGCAGCAACCTCGAGCTGTTCGTGAACACCGATGCGGCCGCGAAGCAGGGCGTGACGCTCGCGCCCGATCTCGTCAAAGAGGCGCAGACGGTCATCAAGTAACGCGGGCGCGCGAGCCGTCGGAAGACGGACGACGCGGCTCGGTCGGCGCGCGCGGGCGGTCCCGACGGGCTGCGACGCGCGTCGGCGGGCCGCGACGAAGCGCGCAACGCGCGCGGCGGGCGGTCCGGGCCAGTCCGGGCCAGTCCGGGCCAGTCCGGGCCGGTCCGGGCCGGTCCGGGCGCGGCCGCCGCGCTTGCCGAGCGACGCCGTTCGCCGCGCCCCGTTCCGCCACGCGCAGCACGCTGCAACAGGATTTCCCCAACCATGTCCCTTTTCTCTCTTCTCGGCGCACTGGAGATCGGCCTCATCTTCAGCCTCGTCGCCCTCGGGGTGCTGATCTCGTTTCGCATCCTCAACTTTCCCGATCTGACCGTCGACGGCAGCTTTCCGCTCGGCGGCGCCGTCGCCGCGACGCTGATCGCCGCGGGCCACGATCCTTTCGCGTCGACGCTCGCCGCGATCGCCGCGGGCGCGTGCGCGGGCTTCGTCACCGGCTGGCTCAACGTGCGGCTGAAGATCATGGATCTGCTCGCGAGCATCCTGATGATGATCGCGCTCTATTCGGTGAACCTGCGGATCATGGGCCGGCCGAACGTGCCGCTCATCACCGAGCCCACGCTCTTCACGGTGCTGCAGCCCGACTGGATGCCCGATTACGTGCTGCGCCCGGCGCTGCTCGCCGTCGTCGTCGTGATCGCGAAGCTCGGGCTCGACTGGTTCTTCTCGTCGCAACTCGGCCTCGCGATGCGCGCGACGGGCGCGAATCCGCGGATGGCGCGCGCGCAGGGCGTCGCCACCGGCCGCGCGACGCTCGCCGGCATGGCGCTGTCGAACGCGCTCGTCGCGCTCGCGGGCGCGCTTTTCGCGCAGACGCAGGGCGGCTCGGACATCTCGATGGGGATCGGCACGATCGTGATCGGTCTCGCCGCCGTGATCATCGGCGAGACGCTGCTGCCCGCGCGGCGGCTCTTCCTCACGACGCTCGCCGTCGTGCTCGGCGCGATCCTCTATCGCTTCTTCATCGCGCTCGCGCTGAACAGCGAGTTCATCGGCCTGAAGGCGCAGGATCTGAACCTCGTGACGGCCGTGCTCGTGACGGCCGCGCTCGTGCTGCCCGCGACGCGCAGGAAGCTGTTCGCACGCAAGACGGGAGGCGCGTAAATGCTGTCCGCACAAGACCTGAAGCTCACGTTCAATCCCGGCACGCCGATCGAGACGCGCGCGCTGCGCGGGCTGTCGCTCGAGATCCCGAACGGCCAGTTCGTTGCCGTGATCGGCTCGAACGGCGCCGGGAAATCGACGTTCCTGAACGCGGTGAGCGGCGATCAGCCGGTCGATTCGGGGCGCATCGCGATCGACGGCGTCGACGTCACGCGCAAGCCCGCGTGGGCTCGCGCGCCGCTCGTCGCGCGCGTGTTCCAGGACCCGATGGCGGGCACCTGCGAGGCGCTGACGATCGAGGAGAACATGTCGCTCGCGATGGCGCGCGGCGCGCGGCGCGGTTTTCGATCGGCGCTGAACCGCGCGTCGCGCGAGCTGTTTCGCGACAAGCTGCGGCTACTGAATCTCGGGCTCGAGAACCGGCTCGCCGATCGCATCGGCCTGCTGTCGGGCGGGCAGCGGCAGGCGGTGAGCCTCCTGATGGCGTCGCTGCGGCCGTCGCGGATTCTGCTGCTCGACGAGCACACGGCCGCGCTCGATCCGAAGACGGCCGCGTTCGTGCTCGAGCTGACCGCGCGGATCGTCGCCGAGAGCAAGCTGACGACGATGATGGTCACGCACAGCATGCGGCAGGCGCTCGATTACGGCGAGCGCACGGTGATGCTGCATCAGGGGCAGGTGGTGCTCGACGTGTCCGGCGATGAGCGCCGCGGGCTCGACGTGCCGGACCTGCTGCAACTGTTCGAGAAGACGCGGCACGAGAAGCTCGACGACGACGCGTTGCTGCTCGGCTGACGGGCTGCCGGCGGCGGTGGGGCGGGGCCGACGCTTCGGCCGCGGTTCCGGCGGCGGGCAGCGGAGCGGCTGTGTCGTGGTTGTCGTGCGGGTTGTGCGGGTTGCGCGACGGTTGCGCGATCGATGGTTGCGCGGCGTGGCGGCCGTCGCGCACGGCGTTCCGGGCGGTCGACGAATGGGTGTGGCTTGCGGTTTGCGGCTCGTGGTTCGTGGGTTGTGGGTTGTGGTTCGTGGCCCGCGGCGCGCGGCCCGCGGCTTGCGACGAGGGCGAGCCGTTCGTTCGGGCTTCACGCGCGGCGGCTTCGTTCCGGCACGCGCGGCGGTGGCGGCTTCGTGCGCGCCGCGGCCACTGCGGTCACTGTCGCCGCTTTGCTCGGGCGGACGCCGCGGCCGGCCGGCGCGAGCGGTCTCGGGCGGCTGCCGGCGACGAACCTGCGGCGGTCGGGCCGGCGCGGCCGAGAGCGCATTGCGCGCGGTACGCGGCGGGTTCCGAATCGATTTTCCGTTCACTCCTCTGCCGAATGGCCGGTTTCGCATCGGTTGCTGTGCGTCGCGGATGCGTTGCCATATACTGTACAAACATACAGTAATCGGCAATGCGATGTCCGCTTCCTCCCTTTCCCTCGAATCGCTGCATCCGTCGCTTTGGCGAGGCTCCCAACTCGCGCGCGGCGGCCCGCGTACGGTCGATACCGGCCATGCGGCGTTGTCGGCCGAGCTGCCGGGGGGCGGCTGGCCGCTCGGCGGGCTCGTCGAACTGCTCGTGCCCCACGCGGGTTGCGGCGAGATGCGCGTGCTTGCGCCCGCGCTCGCGGCGACCGGCAGCGCGCGGCGGCCGCTTGCGTTCGTCGCGCCGCCGCAGCCGCCGCACGCGTGCGCGCTCGCCAGTCTCGGCGTGCCGCTCGACGCGCTGCTGTGGTTGCGCGCGGACAGCGGCGCGAACGCGCTGTGGGCGGCCGAGCAGGCGCTCAAGACCGGCTGCTGCGGCGCGCTCCTGCTGTGGCAGCAGAACACGCGCGCCGATGCGCTGCGCCGCCTGCATCTCGCCGCCGCCCGTGCGGGCGATACGCTGTTCGTGATGTTTCGGCCCTTGGCCGCCGCGCGGCAGCCGTCGCCCGCGATGCTGCGCGTCGCGCTGCATCCGTCGCCGGGCGGCGTGTCGGTCGAGATCGTCAAGCGTCGTGGGCCGGCGCACGGCGAGCCGCTTTCGCTCGAATTGCCGTCGCCCATCGTGGAGGGCCGCTATGCGCGTCTTGCTCGGCATTCATCTGCCGCGCCTGCCGCTCGACGTGTGCGCGCCGTCGTCGCCTGACGGCGGCGACGGCTGCGCGGTGCTCGAGCAGGGCGTCGTGCTGATCGCCGATGCGGCCGCGCGTTCGCGCGGCGTGCGCGCCGGCATGAAGCGCGGCGGCGTGCTGACGCTCGCACCCGGCACGCGGCTCGTGGAGCGCGATCCGGCGCGCGAGGCCGACGCGCTGCGCGCGGTCGCGCTCGCGCTGTTGCGCTTCTCGCCATGCGTCGCGCTCGACGACGAAGCGACGCTCGTCGTCGACGTCGGCGCAAGCCTGCGGCTATTCGGCGGCCTGCCGTCGCTGTGCCGGCAAGTGCGCGCGACGCTCGCCACGCTCGGCTACGCGGCGTGTCTTGCCGCCGCGCCGACGGGACGCGGCGCATGGCTGCTCGCGCGCGGGCCGGGCCGGCCGCGCACGCGGCGGCGGATCGTGCGGGCGGCATCGCTCGCGCGCGCGCTCGACGCGCTGCCGTGCGAGCTGCTGCCCGCCGCGCGTCCGTATGCCGGCTGGTTCGACGGCCTCGGCTGCCGCACGCTCGCCGACCTGCGCCGCTTGCCGCGCGCGGGGCTCACGCGCCGCTGCGGTCCCGCGCTCGTCGCCGCGCTCGATCGTGCGTACGGCGACGTCGCGGAGCCGCTCGCCTGGATGGCGGTGCCGCCCGTGTTCGACGCTCGGCTCGAATTGCCGGAGCGCGTCGAATATGCGCAAGCCGTGCTGTTCGTCGCGCGCCGGCTCGTCGTGCAGCTGTGCGGCTGGCTCGCCGCGCGGCAGTTGTCGCTGTCGGCGATGACGTTCGCGCTCGAGCACGAGCGCGGCCGCCAGGCGGTGCCGCCGACGTCGCTCGAACTCGCGTTCGCCGAGCCCGCGCGCGACGAGACGCACTTCATGCGCCTCCTCGGCGAGCGGCTCGCGCGCGTCGCGCTGCCCGCCGCGGTGATCGCGGTGCGCCTGGCGGCGACGCGCGTCGAATCGGTCGCGCCGCCCGCCGACGATCTGTTTCCGGAGCCGGGCGGCACCCGCGAGGCGCGCGCGCGGCTCGTCGAGCTCCTGAGCGCGCGGCTCGGCGCGGACAACGTGCTGCGCGCGGCGCCCGTCGCCGATCATCGCCCCGAGGCGGCGAACCGCTGGCTGCCGCTCGGCGCGCCGGCGGGCAGGCCGGCCGTGCCGGGCGTCGCGGCTCCGCGTCCCGCATGGCTGCTCGACCAGCCGCTGCCGCTCGCGATGCGCGAGAACCGGCCGTTCTATCGCACGCCGCTCAGGTTCGTGTCGTCGATCGAGCGGATCGAGGCCGGCTGGCTCGACGGCCCGCTCGTCGAGCGCGACTATCGCATCGCGCAGGACGACGATGGCGCGTGCTACTGGGTCTACCAGGAGCGCGGCAGCGGCGCGGCGAGGCAGTGCTGGTTCCTGCACGGCCTCTTCGGGTGAGCGGCATGGATGCGGCATCCAAGATCCTGCCCGACTACGCGGAGCTGTTCTGCCGGTCGAACTTCTCGTTCCTGCACGGCACGTCGTCGGCGGACGAACTCGTCGAGCGCGCGGCGGCGCACGGCTATCGCGGCATCGCGATCACCGACGAATGCTCGCTCGCCGGCGCGCCGCGCATGCACGTCGCGGCGAAGGCGAAGGGGCTGCCGCTCGTCGTCGGCGCGTACTTCGACGTGACGCCGGACGACGCCGCGCCGGGCCACGATCCGGGCCCCGGCGCGTTCGGCCTCGTGCTGCTCGCGCGGAACCGCGAAGGCTACGGCAACCTGTCCGAGCTGATTTCGTGGCGGCGGATGGACGCGCCGAAGGGCACCTACCGGCTCACGCCGCGGATGCTGGCCGCGCCGCCGCCGGCGCTCGCGCATCTGCGCGGCGTGCCCGATTGCTTCGCGATCCTCGTGCCGACGTATCCGGCGCGCGCCGACATGCTCGACGCGCAGCTCGCGTGGTTCGACGCGCTGTTCGGCGCACGCGCGCGGCTCGGGCTCGTGCAGCTGCAGCGCGCGCTCGACGGCGCGCATGGCGAGGCAGTCCGGGCGGCGGGCGAGCGGCGCGGAATGTGCGTCGTCGCGCTCGGCGACGTGACGATGCACAGGCGCTCGTGCAAGCCGCTGCAAGACGCGATGACGGCGATTCGGCTCGGCATGCCGATCGCCGAATGCGGCTACGCGCTCGCGCCGAACGGGGAGCAGCATTTGCGCACGCGCCATCGGATCGGGAAGCTGTTTCCGGCCGACGCGCTCGCGGAGACGTGCCGGATTCTCGATGCGTGTCGTTTCGAGCTCGACGAGCTGCGCTACGAATATCCGCACGAAATCGTGCCGGCAGGCTACACGCCGGCGAGCTATCTGGCGCAGGAAACCTGGGCGGGCGCGCGCGCGCGCTATCCCGGCGGCGTGCCGGAAACGGTGCGGAAAAGAATCGAGTACGAACTCGCGCTGATCGCCGAGCTCGAATACGAGCCGTATTTCCTGACGGTTCACGACATCGTCCAATACGCGCGCAGCAAGAACATTCTGTGCCAGGGGCGCGGCTCGGCGGCGAACTCGGTCGTCTGCTACTGCCTGCATGTGACCGAGGTGGACCCCGAGCGCAGCACGCTGCTGTTCGAGCGCTTCATCAGCCGCGAGCGCGGCGAGCCGCCCGACATCGACGTCGACTTCGAGCATCAGCGCCGCGAGGAAGTCATCCAGTATCTCTACGAGAAATACGGCCATGATCGCGCGGCGCTCGCCGCGGCCGTGTCGACCTATCGCCCGCGCGGCGCGCTGCGCGAGACCGGCAAGGCGCTCGGCGTCGATCCGATGCTCGTCGAGCGGGTCGCGAAGGAGCATCGCTGGTTCGACGGCAGCCGCGATCTGCTCGCGCGCTTCGAATCGGTGGGGCTCGATCCGGACACGCCGCTCATTCGCGAGTGGGCCAAGCTCGCCGCGCGGCTGCTGCGCTTTCCGCGCCATTTGTCGCAGCATTCGGGCGGCTTCGTGATCAGCCGCGGCAAGCTCACGCGGCTCGTGCCGGTCGAGAACGCGGCGATGGAGGGGCGGCGCGTGATCCAGTGGGACAAGGACGATCTGGAGGCGCTCGGGCTGATGAAGGTCGACGTGCTCGCGCTCGGCATGCTGTCCGCGCTGCATCGCGCGTTCGACATGGTCACCGCGTGGCGCGGCGGGCGGGACGGCAAGCCGTTCGGCATGGCGCACATCGAGCAGGGCGACGCGGCGACGTACGACATGATCTGCCGCGCGGACACGGTCGGCGTGTTCCAGATCGAATCGCGCGCGCAGATGTCGATGCTGCCGCGCCTGCGGCCGCGCGACTATTACGATCTCGTGATCGAGGTCGCGATCGTGCGGCCGGGGCCGATCCAGGGCGGCGCGGTGCATCCGTACCTGAAGCGGCGGCAGGGGCTCGAGCCCGTCACGTATCCGAAGGACGATCTGAAGCAGGCGCTCGAGCGCACGCGCGGCGTGCCGATCTTCCAGGAGCAGGTGATGCAGATCGCGATCATCGCCGCGGGCTTCACGCCCGGCGAGGCCGACGAGCTGCGCCGCGCGATGGCCGCGTGGAAGCGCAAGGGCAACATCGAGCAGTATCGGCGCAAGATCGTCGACGGCATGCGCGAGCGCGATTATCCGCCCGAGTTCGCCGAGCAGATCTTCGAGCAGATCAAGGGCTTCGGCGAATACGGCTTTCCGGAGAGCCATGCGGCGAGCTTCGCGCATCTCGTCTATGCGAGCAGCTGGCTCAAGTGCCACGAGCCGGCGATCTTTCTCGCGGCGCTCCTGAACAGCCAGCCGATGGGTTTTTATCCGCCCGCGCAGCTCGTGCAGGACGCGAAGCGCCACGGCGTGACGGTGCTGCCGATCGACGCGTCGGCGAGCGGCTGGGAAGCGTCGCTCGAAGCGCGGCCCGGCGCGGCGCCGCCCGGCGGGCAGCCGGCGGTGCGGCTCGGGTTGTCGCTCGTGCGCGGCCTGGGCGAGGACGCCGCGCGGCGGATCGAGGCGGCGCGCGCGGCGGGGCCGTTCACGAGCGTCGACGAGCTCGCGCGCCGCGCGCGCCTCGAGCGCCGCGATCTCGAGGCGCTCGCCGCCGCGAACGCGTTCGCGACGCTGGCCGGCAATCGCCGCGATGCGCTGTGGCAGGCGGTCGCCGCGGCGCCGGAGCGCGATCTGCTCGCCGCCGCGCCGATCGACGAAGTCGAGAAGCCCGCGCTCGGCGCGCCGTCCGAGGCCGACGACGTTTTCGCCGACTATCACACGATCGGCCTCACGCTGAACCGGCATCCGGTCGCGCTGCTGCGGCCCGCGCTCGACGCGCGGCGGCTGTCGTCCGCCGCGGCGCTGCGCGATCGCCGCAACGGCCAGCTCGCGCGCGCATGCGGGCTCGTGACCGCGCGGCAGATGCCGGGCACCGCGAAGGGCGTGCTGTTCGTCACGCTCGAGGATGAGACGGGCTGCGTGAACGTGATCGTGCGGCCGGAGCTGCTCGAGCGGCAGCGGCGCGAGACGCTCGATTCGCGGCTGCTCGCGGTGTCGGGCGTGTGGCAGTGCGAGAGCGACGTCCGGCATCTCGTCGCGCAATATCTCGAGGATCTGACGCCGCTCATCGCCGGCTTGCGGACCGAGAGCCGCGAGTTCCATTGACGCTCGCCGGCACACGCGGCGCGGCGGGCGCTTGCCGCGCGATCGCGATCCATCGATCCGGGCACCGCTCGCGGCCCGAAGGCGGCGCGCGATCTTCGTCAAGCGGCGCGGCGGCCCGCTCGCGCGCTCAAAGCGCGGCCGCGCATTCCTGCATGACGGCCGCCTTGCGGCGCAGATATTCGCGGAACAGCTCCGTCGACGATGCGGGATCGATCCGCACGTCCATCGCGTCGCAGAACGTCTTGACCGCCTGGACGGCATGCGCGAAGTGCGCGCTCTCGGTGCCGCCCGTATGAACCGTCACCCATGCGAGGACGAAGCGCACGCGCTCGGCAGGGACGTTCATCCGATGCTCGAACCATGTCTTGAACAGCGGATGGATGAACTCGACTTCGCCGTGCGTGTACACCTCGTGCACGAGCGTCGTGAGGAGGCCTTGCATCAGATCGCGGTTGCGCAGCCGCTGCCGGTCGGTCCAGTCCTTGAACGCCTGCGCGGCCGCGAGGCAGTTCGCCCTCAGCAGCCAGGCGTCGTCGCCGCAGATCGTCGTCGCCATGTTGTAGAACAGGTCGGCGTGCAGCGTGCCGCCGAGCGCGCCGAGATCTTCGTCGGTGATGCGCTGCAGGCTGCCGCATGCGTCGTAGAGCTTCGCCGACGCGGGCGACGCCGGATCGGAGCGCGCGAGGAGCGTCACGCGGTTCGCGAGGCCCGACACGCTCGCCGCCGAGTTGTTGGTCTTCGACCAGCTCGCGAAAAAGACGCGCAGCGCCTTCTTCGACGGCTTGCCGGACGTGAGCGCGTTGAACGCATGCTCGATGCGCGCGAGCGAATCCGCCTCGGCGTCGAACGCGTCGACGAGCGCGCGCTGGAGCGCGCCGGGCGCCATCCCTTCCAGCACGGGACAAACGATGTCGACAAGATTGGTTGGCGTGATGGTGATCGAGTTCATGCACGATTTCTCTCTGATGCGCATCGCTGCGGCTCTGGCCAGCCTAGCGCGATGTCGTAATGGATGATTGTCGAGTGCGCGTTGCGTCGATACCGCCCGGTTTCCAGAACGTGCACGCGGCGACCGCGGCGAGCAGGTGCGCGCACACGACGAGTGCGACGCAGCCTGCCCAGCCGAAGCGCTGCCATGCAGGAACCGGCAATACCGTTCCCACGCTGCCGCCCAGGTAATAGCACGACAGATAAAGCCCCACTGCGAATGTCCGGCCCTCGGAGGTCGAACGTGTGACGAACGCGCTCGCGGCCGTCTGGCCCACGAACACGCCCGTCGAACCTATCGCGAGCCCGAGCAGGATCACGGGCACGCCCGAATGAAGCGTCAGCAGCGCGCCCGCGACGCCGAGCCCGGCGGCGAGCAGCAGCAGATCCGCCGGCCGGCGCTTGCGCGACAGCCGCGCGGCCATCGGCGTGACGACGACGGCGAGCAGGAACACCGCGTAGATCGAGCCGATCGCCGCGGTGCCGAACCGATACGGCGGCTTCGCGAGATGGAGCCCGACGTACGTGAACGTCGTCACCTGCGAAAACAGGATGCACGCGCCGATGAAATACGACGCGAGCACCGGCCGGTTGCGGCCGAGCGCGCGCAGCGACATCGCCGACGGGGCCGCCGCGGGCGCCGTGCGCGCACGCGTGCGCGGCAGGCACAGATGGATCGCCGTGCCGGCGGCGAGCATCGTGTAGGCGAGCACGTCGAGCGCATGCGGCCAGTCGCTCGCCGCCGTCACGCCATTGACGATGAAGCGCCCGCCGAAGCCGCCGAGCGTCGTGCCCGCGACGAAGAAGCTCGTCATCTCGGTTGCCGTGTCGCCCTGCCAGGTTTCGCCGATGTACGACACCGTGACGGCGAACAGCACCGGAATGACGATCCCCGTTGCGATCCGCCCCGCGAGGAATTCGGCGAACGAATCCGCATGCGCGGTCCAGAGCGTGGGCAGCGCGAGCAGCAGCGCGGCGAACGCGATGATCCGGTGTCGATCGAAGCGGTGCGTCAGCATGCCGACGAAAGGCGCCGTCGTCGCCATCGCGACCGTCGTGACCGTAATGCCGAGCGCGGCTTGCTCGATGTGCGTGCCGAACGTGGCCGCGATCTGAGGCAGGATGCCTTGCGTTGCATACAGGCTCAGAAAAGCCGCGCAGCCGCACATGAAGAGTGCAAAGCGTAGCGTGTTGGTCACCACGGTTCGTTTCGGATTCTGAAAGAATGACAGTCTCCCCCGAGAGCGCGTATCCGGGCCAATACCGAATTCCGACCGATTGATACCGCAGGCGCAATGACGCGGACCGGCTGCGGCTGCGGTTGCGGCCGCGGTCGTGTTCGCGCTCGTGTTCGCGGCCGCGCGGGCGCCGCGTTCGCGCGCGATCGATGCGTCCGTTCACTCGCCGCGGTCCGCGTCAGGTGAGCAGCGAGCGGACCATGCCGTGCTTCCTGCCGAGATAGGTGCGCCATAGCTGCGCTTTCTCGCGGAACGCCGGCTCCTGCATCAGCAGCGCATGCATTTTCGGCAGGTTGTAGAGCGGCACGCTCGGAAACAGATGGTGCGCGACGTGAAAGTTGATATTGAGCGGCGCGATCGCGAGCAGCTCGAGCCAGTTGCCGTCGACGTGACGCGTGCGTTCGAGCTCGTGGCCGGCCTGCTCGAGATCGTGCTCGGCGATCACGCGGATGCGGATGAACGCGAGCGACAGCGTGAACATCGGCAGCACCCACAGCAGCAGGAAATACGGCAGCAGGCCGAAGCGCGCGGCGAGCGCGATCGCGCCGATCCAGAACGCGGCGAATTGCCGGCGCTCGGACGGCGTGAGCAGCTTTTCGCGGTTGCTGAGGACGCTGCTCCAGCCCGTCCAGCTGCGCAGCGTCGGCCACCATGCGCGCAGGTTCGCGCCGAACACGTCGCCGAGCAGGATTCGGCCGAACGCGGCGCGCGACTTGGGGAACGCGTAGTGCTCGTCCTCGACGAGGCGCGCCCAGTACGGATCGTTCGGCTTGTTCGTGAACAGATGATGCGGCAGATGGCTGCGCCGGTAGCACGACGTCACCATGCCGATCGGGAACGCGCACAGCCAGTTGCTGACGAGCTCGTTCGCACGGCGCGATTCGAAGAGGCGAAAGTGCGTCGCGTCGTGCATCACGATGCCGAGCGCATGCTGCTTGCATGCGAGATACACGTAGGCGGCGACGAGGCTCGCGACGACGGCGAGCCGCTGCGGCGCAGGCAGCACGGCGAACGCGTGCGCGAGGCTCGTGCCGCCCGTCAGGCGCGCGACGAGCGCGATCGGCAACGCGAACGCGATCGCGATGCCGGCCCATTGCCGCGCGATCACCCACGCGCAGCGCCACGGCCGGATCGTGCTCAGCGCATGCGCTTCGGTCGCGTATTTCTTGCGGTA
This sequence comes from Burkholderia sp. ABCPW 111, assembly GCF_000773065.1. NCBI lineage: Bacteria > Pseudomonadati > Pseudomonadota > Betaproteobacteria > Burkholderiales > Burkholderiaceae > Burkholderia > Burkholderia sp. ABCPW 111. Next base: position 29,241 of record NZ_JPWT01000090.1, on the reverse strand, counting down.
GTTCACGGTGTCGGTGGAGGCGGTTCCGGAAGACATGATCGTGTGTCCTTGAAAGTCGTGACGTGCGCCGGCGATCCGCGTCACGCGAATTCGGCATGCGCGCGCTCGCCGAGCGCGGCGAAGCCGGCGTCGAGCGTGTCGAAGGCGAGATCGAGCTCGGCGATGCTGACGGTGAGGGGCGGCAGCAGGCGCACGACGGCGCCGTGGCGGCCGCCCGTCTCGACGATGAGCCCGTGCGCGAAGCAGTACCGCTTGAGCGCGCGCGCGAGCGCGGGCGCGGCGGGCCGCGCGCCGATCGCGTTCGGTTCGGCGTCGGGATCGACGAGCTCGATGCCCCACATGAGCCCGCGCCCACGCACGTCGCCGATTTCCGGATGGCGCGCGGCGAGCCATTCGAGCCGCGCGCGGACATGCGCCTCCTTTGCCGCCACGCCGGCGATCAGCCCTTCCGAGTCGATCACGTCGAGGCACGCGACGCCCGCCGCCATCGCGATCTGGTTGCCGCGGAACGTGCCCGCGTGCGCGCCCGCCTGCCAGACGTCGTAGCGCGCGTCGTAGACGACGAGCGCGAGCGGAAAGCCGCCGCCGATCGCCTTCGACAGCACGATCGCGTCGGGCCGGATGCCGCTTCGCTCGAATGCGAACATCGCGCCCGTGCGGCCGATGCCCGTCTGCACCTCGTCGATCACGAGCGCAATGTCGAGCCGTGCGGTCAGCGCGCGCAGGCCGGCGAGCCATTCGGGCGGCGCGGGAATCACGCCGCCTTCGCCTTGCACCGCCTCGACGATCACGCAGGCGGGCTTCGAGATGCCGCTTTCCGGGTCGCTCAGCATCGATTCGACGTAATGCAGCGATGCGGCCGCGGTCTGCGGCGCGCCGAGTCCGAACGGACAGCGATATGCGTACGGATACGGCATCACGTGCACGTCGGGCATCAGCGAGGCGACCTTGTCCTTCGCGCGCAAGTTGCCCGTCAGCGCGAGCGCGCCCGCCGTCATTCCGTGATAGCCGCCGTGAAACGCGATCACCGAGCGCCGGCCCGTCGCCGTCTTGAAGAGCTTGATCGCCGCTTCGATCGCATCCGCGCCGGACGGGCCGCAGAACTGCACGCGCGCGTGCCGCCCGAACGCGGGCGGCAGGATCTCGAACAGGCGCTCGACGAAGCGGTGCTTGACGGGCGTCGTCACGTCGAGCATCTGCATCACCTGGCCGCTGCCGACGAACTCGCGCACGCGCTCGACGATCGCCGGATGGTTGTGGCCGGTCGCGAGCGTGCCCGCGCACGACAGGAAATCGAGGTAGCGGCGGCCGGCCGTGTCGGTGAGCACCGTGCCCGCGCCGTGCGCGAAAACGGTGTCGAAGGTTTCCGCATAGGTGCGCGCGCTCGATTCTCGGGCGCGGACGAAAGCGTAAGCGGGATCGACGTCTTGCATGGCTACCTCACGAAAAAAGGGCGGAGCGGGGCGGCCCCGCATTTCAGGCGATCGGCGCGAGCGCGCCGCGCCGCAGCCGCTTGTGCAGCAGGATCAGCGCGACGACGGGCAGCACGCCGCCGAAGAGCGGGTCGTGACGATGCGGGAACGCGACGGCGAGCGCGACGCCGCCGTATGCGACCATCTTCTTGCAGAGCGCCTGCGCGAGTGCCGGATCGGCCGCGCCGGAGAACGCTTCGGGTGCGACGGCCAGGCCGATCGCGTGCGTCGCGAGCACGCAGACGAGCATCGCGGCCGACCCGAGCGTTTCGCCCCATGCGCGGCTCGCGTCGGCCGACACGAACGGCAGCGCCGCGCTGACGATCAGATACGCGTTCAGGCCGAGCGCGGTGCCGTGCAGCGGGCGGCGGCGCAGCAGCCACGCGGTGTGCGGCAGCGCGAGCAGCGCGCCCGCGAGCGCGGCGAGCCGCCAGTGCGCGTCGCCGTCGCCCGGCAGCGCGCGCATGACCAGCATGAAGCCGATCGCGGGCACGAACAGCACGGCGTTGCGCAGATAAGCGGTGATCAGATCGGGCATGACGCAATGGCCTCCTTCGATGTGTGTCAGTCTTGATGCCAGCGGAACGTCAGCGCGGCGCCGGCGAGGAACGCGAGCGTCCAGCCCGCGACCACGGCGAGCGGCCACGCGGCCTGCGCATAGCCGATGTCGCGGATGAACACGCCGCGCAGCGCGACGGCGAACTGGTTGGTCGGCAAAACGAGCAGCACGACGCGCAGCCAGTGCGGCGCGGCGCGCAGCGGGATCGTCAGATCGCTGAAAAACAGCAGCGGGAAATAGATCAGGTTGCACCACGCCTCGGCCGCGGCGACCGACCGCGCGCGGCTCGCGAGCAGCGTGCCGAGGCTCAGCAGCATCGCCGCGCCGAGCAGCACGATCGGGATCGCGCGCAGCGCGCGCGCGCTCCAGAGCGGCAGCGGCACCTGAAACAGGTAGCGCGCGGCGAGCATCAGCGTCACCGCCGCGGCGAGCATCAAAAGCACGCGCGACACGATCAGCGACGCGAGGAACACGAAGCGCGACACCGGAAAGCACACGTACATCTTGAACGTGTTGCGCTCGCGCAGCGTCGCGATCGTCGTGGCGGTCGACACGACGCCGATCGACATGAACGCCATGATCAGGATGCCGGTCGCGAAGAATTCGCCGTAATCGAGCGGCGCGAGCGCATGGCCGTCGTTTTCGAAGCGGGCCCGGTACGCGGCGGGCAGGCCCGCCTCGGATGCCGCGCAGCGCACGAGCGCGATCTCGATCGTGCGCGCGGCGGCGCGCGCCGCGAGCGGGCCGTTGAAGTCGTATGCGACGCGCACCGGATCGGTCGCACGCGCGGGCCAGATCACGCGCACGCGATCGCCGCTCGCCGCGCCCGCCGCGTTCGGCGCGACCACGCGGGCGCCGACCGTGCCGTTGCCCGCGAACGCGGCCTCGATCGCGGCGCGGCACGCGCGCGCCTGCGGCGCGGCGGCGTCGCCGTCGAACGCGAGCTCGACGACGCCGAGCGAGCTGCTCTTGCCGAACGCGACGAGCATCACGCTCATCAGCAGGATCGGAAAGACGAACGTCCAGAAGAGCCGCGCCTTGCTGCGCAATTGCCCGAGCAATTCGTTGCGCGTGAGGATCAGAAAGACCTTAAGCATCCGTCGCTCCTTCGGTGCACGCGCGCAGCAGATCGCCCTCGTCGGTCGGCGCGAATTCGAAGTGCCGGATGCCCGCCGTCTCCATCAGCGCGCGCAGCGTGCGATCGAGCCCCGCGCGGCCGAACGCGCCGATCTGCCGCGGCGCCGGCGCGACGATGCGCTGCACGTGCGCGTCCCGCGCGAGCACCGCGCGCACGCGGTCCGCCTGCGCGTCGTCGTCGACGTGGATCAGCGCGCGAAATTCGCCGACCAGACGCCGCTTGAGCGCGTCCTTGCCGCCCTGATAGCGCAGCGCGCCGTCGCGCACCCACAGCACGTCGTCGGCGATGGCGAGCTCCTCGCCCGCGTGGCAGATCATCACGACCGTGATGCCTGCGAGCGGGCCGCGCAGCAGGTCGAGCACGCTGCGCGTCATCGTGCGGTCGAGGCCCGTGAACGGCTCGTCGAGCGCGACGAGCGCCGGGCGATGCGCGAACGCGATGAACAGATCGAGCCGTTGCCTCTGGCCCTTCGACAGCCCGCTGTACGGCTTCGCGCGCAGCTCGTCGATCGCGAGCGCCCGCGCGACCGCGGCGTCCTGCTTGCGGTACAGCGCGCGATGCACGGCGAGGATCTCGTCGACGCGCGCGTGCTCCGCGTATTCGACGCGCTGCAATTGCGCGCCGAAGCGCCGCAGCTCGCGCGTGTCGCGCATGAATCGCGCGGCCGGCACGCCGAGGATCGTCGCGCCCTCGAGCCGCGCGCGGCGAAAGCCGAACAGCGCCTCGAGCAGCGTGCTCTTGCCGGACCCATTCGGCCCGACGATCGCCGTCAGCGCGCCCGCGCGAAAGGCGATATCGGTGGCGTGGAACGCGAAGTCGCCCGCCTTCACGTCGATGCGGCGCGCGGCGAGCGCGCTGGCCGCTCGGCTCGGCGCCGCTTCGCGTTCGAGCGGGCCGGCGGCGGCGGCGGCGTTGGCGGCGTTGGCGGCGCCGTCGGCTTGAGCGGCCTCGACGGCCGGAAACGGAACAGGGTTCATCGCATTCAATCCATCATCGCGACCTGGATGTCGCGCGGGCCGCTGAACGGGTTGCGCCCGTGCGCGACGAGGATGTTGTCAAGCAGCAGCACGTCCTGCTCGTGCCAGCGAAACGCGGTTTCCTCGGCGTCGATCGCGTCGTAGACGGGATCGAGGTCCTCGGCGGGCATCGGCGATCCGTCGCCGTAGCGGATGTCGTACGGCAGCGCGGCGCGTGTCTTGTAGAACGATTGTAGCGCGCGCAGGATGGTCGGATGCACGACGCGCGCGTTGATGTGCTGCGTGCTCGCGTGGTTGAACCAGACCTCCTCGCCCGTGCGCGGATGCGCGACCGTCGCCGGGCCGACATGCGTGACCGTGATGCTGCCGTCCGGCAGCCACTCGAATTCGAGCTGCGTCGCGCGGCACAGCGATTCGACCTCGGCGCGCTCGTCGGTCATGAACGCGTCCTGCCAGCGCCGGTAGAACTGGTTGAAGTGCGTGGGCATCGGCTTCGCCGAGAAATTGCGCCGGTACATCACGCCCTTGCTGCGGAACCGCTCGAGCGTGCGCGCGGGCAGGCGGCGCGTGACGGCGCGCATGTCCGACAGCGGCGTCTCCCCGCCGACGGGCGCGGCCTGCCGGCAGTAGAACGAGATGAGTCGCGGATAGCGCGACATGTACGCCTTCTCCTGATGCAGGCTCAGCTTGAACGGCGCGGGCAGCTGCGTCGATTCGTAGACGTTGCCGTCGATCGCCTTGCGCGGCGACGCGCCCGCGATGTAGCCGAACGCGTGCGGCGCATAGAGATCGGTCATCGCGCGGAACGCGTGCGTGTCCGGCACCGCGAAGCCGCGCAGCAGGAGGCCGCCGTGCTCGAGCAGCAGTGCGTCGAAGTCCGCGCGATGCGCGTCGAACCACGCGAGCGCCGCGGCGCGCTCGGCGGCGAGCGCGCCGCCGTCGTGCGGCGTGATGACGAGCGGCAGCAGCGTGCGTTCGCTCCTGAAGCCGCACAGCACGCCGGGGTCGAGCCGCGCCTGCGCCTTCAGCGCCGACGCGTTCTGGAAGGTGATCGAATCCTGGATCTCGCTCATGACGGCAGCCCCGGTTTGGTGAGCAGAATCTCGAAGCCGAGCGCGCCCAGGCCGAACGGCGGGCTCGTCACGCTTGCGTGGCCGGCGAGGCCGGCGGCCGCGACGAGCGCGCGCGCCTCGGCGAGCGTGAGCTTTTCCTCGAGATGCGTCGGCGGATAGTTCGCGGCCGCGCGCATCTGCGTGAAGCGCTCGAGCAGCGCGGGCGGCGCGTCGCGGCGCATGTCGTGCACGACGCCGACGCCGCCCGGGCGCAGCGCGCGGAACATCTCGGTCAGGCTCAGCGCCTTGTCCGGCAGGTGATGCAGCGTCGCGCGGCTGACGGCCATCGCGAGCGACGCGTCGTCGAACGGCAGCGCGAGCGCGTCGCCGATCTTCAGCTCGACGCGCTCCGCGAGGCCGAGCCGCGCGATGCGCGGCACGCCTTCGTCGAGCATCGCGGGATCGAGATCGACGCCGACGAAGCGCCAGTGCGCCATCGACGGGTCGGCCGCGAGCCGCACCGGCACGACGGCCGTGGCCGTGCCGATGTCGGCGAGCGTGCCGGGCGGCAGCGCGCGTGCGAGGTCGCGGATGCGCGCGATGAACAGCGCGTCCCACGGCGCGAGCGCCTCGGTCGCGAAGCGATCGTAATCGTCGGCGGGGCGCAGATTCTTGAGCAGCATGTCGGACTCTCCTTGAATCGCCAGCGGTTGAGAAAGGGCGCTACAGCCAGCCCACGGGGACGGCCGCGAGCATCCGGCGGGCGGTCGCGCTGTTCGCGCCGAACGCGGGCCGGCGGCGGCGTTCGACCGCGTGCGCGGCCATTGCGGCGATCCGCGCGCTCAGGCCGACGCCGATTCCCCATTGCGGCTCGGCGATGCCGAGGTCGAGGAGCGCCGCGCCCGTCGCGAAATCGATGTTCGGCTTCAGGCTCTTGCGTCGCAGCGCCTGGTCGCACGCCACGTCGAACATGTCGACGTAGCGCCCGCCGAAGCCCCACTCCGCGAAGAGCGCGCGAATGCGCGGCGGGCGCGGGTCCGCTTCGAAGAGCGGATGGCCGAAGCCCGCGAGCAGCGCGCCGGATTCGTCGAGCACGCGATCGATCGCGTGCCGCACGGCGGCGTCGAGCCCGGCCGGTTCCTCGTCGATCCGCCGCGCGACGGCGAGCAGCCACTGCATCGCGTTGCGCGCGGCGCCGACGTGATTCGGGCCGCTCGACATGAAGCCCGCCGCGATCGCTTGCGACAGCGATACGCCGGTGCCGATCGCGCAGCGCGGCACGAGCACGGTCGGCGTCACGTAGCCGAAGCCGCCGTGCCACGCGACGAGGAGCGCGTCGATTACGCGCTCGGCGTGCGGCGAGCCGGCGCCGCTCGCGCCTGCCGCGCGCAGCACGCGCGCCGCGTGGCTCGTGCCGGGATCGTCGACGCCTGATTGGCCGAGCGCCGCGCGCATCAGGTACGGCGCGCCCGCGAGGCAGCCGAGCAGCGTGTCGAAATCCGCGCCCCAGCCGGCCGCGACGGCGTCGTCGAACGGCGGCCGCTCGATGTCGCGCAGCAAGCCGGTCGCGGCGGCGAATACCATCTCCACGCCCGTTTGCGCGACGCTCGCGGCGGCGGCCGTCGACAGGTTGCCGTGCGCGAAGCGCACGCCGTACTGCGCGAGCCGCGCGCGCAGCGCCGCGCTTTCGGACGGCGTGGGCAGCCGCTCGAACCACAGGTGCCAGAGCGCGTCCTCGAACGAGACCGCGCCGATCAGATCGTTCAGGTTGCGCTCGCGCACCCATAGTCCTTCGGGATCGAGGGTCACGCCGTCGATGTCGGTGCCGCGATAGCGGGTGGCCGGCCGTTTCAGCAGCTCAGGTGCGAGTCCCATGTCATTCGACCTCGGCGAGTTCTTCGGCGGTGATCGCGCACGCGATGTCCGGCAGCGCATCGATCGCGGCGGCGTGCTGGGCGGCGAGCGGAAGCAGGTTCGCGAAGCAGTAGCGGGCGGCCTTCACCTTGCCGCGATAGAACGCGGCTTGCGCGGCGTCGGCCGCGACCGCGCCCTGCGCGAGGCGGCGCTCGGAGACGCAAGCAGCTTCGAGCAGCGACCATGCCGACGCGACGAGCCCGAACATCTCGAGAAAGCGCGTGTAGACCTGGCTGCTCGCGTGCATGTGGCCGTCCTGCACCGCGCGCGCGATCGAGGCGAGCGCGCGCTCGAGCGCGTCGGCGGCGTCGCGCAGCTGCGCGAACCACCCGGCGAACGATTCGGGCGCATCGGGCTCGATGCGCGAAAGGCCCGCATCGAGCGCGTCGCGGAAATAGCGCAGCAACAGCGGCTTGCGGCCGAAGCCGAGCTTCTCGCGCACGAGATCCTGCGCCTGGATGTAGTTCGTGCCTTCCCAGATCGACAGGATCTTCACGTCGCGCGCGTTCTGCTCGACGGGGCTCGCGTCCGTGTAGCCGACGCCGCCGTGCACCTGGATCGCGGTCTCGCAGATGCGCCACGCCTGATCGGAGATGAACGCCTTGCAGATCGGCGTGAGCAGCAGTTGCAGCTTGCGCTCGCGCTCGATATCGGCCGGGTCCGCGCCGGGCGTCGCCTCGAGGATCGCCGCGCGCGTCGCGGCCGCGGTCAGCTTGCCGAGCAGGCCGCGGCATCCTTCGACGCGCGCCTTCATGTCGAGCAGCATCCGCTGCACGTCGCCGTGCTCGACGATGCGCACGCGCGGCGCGGCGGCGTCCGACGCGGCGTCGATCCGCCGGCCCTGCACGCGGCGGCGCGCGTACGACACGGACTGCAGATACGCGCTCGACGCGACGCCGATTCCGAATAGCCCCGTGCCCATGCGCGCCTGGTTCATCAGCGGCACGAGCTGCAGCAGGCCGACGTTCCTGCGGTTGCCGAGCAGATGCGCGCGCGTCGTGCCGCTTCGGCCGAACACGAGATGCGTGTTCGCGCAGCCGTTCAATCCCATCTTGCGCGGCACCGCGACGCATTCGACGTGATTCGGTTCGAGCTCGCCCGTCGCCTCGTTGCGCCAGAAGCGCGGCACGATCAGGCACGACAGCGAGAACGAGCCGGGCGCCGTCGAGCCGATGCGGCCGAGAACGAAATACAGCGTGTTCTCGGTCAGGTCGTGCATGCCGGCCGAGATGTAGACCTTCTCGCCCGTCACCGCGTAGACGTCGTCGCCGAGCGGCGTCGCGGCCGTGCGCACGGCCGTCATGTCGGAGCCCGCCTGCGGCTCGGTCGCGCAGAAGCATGCGTCCCAGTCGTAGCGCAAGAGCGGCTTGCGCAGCGCCTTCTGCCCGGGCGTGCCGTGCAGCGTCAGCAGCTTGCAGGCCGGATGCGTGAAGCCGCCGTACGTCATGAACGACGGGTTCGCGCCCATCAGCATTTCGAACACCACTTGCTTGACGACCATCGGCACGTCCGCGTGCGGCGCGTCGCCCGCTTCGGTCGAGTGGCGGTCGAACAGCAGGCCCGCCCATTCGTCGCGAAAGCGCGGCCACAGCGCGTGGAAATCGGCGGGGATGCGCACCGTGCCGTCCTCGCGCAGCGAGCACGATTCGATGTCGCTCGCGCGATAGCTCTCGCCGATCTCGAGCGCGAAGTCGCGCGCGCGCTCGAGGAGGCGGTCGTAGTAAGCGCGGTCGTGCGTTCGGTACGGCGCGTGCGAGAGGAACGCCGTTTCGGCGTCGAACAGTTCCCAGAGAAAGAAGCGCAGTTCGCGCAGGCTGACTTGATAGGCGCTCATGACGGATACCGGGTTCGGGTGGACGGAGGCGCCGCGTGCGCGCCGCGCAGCTCGGCAACGAGCGCGCCGGCACCGCCCGCGAGCGCGGTGTCGCAAAAGAGCGCGAGCCGCCGCTCGCCGGGCGCGAGCGACGCCTGCGCCCGCGCGAGCGCGCGCGGCGTATCGGCGGTGGACAGATGCTCGGCGCCGTCGCGCGTTTGCAGACGCGAAGGGGGAATCGCGAGCGCGTGCGCGAGCGCCGTGCGAAACGACGAGCCGAAGCCGCTCGGCGCGAAGCAGTCGATTTGCGCGGCGTCGACGCCCGCGTCGCCGAGCGCCGCGCGCGCCGCGTCGACGGTCGGCGCGATCAGCGCGCGTTCGAGCTCGGCGGGCCGCCGCGCCCACGGATCGGCGATCGCGTCGCCGTGTGCGAGCGCGTGGCCGAGCACGCGCGCGCCGCCGTTGCTGCCGCTGCCTTCTCCGCCGTCGCTTTCGCCGTCTCTTTCGGCGCTGCCGCCGCCGTCGTCCGCATCGGTGTCGCTCAGCAGGAGCGCGGCGGCGCCGTCGCCGTATGCGACGAAGTCGCCGTACGCGCGCAGAAACGGATATACCCATTTGTCCGCGGCGACGAACAGCATCCGGCCGCCGTGCCGCAGCAGGCCGCTCGCGAGCGGCAGCGCCGTATAGAAGCCGAGCGTGCCGCACTGGCCGAGCGCGAACGGCACGACGTGCTTCAGTTCGAGCGCATGCTGCATCCGGCCGGCGACGGATTCGCCCGCCTGCTCGTTGAGCGACGCCTGCGCGACGACGATGTGCGAGATCGACTCGCGCGCGCTCGGGCCCGCCGCGTCGACGACGTCGCGCACGGCCGCGAGCGCGAGATCCGACAGCGTCAGCCCGTCCGTCTCGACGGGCAGCGACGCGGGCGTGGAGCGCGACAGATGCGCGAACGCGTCCGCGTCGTAGTCGAGCCGTTCGTACGGCATCGCGAAGCGGATCGCGCTCGGCGTGAGCCGGCCGTCGTAGCGATAGCGGCCGGCCGCCTGCGCCGCGTCGACCGTTTGGCGGGACGGCTGCCGGATGGCGGTGTGATGGATCGTGAGCATGGTCTTGGTCACCTGATTCAGCCGAGCGCGGCCGCGCGCGGCTCGACGTCGAAACGCGACAGGTGGCCGCTTTTCAGCAGCGGCCTGTCGATCTTGCCGTTGGGGTTGCGCGGCAGCGGCGCGCCGGCGACGTCGATGTGCTGCGGCACCATGTACGACGGCAGCCGCGCGCGGCACGCCTGCATCAGCGCCTGCCGGCATTGCGCGGGATCGCCGCGGCCGTACACGCATGCGACGATCGCCTGGCCGAGCGTCGGATGCGGCACGCCGAACGCGACGGCTTCGAGCGTCTGCGCGCACTCGAACAGGATCTCTTCGATCTCGGTCGGGCTCACGCGATAGCCGGACGTCTTGATCATCTCGTCGGCGCGCGACACGAAGTAGAGAAAGCCGTCCGCGTCGCGCTTCACGATGTCGCCGGACCACACCGCGACGTCGGCGAGCGAGACGGGATGGCGCGCGTGCGGCAGCGGCCGGAAGCGCTGCGCGGTGAGCTCGGGCGCGTTCCAGTAGCCGAGCGTCACGAACGCGCCGCGATGCACGAGCTCGCCCGGCTCGTCGGCGTCGCACTCGCTGCCGTCGGCGCGCAGCACGAGGATCTGCGCGTTCGGCACGGCCTTGCCGATCGAGCCGGGGCGCGCCGCCGCCTCGTCGGGCGGCAGGTACGTCGAGCGGAACGCCTCGGTGAGGCCGTACATCAGATACGGCGCGGCGTTCGGAAAGACCCGCCGCAGCCGTTCGAGGAGCGGCGCCGGCATCGTGCCGCCCGTGTTCGCGAAGCGGCGCACGGCAAGGCGCGGGCCGTCGGGCCACGCGAGCGCGGCGAGCTGCATCCACAACGGCGGCACGCCGGTGATCGACGTGACGCCGACCTGCGCGCACCACGCGGGCACTTCTTCGGCGCGCAGGAAGTCGAGCGGCGCGTAGCACGCGTGCGCGGCGAGCGCGCTCGTCAGCTGGCTCAGGCCCGCGTCGAAGCTGAGCGGCAGCGCGCCGAGGATCACGTCGTCGTGTGCGAGCCGCTGGTAGGCGGCGACGCTCTCGGCGCCCGCCGTCAGATTGCGGTGCGACAGCACGACGCCCTTCGGGCGCCCGGTCGACCCGGACGTATAGAGGATCGCGGCCGGATCGGAATCGACGGCGAGCGCGTGGCCCGCGTAGTCGTTCGCGTCGGGCAGCGCGGCGACGTCGTCGACCCGCCAGCAGACGAGCGCGGCCGGCCGCGCCGCGAGCCGCGCGAGGCGCGGCGCGGTGGTGACGAGCAGGCGCGCGCCGCTGTCGGCGAGGATGTGCAGCACCTGATGGTCGCGCAGCTGCGGATTGATCGGCACGATGATCGCGCCCGCGAGATTCGCGGCGAGCATCGTCACGATCGTTTCGTACGCTTTCGGCGCGTAGGTCGCGACGCGCTCGCCCGGCTCGATGCCGGACGCGGCGAGCGCGGCGGCGACGCGGCGCACGTCGGCCGCGAGCTGCGCGTAGCGCACGCGCCGCCGCGGATCGGCGATCGCGATGCCGTCGGGCCGCTGCGTCGCGGCGGAGTAGAGAAGATCGACGAGTCGGATGTGCGGATTCATGGCGCTCTCATGCCTGACGGATATAGACCTGAGCCGGCTTGTGGGACAGGAAGCCGCTCACGGTGTACGAGTGGTGATAGGCGCCGCACTGCGAGAACACGACGAAGTCGCCCGGCTGCGGCAGCCGCGGATGACGCTCGAGCCGGCCGATCACGTCGGCGCGGTTGCAGGTGTTGCCGACGAACGTGACCGGCAGCGCGTTCGGCGCGCGATGCGCGTCGGCGGGGCTGGCCGGCACGAGCGTCGGCGCCTCCCAGGTTTTCAGGACCGCCTCCGTCTTCGCGAGCAGGAAGTTGTGGCTCATGCCGCCGTCGCACACGGCGATCACGCGGTCGTCCCAGACCTTGACGGCGCGCACGCGCGTGACGAACACGCCCGCGTTCGCGAAGATCGCGCGGCCCGCTTCGTGAACGAGCGTGTAGCGTTTCGCGAGCGGCGCGATGCGCGCGCGATAGCGCTCGAAGGTCGCGTCGTCATGGCCTTTCTCGGAAAAACCGCCGCCGAGGTTCAGATGCGTGACGGGCGCGCGCACGAGCGATTCGATCTGCTCGGCGAGCTGTGCGAGCGCCCATGCGAGATCGGCCGAATCCGCGTCGCCGCCCTTCGTCGGCCCGGCGCGGAAGTTGCCCGAGCCGACGAACGTGTGCAGGCCGGCCACGCGGCGGCCCGCCTGAGTGAGGAGGTTCGCCATGCCGAGCGCCTCCGCGGGCGTCATGCCGAAATGGTCGCGCAGCGACTTCGGCGCATGCGCGCCGAGCAGCGCGCCCGCGTTGATCCGCAGCATCACGTCCTCGGTCTCCTTGCCGGACGCGAGCGCGACGAAGCGGCGCACCATGTCCGGCCCGTCGAGGATGAAGTGGCAGCGCGACGCGATGCCCGCGCGCATTAGCGCGTCGCCCATCGCCGGGTTGTTCAGGTACTTCACGTGCTTGCCGCGCCCGACGACGGTGTCGAGCTCGCCCTGGCTCGCGAGCTCGATGCCGTCTTCGAACGCGTGCGCGCAGCGCAGGAACAGATCCGCGTGCGAGTTCGCCTTCAGCGACACGACGACGCGCGTGCCGAGCGCCGCGCGCAACGCGGCGTAGCTCGCGAGCACGCTTTGCGGGTCGAACACGTAGCAGGGCGTGTCGAGCCCTTCGAGCCAGTCGGCGTGGTCGGCGTCGGCCGCGGCGCGCGGCGCGGTTCCGATCGTGTCAATGTTCATAGGCCTCGGGGGGAGTGGACGACGAATCGGCGGCGAGCGGATGCAGCGCGACGGCGGCGAACGCGCCGACGTTCGACTGCATGACGCCCATCACGTGCAGGCCCGCGTCGAGCGCGGCGAGGCCGTCGTCGGCGAGATTGATGGCGAAATCGGAGCAGCACACGTGGCCGCAGCGCGCGACGTTCTCGCCGAACAGCCGCTCGGTGGGCACGCGCAGCGCGCGGCAGAGCGCATGCCAGCCGCGCAGATCCGTGTTGATCGGCAGGATGCGCTCGTAGCCCGTGATCGGCCGGCCCGTCAGCGCGCACGCGGCGTCGACGATTCGGTGCGTATGCAGCCATTCGGTCGAAATCATCGTGCGCTCGACTTCCTTCGCCGAGTCGGAGCCCGGATACCACGCGGCCTGGTTGCGCAGCGCGATGCCGCCGACGCGATTGCGGCGGCTGTTGCGGGTCACGAGCAGGCATGCGGCGCCGTCGCCCTGGATGCCGGAGAACTGGCGCAGGCGGGTCGCTTCGTCGTACGCGCGGTCGGCCGACACGACGAGCGCCGACTGCGCCTGCGGATACGCGGCGAACAGCGCGTCGATCATGCGGATCGCCGCGGCGATCGACGCGCAGTTCAACTGCGCGATCGATCCGCTCCATAGCGGCCGGATGCCGTGCGCGTGCGCGACTTCGTAGAGCAGGCTGCGCGGCGGTGCGGGCATGCTGAAAGTCTGCGTGTGCACGTGCACCATCAGATCGATCGACGACGGCGCGATGCCCGTCGCGTCGACGAGCGCGCCGACCGCGCGCGACGCGAGCTCGACTTCGCTCGTCTGCGGCGCGGCATGGAAGAAGCGGCAGCCCGATTCGAGGATCGCGTCGACCTGCGCGCGCGGCCACGCATGGCGGGCCGCCCATGCGTCGATGTCGATCGCCGCGTCGGGCAGCTCGTATGCGGCGGCGTCGATGCCGATCCAGTGGTTCGCTTGATCTTGGCGCATGGCGTCACAGGTCCATCGCGAGCGGCATGTCTTCGTAGTCGATCACGTCGAGCTGCTCGAAGGTCCGGCGCACGCGCGGCGTCAGCAGGCCGATCTCGCGGATCGTCGGCACGAGGCGGCGGAAGATCGAGCGGCGCAGCGCGCGCGACACCTCGGATTCGCGCACCATCTGCGCGCACGCCTGCTTCGAATAGCCGAGCGGCTCCCAGATGTCGTCCGCGCACAGGTGCTCGTACAGCACCGACGCGCCTTCGCTCACGAACTCCTCGCGCTCCTTCAGCTCGGCCGACGTCATGTCCGAATACACGCGGGCGAGCGTGAGCCGGCCGACCGCGAAGTGGCGCGCCTCGTCGCGCTGGATGCGCGCGAACAGATCCTTGACGAACGGATCGGTGCTGAACGCGACGACGGTCTGGAACGTCGACAGCGCGATCCCCTCGACGAGCACCTGCATCCCGAGGTTCGTGATGTCGAGCGCGCTCGACGTGACGGTGTCCTTCAGCAGCCCTTCGAGCGAGCGGCTCATCGGATAGCGCACGCTGATCTTCTCGTTGACGAGCTTCGCGTACGCTTCGACGTGGCGCGCCTCGTCCATGATCTGCGCCGCCGCGCACAGGCGCGCGGACAGGCTTTCCTCGGCGCTCGCGAGCTTCGACGCGCAGATGAGCGCCGCCTGCTCGCCATGCAGGATCTGCGACAGCAGCCACCCCTGCCAGTGGTGGCGCATCTCCGCGCGCTCGGCGGCGCCGAGCTTGTGCCACAGATCGGTGCCGAACACGAGCAGCATGCCGTCGGGCATCCCGAGCGGGTTGTCGGGGTTCAGCGTCACGTTCCAGTCGATGTCGCGGTTGACGTCCCACTGGGCGGCCTTGGCCTTGTGATACAGGTTCGTCAGCGCGGTCTCGCGATATTCGTAGTCGCTCATCATCAGCGCGTCGACGGGCATCGACCAGCGATGGCCGCGGGCGGCGTCTTCGTACGGTTGCATAGTGGCTTCCATGTTCGGTTAGGCAAAACGGGCGTCCGGTCGGACCGGGCGGCGGGCCGCGCCGCCGTCGGCGCGCGCGAGCCGCACCGCGTAGCGCGGCCAGTCGCGCAACAGCGCGGCCTCCAGCGTGTCGAGCCGCTCCTCGCTCGCGCTGGCGAAGGCGAGCGTGTTGTCGCCCGGGTAGTCGAGATCGCGGCGGATTCGGTCGACGATGCCTATGCCGGGCCGAGCCTCGACGCGCGACCAGAACGCCATCTGCGAGCCGAGCCCGCTGCCGATCAGCACGCGCGGATCGAGCAGGTTCGCGGGCAGCGCGCCGTTGTACGGCATCCGGAACCGGACGTACACGCGCGTATCGGCGCCGAGCGCCTGCCACAGCGCGTCGACGAGCTCCGACATGAAGCGCGCGTACTGCGTGTGGTCGAGCAGCACGGGGGCGGTCGAATCCGGCTGATACGCGGCGAGGCGCGCGTAGTCGTCGGTGGTGGCAGCGGGGATGCCGTAGCTCGACGCGCGCACGAGCACGGGTGCGCGGGGCGCGCGTTCGAGCCGGTAGCGGCGAGTGGCGAAGTGCGTCATGCCGGGTCCAGGCGAAAGCGTGCGTCGGCGCCGTACGCGATCTCGGCGATCGCGAAGTAGCCGTTGAGCGCGAGCGAGCCGACGATCGCACGCGCCGCGGCCGGCGCGCCGGGCGCGCAGCGATGCAGCAGCAGCGAGATCCATGGGTCGCTGCCGAACGCGTGGCCGAAGCGTGCGTGGCCGTCCGGGTGCACGGGCGCGTCGCCCAGGCACTTGAGCAGCGCGCGGCGCGACGCCTCCTTGAAGAACGGCGGCGCGACAGGCGTGCCCGGCCGTGCGCGGCCGAACGCGGCAAGCGCGCGGCCCAGCATCGCGAGCGCGTGCGCGGGCGGCGCCGCGCCCAGATGCAGCGGCCAGTCGGCACCCGGCGCGACGTCGAGCGCGAGCGTGCAGATGCCGAAGCCGGATGCGCCCCATTGCGGATGGCTCAGCCAGTAGCTGAAGCGATGGATGTCGACGTCGACGATCTGCAGCAGCAGCCGTCGCGTGCCGGTATGCATCGCCTTGCCGAGCGTCTCGCGCAACACGTAGCCCCAGCTCGCGCACTCGTAGCCGTGCGTGAGCCAGTCCGCGGCGCGCGGCCCGTGCGATGCGATCGCGCGGGCGAACGCGGCATGATGCGGCGAGTCGTCCATCAGCAGGCCGGACAGGATCGTCGAGCACACCACGTAGTCGTCGATCGCGTCGCCCGCGCGCGCGGAACCGGCGCACGCCAGCGCCTCGCGCCCGAGCAGGCGGCCAAGCCGCGCGGCGGCGTCCAGCAGGTCGTCGACGCCGCCCGCGGCGGGCGCCGCGACGCGCCGGTAGGCGAGCGCGCGCACCTGCAGGCGCGCGGCGGTCAGCGTCGTCGCGGCGGGTTCCGGAATGGGGGCGAGCTCGATCATCGCGGCCTCGTGTGCTGCTTTCGCGCCGCGCGTCAGGCGGCCGTCTGCGACGCGCGCAGTTCGGCGTCGAGCTGCGCGAGCGTCGTGTATTGCGTGATGTTCAGCGCTTCGGGATCGATCGAGCCGTACAGCTGCTCGCAAAAGACGATCAGCTCGACGATGTTCAGCGAGTCGATTCCGAGCTCGCCGATGCCGACGTTGGTTTCGACGGCCTCGACGTTCAGGATCTTCGCGACCTCGCGTGCGAGAAGGGGCAGCGTTTCAGTGGCGGGCGTGCTCATGACGGTTTCCTTTTTCGAGTAGAGAGACAACACGGCGAAACAACGATGAACGACGGATCAGGCGCGTTTCGCGCCCATCCGGATTTCGTAGTAGCAGCGGTATGCGCTGCCTTCCATCTTCGACAGCGCGAGCAGGTCGCGCTGATCGTCGAAGCGGCGCACCGCGCCCTGGCGCACCAGCTCGCCGAGCAGCTCGTTCGCGGCGAACTTGAGCGCGAGCACGCGCTGCACGCTGTCGGCGCCGTACACGGTCGAGCGCGACTGCGTGCGCGCGCCTTGCGCGACGAACCGCCAGACCGATTCGTGCGCGGGCGACAGCGCGAGCCGGTCTGCGCGCGCGAGCCAGCCGACGTGCGCCATCAGCGCGCGCACGAAATAGGGGCGCACGATCGTCAGATACTTGTTGAACACGTTCGGGCCGCCGATGCGCAGGCGATCCTCGGGCGTCGTCTCGACTTCGCCGCGCACGTTGCCGAGCTGCAGGCCGCCTTCGAGGAACGGCTCGCCGCATGCGGCGCGCTCGAGCGTGCGGTACTGCTCGGGCCACACGAGATAGGCGGCCGGCATGAACGCGCCCGGCGCGCGCACGGCCACGAGCCCGATGCTTTCGCGATGCGCCTCGATGCCCCACACCTTGTCGATCGCCAGCACCGTGCGGCCGTTTTCGCCGCGCACGGTCGAGCGCCAGCCCGCGAGCGCGGGGCCGCCGCCGTCGCTCATCAGAAAGCGCAGATGGTGGCCGGCCGCGCGGTGCGCCTCGACCTTCGCGTCCTGCTCCGGCGTGAGAAAGAGCGTCGACATCACGCGCGAGAAGCCGCGCATGAACGGCTTGAAGTGCGGGGCGAAGCCCTCGCGCGCGATTCGCTCGAGCGTGGCCTCGGTCTCGGCCGATTGCTCGTAGCGCAGCGGCGTGGTCGCGCGCGCGGCGTCGGCCGGCTCGGCCGGGGTGCGCGGCTGCGCGATGATCATGTCGCTGTCGAGCAGGCGCGTCGCGCTCGCGCGCAGCAGCGCGTCGAGCGGCGCGGGCAGCGCGCCGAACGCTTCGAGGCGGTCGCGGATCGGTTGCGCGGCGAGCGCCGGCAGATCGGCGGCGTCGAGGTGCGAATGCGTGTCGGGCAGGGTGTCGAGCATCATGGGCAATCGGGTTCGGGCATGCGTTGATGAACGTCGTATGTGGGCGGCGCGCGAGAGGGAGGATCGCGAGGCGGCGGCCGTCATGGCTGCGGGGCGAGGCGCTCGACGCCGGGCAGGCGCGACGGCGGCGGCGCGATTTCGCGCAGCTCGCCGCTCATGAACATCGCGCGCGCCTTCAGCCGTTGCGGCTTGCCGCTCGTCGTGCGCGGCAACGCGCCCGGCTCGACGAACGCAATGCGTTGCGCGCAATAGCCGAGCCGCTGCTGCATGCGCGTCTGCAACTCGGCGCGCGAATCGCTGTTGACGCGATTCGCATGCGCCTCGACGAGGACGACGAGGTTCTCGGTGCCCTGCGTTTCGTCGTGGATGCCGACGGCGATGCACGCGCCCTTGTAGACGGCCGGATGGCCGTCGATCGTCTCCTCGATCTCGTGCGGGAAGTAGTTGGTTCCGCGAATGATGATGATTTCCTTCTTGCGGCCGAGGATGAAGAGCTGGCCGCCGCTCACGTAGCCGATGTCGCCCGTCGCGAACCAGCCGTGCGCGTCGAACGGTTGCGGCGCGGGGGCGTCGGCACTCGGCAGGTAGCCCTGCATGACCGATGCGCCGCGTATGAAGATCTCGCCCGTGTCGCGTTCGGCGACGGCGCGGCCCTGCGCATCGCGGATTTCGTAGGCCATCTGGTCGAGCGGCGCGCCGACGGCGAGCAGCGTGTCGGTCGCGCCGGCGTGGCCGTCGGGCACGGGCGTCGCGCGGTGATGCTGCGCGAGCGCCGCGGTGTCGATGCGATCGGCGATCACGTGCGCGAACGCCCGAGTCGCCGGCGCGTCGATCGAGCGGTGCAACGTGACGGCGAGCGTCGCTTCCGCCATGCCGTAGCAGGGCTGCAGCGCCGACGCATGGAAGCCGTACGGCGTGAACGTCGCGGCGAAATCGGCGAGCGTCGCGCGGTCGACCCGTTCCGCGCCGACGAGGAACGTGCGCAGATGACTGAAGTCGGCGTCCTCCATCGCCGCCGCGTTGAAGCGGCGCACGCAGTAGCGCAGCGCGAAGGTCGGCGCGACGGCGATCGTCGAGCGCGTGTGCGCGATGCGCTTGAGCCAGCCGAGCGGGTTGCGCACGAAGCTCATCGACGGCATCAGCCGCAGCGACGTCCCGTAGTACAGATGCAGCAGCAGGCTCACGAGGCCCATGTCGTGATGCAGCGGCAGCCAGATCACGGTGTTGTCGGCGGCTTGCTTGCTGTAGCCGCACGCGTTCGCGATGCCCGCGATGTTGCTCTCGACGTTGCGGTGGCTGATGATCGCCGCCTTCGGATGCGACGTCGAACCGGACGTCAGTTGAATGTGGTGCGTATCGTCGCGGCCGCGCGGCGCGAGGCGCGGCTCGGCGCCCGTCGACGCGGCGCGGAGGATGCCGACGTCGATCACGCGCGCGCCCGTGCCGCGCAGTTGCGCCTCGAGTTCGGCGACGTGCGCGGATGCGGTGAACACGAACGTCGGACGATAGAGCTGGCAGGCGACCTCGAGCACTTGCGGGCTCGCGCCGTTCGCGCGCTTGAGCGGCGCGGGCACCGTGCACGGCACGACGCCCGACAGCACGCAGCCGACGAGCAGCGCGAGATAGTCGTTCGTCGCGGGCAGCGCGAGGAGGGCGAGATCGCCCGCGCGCGCGCCGAGCGCGTTCAACGCGGCGCTCATGCGCAAGCCCGCCTCGCTCAGTTGACGATAGGACAGCACGTGCTCGATGCCGCTCTCGTCGAGCGTGCCGATGCCGTGCGCGCGGCAGATCCGCCCCTCTCCGAGCGGAGCCAACAGCTTGTCGATCAGCGACGAGGAATCGCGCATTGACTGCCCCTTTATTAAAAATCCGCTAAAACTCGATTTGCAATAATTAATTCGGATTGTTTGGCTTATTGGCCTGTTTTCCTGACAATTTCCATACAAAAATGAAATGTCGGGTCCGAATTTCATTTGCGACACGCGTGGCGGCGAATTTCGGTCAATGAAACATTCGCTGCCGGAATGGTGGGCGGCGTTGTGTCGATCGCAATAAAACCGCGCTGGAAGGCCGATCCGGCTGCATAGTGGGCAGGTTTCGATCGCCGGAGGCGAATTATCGTGCGTAACGGACACGCTAAGAAAACTGTACAAACGTCTAGCGAAAATTAAGGTATAAATGGTTGTCGAATTTCTGAAATATCGATAACTGTTGACGAGGCGTAGTCTCGCCCAATAAGGCTGATTAATGCCAATACCGAATTGCGACAGATTGATACTTGGAACGAAAAGATGATCGATCTACGACGTTTGCGCTATTTCATCGTCGTCGCCGAGGAGCTTCATTTCGGCAAGGCGGCGCAGCGGCTGCATCTCGCGCAGCCGCCGCTCACGCGACACATTTCCGCGCTCGAAGGCGAACTCGGTTTGCGCCTGTTCGATCGCTCGACGCGCTCGGTGAAGCTCACCGCCGAAGGCGAACTGTTTCTTCCGCACGCACGCGACGTGCTCGACGCGGTGCATCGCGCGGAGGCCGCGTCGCAGCGCGCGGCGCTCGGCAAGGAAGGCAAGGTCGCGCTGGGCTACACGAGCTCGGTGCCGCTTTGCGATGCGTTCGGCACGCTGATCCGCAATTTCGCGCGCTCGTTTCCGGACATCGAGCTGTCGCTCGTCGAGGCTTCTTCCGCGCAGCAGAGCCGCAGCATCAAGGAGGGCCTGCTCGACATCGGCATCGGCTGGAAGAATTCCATCGACGACTACGAGGGATGCAGGGTCAAGACGATCGCGGCCGAGACGCTCGTCGTCGCGGTGTCCGAAGAATGCGGGCTGGCGGACGAGGCGTCGCTGTCCGTCGATCGTCTCGCGGACGAGCCGTTCGTGCTGTTTCCGCCGGGCTACGGCTCGACGCTCGACCGCAAGGCGTTCGACCTTTGCGCGGCGGCGGGCTTCACGCCGCGGCGCGGGCCGAGCGCGTCGCAGATGACGACGATGATCGCGCTCGTCGCGGCGGGACGCGGCGTCGCGATCGTGCCCTCGGCCGTCTCGACGCTGCGCAAGCCGGGCGTCGCATACGTGCCGCTCATCGACGATTCGGCGTTGATCGAGCTGGTGCTGATGTGGCGCGAGGCGGGACTGTCGCTTGCCGCGCGCTCGTTCGTCGAATGGCACAAGGCGCACGTGACGCAGCGTATCGAGAGCGCGGTCGGCGTCGAGTGACCGAGGCGCGCCGCACGCTGCCGAGCGTTGCGGCCGGCTCGCGGCGGCTCGCGGCCCTCCGGCGCGCCCGCTTGCCGCGGGAAGCGTCCGTCACGCTCGCCGCCCCGTGAGTCCGATACGGCGCATGTCGCACACGCCGCACAGGTCGCACACGTCGCGCCGCTCGCGGCTTCCTCCATTCGTCCTCCTCCTTCGTTTCGCTTCGCCCGGGCACCCGGGCCGCGCGTCGGCCCACGAGGCAGGGCCCGGATCGTCGCGGGAATCGCCGATGCGCCGCTCCGCTTTCGCCGCGCGACGACATCATCCGACGCGGGCCGCGAGCGGCGTCCGCCGTACATACCAGTACGGATGACTGGTTCTATTTCGGTCTCAATCGAACGGCTTCCCAAACCGGTTGGCGCATCTGACGCACGTCAACGAGGCTTCACGCCATCGGGTAAATACCTAGCCCAAAACGCTTTGTAAATAAAGGGTTTGAGCGTGCCGTCTCCCTTGTCTGGCAACCGTTTCCGCGATTTCCGGCGGGCCGCCGGCGATAAATTGACTGGTATTATTTTGGTTATATAATGGCCTCGCTTTCGGACGACGCCCTTCCGTTTTCGCACCCGGAGACCTATGGATATCGGCTGGTCGGCGCTGACGCCGGACGCTCGCAGCGACACCCCGCTCTACTTGCAGCTCGCCCGCAATCTCGCCGGCGCGATTCGCGGCGGCGCCTGGCGCGCCGGCGAAGCGCTGCCGTCGGAGCGCGGGCTGTCGGCGGCGGCGGGCGTGTCGCGGATCACGGCGCGCCGTGCGCTCGCGCTCCTCGTCGAGCAGGGCCTCATTCGCCGCGTGCGCGGCGCGGGCAGCTTCATCACGCCGCGCGTCGCCGATCCGCTGTCGCGGCTCGCCGGGTTCACGACGAAGATGCGCCAGCGCGGGTTCGCGCCCGATTCGGTGTGGCTCGCGCGCAGCCTGTGCGCCGCGAGCCGCGACGAGATCGCGCGCTTCGGCCTGTCGCCCGGCGCGACGGTCGCGCGCCTCGAGCGGCTGCGGCGCGCGGACGGCGTCGTGATGGCGTACGAGCGCTCGACGCTGCCCGCGACCTGCGTGCCCGAGCCGCAGGCGCTCGAAGGCTCGCTGTACGACTACCTGCAGTCGCACGGTGTCGAGGTGGTGCGCGCGTCGCAGCGTTTTCGCGCGGTGAACGCATCGGCCGACGTCGCGCAGTGGCTCGGCCTCGCGCCGGGCGCGGCGCTCCTCGTCATCACGCGGATCGGTTACGGCGCCGATCGGCGGGCGATCGAAGCGACCGAAACCTATTGCCGCGACGACTATTACGATTTCGTCGCCGAGCTGAAACGCTGACACGACAGACTGTCCGCGGCGGCCGGGACGACCCGCAAACCCTCTCGCAAGCAGTAAGCAGCACCGATCCCATACGCATCACCAGATATCAGAGAACGTCATGCTGACCGGAAACATACTGACCTCCGAAGGCTGGATTCACGGCTCGCTCGAGTTCGAGAACGGCCGGATCACGGCGCTGTCGGGCGACGCGGCCGATCCGTCGAAGAACGACGCGCAATACGTCCTGCCCGGCTTCATCGATCTGCACGTGCACGGCGCGGGCGGCGCGGACGTGATGGAAGGCGGCGACGCGATCGAGACGATCGCGCGCACGCACGCGCGCTACGGCACGACGAGCCTGCTCGCGACGACGATGACCGCGCCGCGCGACGAGCTGATGCGCGTCGTCGCGGAGCTCGGCGACGTCGCGCGCGTGCGCACGCCGGGCGGCTCGCGCGTGCTCGGCGTGCATCTAGAAGGCCCGTACATCAATCCCGGCAAGCTCGGCGCGCAGCCGGACGCGGCGGTGTCCGCGGTGCTCGACGAGGTGCTGAAGTACCTGTCGATCGCGCCGATCCGCGTCGTCACGCTCGCGCCGGAAATCGCCGGCCACATCGAGATCATCTCGGAGATGGCCGCGCGCGGCGTGCGCGTGCAGCTCGGCCATTCGCTCGGCACGTACGACGACGCGGTCGCCGCGCTCAAGCACGGCGCATGCGGCTTCACGCACCTGTTCAACGCGATGTCGCCGCTGCATCACCGCAATCCCGGCATCGTCGGCGCGGCGCTCGCGCACGCCGAGTACGCGGAGATCATTCCCGACCTGCTGCACGTGCATCCGGGCGCGATCCGCGCGGCGCTGCGCGCGATTCCGCGGCTGTACGTCGTGACCGACAGCACGTCGGCCACCGGCATGCCCGACGGCGAATACCGGCTCGGCAGCCAGCGCGTGACGAAGTGCCTCGGCGGCGTGCGTCTGGCCGACGGCACGCTCGCCGGCAGCACGCTGACGATGGACCAGGCGCTGCGCAATCTCGTGTCGCTCGGCCTGCCCATCGCCGACGTGTCGAACCGGATGTCGCGCTACGCGGCCGATTACCTCGGCGTCGCCGATCGCGGCCGCATCGAGCGCGGCGCGTGGGCCGACTTCGTCGTGTTCGATCGCGAACTGAACCTGACTGCGACCTACGTCGAAGGAGAATCGATTGTCGAATATGCTTAACGAGGCGCGCGAGTCGGCGCGCGTCGTCGCCGCGCAGCTCGCGGACACGCGCCGCGTCGAGGCGCTCGCGCTTCATCTCGCCGCGCACGCGCCGCAAGTCGCGCTGACCGTCGCGCGCGGCAGCTCCGATCACGCGGCGAGCTACTTCGCGAGCCTGACGATGAGCCGCCTCGGCGTGCCCGTCGCGTCGCTGCCGATGTCGGTCGCGACGCTGCAGCAGGCGCCCCTCAAGGTGCAGGGTCAGCTCGCGCTCGCGTTCTCGCAATCGGGCAAGAGCCCGGATCTCGTCAACACGATGACGGCGCTGCGTGAAGCGGGCGCGCTTACCGTCGCCGCGGTCAACGTGCTGCCGTCGCCGCTCGCCGACGCGTGCGAGCACCCGTTGCCGCTTCTCGCGGGCCCGGAGCTGTCGGTCGCCGCGACGAAGAGCTACATCGCGATGCTGTCGCTCGCCGCGCAGCTCGTCGCGTTCTGGCAGCGCGACGCCGCGCTCGTCTCCGCGCTGCGCGGCCTGCCCGACGCGCTCGAGCAGGCGGGCCGGCTCGACTGGTCGAGCGCCGTCGGCGAGCTGCGCGACGTCGAGCGGATGATCGTGATCGGCCGCGGGCTCGGCCTCGCGATCGCGCAGGAGGCGGCGCTCAAGCTGAAGGAAACGTCGGGCATCCAGGCCGAGGCGTTCTCGAGCGCCGAAGTGCGGCACGGCCCGATGGAGCTGATCGACCGCGACTATCCGCTCCTCGTGTTCGCGCCGCCCGGGCCCGAGCAGGAGGGCCTGCTGCAGCTCGCGCGCGACATGCGCGCACGCGGCGCGCGCGTGCTGCTCGCCGCGCCCGCGGGCATGCCCGATGCGACGCTGCCGCTCGCGCGCACCGCGCACGCGGCGCTCGATCCGATCGCCGCGATCCTGTCGTTCTACGTGATGGCGGCCGAGCTCGCGTCCGCACGCGGCCGCGATCCCGATGCGCCGCGCCATCTGCACAAAGTCACCGAAACACACTGACGATCACCGACGAGACGAAACAGCCATGAGACGCGCCGAGGAGTCACAGTTGAAGCATGCATCCCACGACCAGATCGTGCTGGTCTCTCCCTTGACGGGCCCCGTCGTGCCGCTCGCCGACGTGCCCGATCCCGTGTTCGCGGGCGGCATGTTCGGCGACGGCATCGGCGTCGATCCGCTCGAGGGCCGGCTCGTCGCGCCGTGCGCGGGCATCGTGTCGCACGTCGCGCGCACGGGCCACGCGGTGACGATCGCGGCCGACGGCGGCGCGGAGATCCTGCTGCACATCGGCATCGACACGGTCGAGCTGAACGGGCTCGGTTTCTCGACGAAGATCGCGGAAGGCGCGCGCGTCGCGGCGGGCGATCTGCTGATCGAATTCGATCAGGACGCGATCGCGCGCGCCGCGCACAGCCTCGTGTCGGTGATCGCGATCGCGAATTCGGACGCGTTCGAAGTCGTCGGGCGCGCGGGCGCGGGCGTCGTGAAGGCGGGCGAGACGATGCTGCTCACGCTGCGTGCGCGCGGCGCGGCGGCGGGGGCAGTCGCCGGCGCGGGTGCGGGTGCAGGTGCGGGTGTCGCGGCGGGCTCGGCCGATGCCGCCGACGCGCGCAAGTCGATCACGCTCACGCAGCCGGGCGGCCTGCACGCACGGCCCGCCGCGCGCGCGCGGGAAGCGGCGCGCGGGCTCGACGCGCACGTCGAAGTGCATTTCGAAGGACGCAAGGCGGCGCTGCAAAGCGTCGTCGGATTGCTCGGCCTCGGCGCGGGCGAGCACGCGACGGTCGAGCTCGTCGCCACGGGCCGCGACGCCGCGAAGGCGGTCGAGCTGGTGGCGAGCGAGCTGCTGCGCGAAACGCACGGCGAAGCCGAGGAGAAGCCGGCGCGCGTCGTGTCGCCCGCGCCCGTCGTCACGGGCATCGGGCGCGCGCCGCTCGATCCGAACACGCTCGCGGGCGTGTGCGCGGCGCCCGGCATCGCGGTCGGCGCGCTCGTGCGCGGGGACGACGCCGACATCTCGCCGCCCGAGGTCGCGAGCGGCACGCCCGCGGCAGAGAGCCGTCTGCTCGACCGCGCGCTCGCCGCCGTCGATGCCGAGCTCGAGGCGACGGTGCGCGAAGCGTCGCAGCGCGGCGCGATCGGCGAAGCGGGCATCTTCGCCGTGCATCGCGTGCTGCTCGAGGACCCGGCGCTTGTCGACGCCGCGCGCGATCTGATCAGCCTCGGCAAGAGCGCGGGCTTCGCGTGGCGCGAGACGATCCGCGCGCAGACGGCCGTGCTCGCCGATGTCGACGACGCGCTCCTCGCCGAGCGCGCGGCCGATCTGCGCGACATCGACAAGCGCGTGCTGCGCGCGCTCGGCTACGGGAGCGCGACCGTGCGCGAGCTGCCCGCCGAAGCCGTGCTCGCGGCGGAGGAGTTCACGCCTTCCGATTTGGCGTCGCTCGATCGCGAGCGCGTGACGGCGCTCGTGATGGCGCGCGGCGGCGCGACCTCGCATGCGGCGATCATCGCGCGCCAGCTCGGCATTCCGGCGCTCGTCGCGGTGGGCGACGCGCTCTATGCGATTCCGGAGCGCACGCAGGTCGTCGTCGACGCGAGCGCGGGCCGCCTCGAATATGCGCCGACCGCGCTCGACGTCGAGCGCGCGCGCCACGAGCGGCAGCGTCTTGCCGGCGTGCGCGAGGCGAACCGGCGGATGTCGGGCGAAGCGGCGGTCACGCGCGACGGTCACAAGATCGAAGTCGCCGCGAACATCGCGACGCTCGACGACGCGCGCGTCGCCGTCGACAACGGCGCCGACGCGATCGGCCTGCTGCGCACCGAGCTGATGTTCATCCATCGGCAGGCCGCGCCGACGACGTCCGAGCATCAGCAGAGCTATCAATCGATCGTCGACGCGCTGCAAGGCCGCACCGCGATCATCCGCACGCTCGACGTCGGCGCGGACAAGGAAGTCGATTACCTGACGCTGCCGCCCGAGCCGAACCCGGCGCTCGGCCTGCGCGGGATTCGTCTCGCGCAGGTGCGCCCCGATCTGCTCGACGATCAGCTGCAGGGCCTTCTCGCGGTGAAGCCGTTCGGCTCGGTGCGCATCCTGTTGCCGATGGTGACGGACGTCGGCGAGCTCGTGCGCATCAGGAAGCGCATCGACGATTTCGCGCGCGCGATGGGCCGCGCGCAGGCCGTCGAAGTCGGCGTGATGATCGAGGTGCCGTCGGCCGCGCTCCTCGCCGATCAGCTCGCGAAGCACGCGGATTTCCTGTCGATCGGCACGAACGACCTCACGCAATACACGCTCGCGATGGACCGCTGCCAGGCGGATCTCGCGGCGCAGGCGGACGGCCTGCATCCGGCCGTGCTGCGGCTCGTCGACGCGACCGTGCGCGGCGCGCAGAAGCATGGCAAGTGGGTCGGCGTGTGCGGCGCGCTCGGCGGCGATCCGGTCGCGGTGCCGGTGCTCGTCGGCCTCGGCGTGACGGAATTGTCGGTGGACCCGGGGTCGGTGCCGGGCATCAAGGCGCAGGTGCGCCATCTCGATTACCAGCTGTGCCGACAGCGCGCGCAAGACCTGCTCGCGCTCGAATCGGCGCAGGCGGTGAGGGCAGCAAGCCGCGAAATCTGGCCGGCGGACTGACGCACGTCCGCCGTCCGGGCAATCGCGCGCGTTCGAAGCGCGTTTCAATCAACAGAGCCGATCAATTATTCAACGACGAGACACGATAAGGATTGGAGGATCGAATGGACGGGAATCCGTTTCTGAAAATACAGAGCCTGGGCAGGGCGTTGATGCTGCCGATCGCGGTGCTGCCGGTGGCGGGCATCCTGCTGCGCCTCGGGCAGCAGGACGTGCTCAACATCAAGATGATCGCCGACGCGGGCGGCGCGATCTTCGACAACTTGCCGCTGCTCTTCGCGATCGGCGTCGCGGTCGGCTTCGCGAAGGATAACAACGGCGTGGCGGCGCTCGCGGGCGCGATCGGCTATCTGATCGAAGTCGCGATCATGAAGGACATCGATCCGAAGCTGAACATGGGCGTGCTGTCCGGGATCATCGCGGGCGTCGTCGCGGGGCTGCTGTACAACCGCTACAAGGACATCAAGCTGCCGGACTACCTCGCGTTCTTCGGCGGCAAGCGGTTCGTGCCGATCATCACGGGGCTCGCGTGCGTCGTGCTCGGCATCGTGTTCGGCTACGTGTGGCAGCCGGTTCAGCACGCGATCGACGCGGTCGGCCAGTGGCTGCTGACGGCGGGCGCGATCGGCACGTTCGTCTACGGATTCCTGAACCGTCTGCTGCTCGTCACGGGGCTGCACCACATCATCAATTCGCTCGTCTGGTTCGTGTTCGGCACGTTCGCGCCGGCGTCGGGCGGCGCGGCGGTGACGGGCGATCTGCACCGCTTCTTCGCCGGCGATCCGAGCGCGGGCAGCTTCATGGCGGGCTTCTTCCCGATCATGATGTTCGGCCTGCCGGCCGCGTGCCTCGCGATGTTCCACGAAGCGCCGAAGGAGCGCCGCGCGGTGGTCGGCGGCCTGCTGTTCTCGATGGCGCTCACGTCGTTCCTGACGGGCGTGACCGAGCCGATCGAATTCAGCTTCATGTTCCTCGCGCCGGTGCTGTACGTGATCCACGCGGTGCTCACGGGCTTGTCGCTCGCGATCTGCCAGCTGCTCGGCGTGAAGCTCGGCTTCACGTTCTCGGCGGGCGCGATCGACTACGTGCTGAACTACGGGCTGTCGACGAAGGGCTGGATCGCGGTTCCGCTCGGCCTTGCGTACGGCGCCGCGTACTACGGCCTGTTCCGCTTCTGCATCCGCAAGTTCAACATGGCGACGCCGGGCCGCGAGCCGGCGGGCGCCGACGCGCAAGTGCAGTCGTTCGCGTCGGGCGGCTTCGTCGCGCCGACGGCGGGCGCCGCCGTGCCGCGCGCGCAGCGCTACATCGCGGCGCTTGGCGGCGCGGCGAACCTGTCGGTCGTCGACGCGTGCACGACGCGCCTGCGTCTGTCCGTCGTCGATCCCGGCAAGGTGTCCGAAGCGGATCTGCGCACGATCGGCGCGCGCGGCGTGCTCAAGCGCGGCGGCAGCAGCGTGCAGGTGATCATCGGGCCGGAGGCGGACCTCATCGCCGACGAGATTCGCACGACGCTCGGCAGCGGTGCGGCGTCGTCCGCGCCGGCGGCTGCCGCGCCGGCGGCTGCCGCGTCGGCGGCCGCGGCCGCGACCGGCGCTGCGGCATCGGCCGCTGGCGCGCAGGCGGGGCCGCTCGATCCGGAGCCGACGCGCTGGCTCGCGGTGTTCGGCGGAGCGACGAACGTCGCGTCGCTCGACGCGGTCGCGGCGACGCGCCTGCGTGTCGTCGTGCGCGATCCGTCGGCGGTCGATCGCCAGCGCCTCGCGACGCTCGACGTCGCGTGGGTCGCGAGCGACACGTTCCACATCGTTTGCGGCCCGGCGGCAGCGCGCTACGCGCAGCAACTGGCGGTGCGCCTGCCTTCGACGGACGGCGGCGCGGCGGCGCAGCCCGCCTGACGCGACGACGTGGGTCGGCCGAATCCGCGGCGCGGGTTCGGTTCGATCGCGCCATACGGGAAACGGCTTGCGGCTGTCGCAAGCCGTTTTTTCTTTGACGCGGCGTTTCGCGCGGGTCGTTTTCGCGCTTCGGGCGTTGAACGTTGGAGGCGCACCTCGCACCTCGAACCTCGCACCTCGAACCTCGAACCTCGAACCTCGAACCTCGAACCTCGAACCTCGAACCTCGAACCTCGAACCTCGAACCTCGAACCTCGAACCTCGAACCTC
>NZ_JPWT01000089.1:0-43265 GCF_000773065.1 Burkholderia sp. ABCPW 111 | reverse complement strand
TTTCGATCGAGCAATTGCTTCCTCCGACATCCTTAAAATCAGGTGTCAGATTATGCAATCGCTCGAAAACCCTCCACGGTTTCCTGCGATGAACCAAAAAAAAGGCGGCGCATCGAGGATCGAGATGCGTCGCCCAATGCGGATATCGAGGGAATATCCGCAAGCACGCTATGTAAGGCGGCTGCGCGGCGCCGGCTTGCGGCGATGCGCGGCCGCCCGTCCGGAACGGACGGCGGCCCGCTATTTCGCGCCGACGACGCCGAGCGCGCTGCTGTAGTTCGGCTGCAGCCAGACCTTGTTCGCGTTCAAGTTCGTCGTGTCGAAGTAGATCGTGTTGCCCGAGCGCACGCCGATTCGCGCGATGTTGCCGTAGCGGCCGTTGACCTGATCGGCGATCTGCTTCGCCCACACGCTGCGATTGGTGTTGTACGGCGTGATCGGTTGCCGCACGTCAACGACTTCCGCGCCGCGCGCGTCGGTGCCCATCACGCGGAAGCGAACCTGTTGGCCGGCTTGCGGCGCGACGCCCGGCTCGACGAACGCATGCGTCGCGACCCATGGGAAGCCCGATGCGCTCTCGTCCGCGGCGATCGTCACGTCGCTGCAGTTGAAGAAACCTTCGTTGCCCGCGTCGATGCGCTGCCAGTAGCTGTACAGCACGGCGTCGCCGCTGCGGCCCGGGGGCAGCGTCACGTCGAGCTTGTAGAACGACTGGATCGAACCGGGCAGATGGCCCGCGCCGTTCGCGGGGACGGGCGCGGGAGCCGGCGCTTCGTAGATCTGCTGCAGGTCGTCCCAGCGCAGCGGTCGCGACGGATCGTACGACGGCTTCGAGATGAACACGCGCATGCGCGCCGGATTGTGCGAGGTCGTGTTCTCCCAGAGGAGTTCGATGTGACCGTTGCGTGGTGTCAGTTGCGTCTTGCGCCAGAGTGCAGTCGGCGCCTTGTCGAGACCGGCCTTCGACGTGTCGCCGCCCGCGCACAGCAGGCCGTCAGGCACCGCGGCCTTCAGTTGCGCGAGATCGTTGCCCTGGCCGACCGGGTTCGCGGACACCTCGTTCCATTGCGTGAAAGGGTAAGCCGAATTGTTGCCTGCGCGATAGGCGGCGCGGCAATCGTTGTTCGGGATACCCGAGCCGTTGGGCGGGTCCCAATAGCCGCCCTCGAGGCGGCATTGGTATTGACGCGCGATCGGGAAGCCGACCGCGCCGTGCGCGGCTGCATCGTCGATGGGCGCGAGCAATGCGGCAAGCGAAGCGGCAAGCGTGGCGGTGGCACCGAGTGTGACGGCGCCGCGCGCCCGCCGGCGAGATGACGGCGCATCGAAGTGCGACTTCATGTAGCGTTCCTCCAAGTGAGTCCAGGTGAGAAATGACACAGCTCGCGGTCCGCAGTGTGGTAAAGATGCGTCGATTGTTTTGGATATCGAAATATGAGGCTTGCGCTTTCTTCTGAGGATTCCGTCAGGATGGTAGATGACGCCGCGCGTTCGCAGGCCTACCAGAAATGGCAGGCGCGGCGAAATCCGTGCGAGTCCGGCGCGCGAGACGTGCGCCGCCGCCCCGGCCGTTCGAGTCGCTCCGGGAAGAAAGCCGCAAGCAAAGAGACCGCAGCCTATCGTGTGCCCGGCAGCGAGCGTTACCGCGAAACTTAGGAGGTTGACCGGGTGGAATCGTGCCGTGCCCGTGTTGCGAACGGC
Organism: Burkholderia sp. ABCPW 111; assembly: GCF_000773065.1. Classification (NCBI taxonomy): domain Bacteria; kingdom Pseudomonadati; phylum Pseudomonadota; class Betaproteobacteria; order Burkholderiales; family Burkholderiaceae; genus Burkholderia; species Burkholderia sp. ABCPW 111. Next base: position 41,564 of record NZ_JPWT01000089.1, on the reverse strand, counting down.
GATTTGGCGGCTCGTCGCGGGGCGTAGAAAAACGCGGCTCGTGTTGCGGGTGACGGGCTGAGCATCGGGCGTCGCAACCCGTGTGCCCGCCGCGCGCCCGACGAAGCCGTGCTTGATTCGCGCGAGCCGCCACCGGGCGTTTGTGCGGCGACATGTTCGCCGCGCGTGCGTGACTGATCGCGTTAGTGCACGTAGGCGGCGGGCTGCGCGGGAACGCGGATCGCGAGCCCCGCGTCGAGCAATGCGATCGAGAACCAGCGGGCGATCTTCAGCACGCCGCTGTCCGCGCAGCGCGGCAGCCAGTCGGCGAGCGCGCGCAGCGCCGCTTCGCTGCGCGTCGATTGCAGATGGGCGAGCGCCTGCAAGAGCCGAGCCTCGTCGCTGGCGAGCCCGCTCGCGCAGCGGCAGTGCGTGTCGAGCGGATGACACGCGTCGCACGTCAGGAAGCGCATCAGCATGTCGAAGTGCACGAGGCCGTCGGCGCGCAGGCCGGCGGCGGCCAGTACGTCGCGCCACGACCGCCGGCCGCGACGCGCGTCTTCGCCGGCGGCGGCGCACGGATGCAGCCAGGTGCGCACCGCGGTCAGCACGACCCGCTCGGCGTCGGTGTCGCGCGATGCGGCGTCGGCGTCGGCGAGTGGTGCGCCGCTCGTGTCGGCATGAGGGAAATGCATGGCGGAACCTCCGGGTTCAGAGCGGCCCGCGATCGGCGGGCCGCGCATCGATGTCGATCGGCGCGGCGGTCAGCGTGCGGGGCCGAGCCATTCGCGCACGTGCGCGCTGCGATCCGGGCGCCGTGCGCCGCTCGCGGGCTCTGCCGGCGTGCCGACGAACAGGAACCCGACGAGACTTTCGTTCGGGCCGAAGCCGAGCGCGTCGCGCAGCGCCGGCTCGTACGAGTCGACGCCCGTTGCCCAGAATCCGCCGTAGCCAAGCTGATGGATCGCATTGAGCATGTTCATCGCGGCCGCGCCGACGGCGAGCAACTGCTCGATCTCCGGCACCTTCGACGTGCGGTTCAGCGCGGTGCCGAGCGCGACGATGAGGGGCGCGGCCAGCGCCTTGCCGCGACGATGCTCGTGCGAACCGGGCGGATCGTCGGGCGCTCTCGCATCGGCGAGTTCGACGAGCAGGTCGCCGAACGCGTGGCGCGCCGCGCCCCGGATGACGGCGAAGCGCCACGGGCGCAGATTGCCGTGGTCGGGGGCGCAGAGAGCGGCGTCGAAGATCGCGTCGAGCTCGCGCGGGCCGGGCGCGGGCTCGGTCAGCGGCCAGCGGGAACGGCGCGAAAGCAGTCCCCGCAGCAGGCCGTGCGGGTTGTCGGCGACGGCGGCGACGGCGGCGCGCGCGGGCGCCGCAGCGGCGATGGCATCCATGGTCGAGGCTTCGGTATCGGTCGATGAACGGAGCACATCATCGGATAGTTTCGCCTTAAATGCAAACGATTCTCATTTGCGAGTAGGGTTAATTCGACGGCCGGCGCGGCGATTTGGAGCGGTGAGACGCCTCGCCTCGTCTTGCCGTCCGTCGGGAAGCCGAATGGATTCCAGGCCGGGGGGGCCGAGGCACACTTGCTGTCTCACGCGATAGATACGGAGGCGACGGCTGCGTCCGCTCGCTATTCGTGCAAATCAGGAAGCTTCCGGGCTATTCGCAGTCCATTCGATTTCTGTTGGTGCATGATCAAAATGCTTGAGCGCTTCTTGAGCGCCGGGGGCCGCGTCGCCAATTCAGCCTCACGTTCCGGTCCATTACGTGAATCGCAGTCGTCTCCGTGCGGGTCGCGTCTCCGGCTCTTAACTATCTGGTTAATCCAGAAAATCCGGAGGGCGGTTCGATCCGTCCCCCGGGGTGATCGCCCGCATAGACAGACACGCCGGAAATCTGCCACGCTAGCCACGCGGGCGACGCCGGCTGCGCCGAGTCGGCGCATGCCGCCAACTGGCGGCCGCACCTTCGTGGTGCGGCGTGCCGCGCAAAAGTGCCAAATCAAACCGCGAAACGGATTCCAACAAGGCACGCTCTTTGCTCGCTACGCATTGCGCCGGTTCGGCATGGAGAGATGCCGAGTGAATGATGGATGGAGAACTTTTCGATGAAGCCGTTCGACGAAATGCTGCAACCCGGCGATACCGTACGCGCGCCGTATGAGCGCTTGAAGCAATGGCTCGACACGCAGGACCCCGCGAGCCTGGCCCAGAAGGCGCATGACGCCGAGGGCGTGTTCCGCAAGACCGGCATCACGTTCGCCGTTTATGGCGACGCCGAGGCCGCCGAGCGGCTGATTCCTTTCGACATCGTGCCCCGGATCATTTCCGGACACGAATGGAATCGGCTGTCGCAGGGGATCGAGCAGCGCGTGATGGCGCTCAATGCGTTCCTCGACGACATCTATCACCGTCAGGAGATCGTCCGCGCGGGGATCGTGCCGAAGCACCTGATCGCGCACAACGATGCGTTCCTGCCCGAGATGATCGATTTCCGGCCGCCCGGAAACGTTTACACGCACATCATCGGCGTCGACATCGTCCGGACTGCGGAAAATCAGTTCTACGTACTCGAAGACAATGCGCGCACGCCGTCCGGCGTGTCGTACATGCTCGAGAACCGCGAAACGATGATGCAGCTCTTCCCCGAGCTGTTCCAGCAGGTGAAGGTGCGGCCCGTCGAAACCTATCCGCAACTGCTGCGTCAGTCGCTCGCGGCCGTCTGCCCGCCCGGCGGCAACGCGGACAACCCCACCGTCGCGGTGCTCACGCCCGGCATTCACAACTCCGCGTACTACGAGCACGCGTTCCTCGCCGACCAGATGGGCGTGCATCTCGTCGAAGGAAGCGATCTGCAGGTGATAGGCGATCGCGTAGCGATGCGCACGACCGAAGGTTTCAAGCCGATCGACGTGCTGTATCGCCGCCTCGACGACGCGTTCCTCGATCCGCTCACCTTCCGACCGGATTCGGTGCTGGGCGTCGCGGGGATCATGGACGTCTATCGCGCGGGCAACGTGACGATCGCGAACGCGCCCGGCACGGGCATCGCCGACGACAAGGCGATCTACTCGTACATGCCGGAGATCGTCGAGTTCTACACCGGCCGCCGGGCGATGCTCGAGAACGTGCCGACCTGGCGCTGCGCGGAAGCGGACAGCCTCAAGTACGTGCTCGAGCATCTGGAGGAACTCGTCGTGAAGGAGGTGCACGGCTCGGGCGGCTACGGGATGCTGGTCGGCCCGGCCGCGTCGAAGGCCGAGCGCGAAGCGTTCGCGGCGAAGCTGCGCGCGAAACCGTCGAACTACATCGCGCAGCCGACGCTCGCGCTGTCGACGACGCCGATCCTGACGGAGAAGGGCCTCGCGCCGCGCCACGTCGATCTGCGGCCATTCGTGCTCGTGTCCGACCGGATTCGCATCACGCCGGGCGGCTTGACGCGGGTCGCGTTGAAGGAGGGTTCGCTCGTCGTCAACTCTAGCCAGGGCGGCGGCACCAAGGATACCTGGGTGCTCGCCGACTGACGCACGCGCGAGGCGGCGCATGCGCGCGCGGCGCGCGCGTAGGGGCGCGCCGCACCGAACAACGATCGGAGTGGACGGCAAACATGCTTCTCGGACGCACAGCAAGCGGTCTTTACTGGATGTATCGCTATATCGAGCGAGCGGAGAACACCGCGCGGATCGTCGACGCGGGATTGCGGATGGCGCTCACCCGCACGTCGGACGCGCCGGCGGAGTGGTCGTCGGTGCTCGTCAGCTCCGGCGCGGACGACGGCTATCGTCAGAAGTACGAAACTTATGCGGCCGACACGGTCGCCGACTATCTGCTGCGCGATCGCGACAATTCGTCGAGCGTGCTGTCGTGCATCGAATGCGCACGCTCGAACGCGCGGATGGTGCGCACGGCGCTCACGCGCGAGGCGTGGGAGAGCGTGAACGGCGCGTGGCTCGCGATCAAGCGCGCGCTCGCGCAGCCGATCCGCGCGAGCGCGCTGCCCGCGATCCTCGACGAGATCAAGCGCGAGACCGCGCTGATCCTCGGCAGCTTCTACAGCACGATGCTGCGCAACGAGATCTTCGATTTCGCGCAGATCGGCGCGTTCATCGAGCGCGCGGACAACACCGCGCGGATTCTCGACGTCAAGTATCACCTGCTGCTGCCGTCGGTGTCGCACGTCGGCACGATCCTCGACAACTATCAGTGGGAATCGATCCTGCGCTGCGTCGCCGCGCACCGGTCGTATCGCTGGGTCTACGACGTGCAATACAAGCCGACGAACATCGCCGACTACCTGATCCTGAACGGACGGATGCCGCGTTCGCTGCGCTATTGCTACGGACGCGTCGTGTCGAGCCTCGAGCATCTCGCGAAAGATTACGGCGTCACGCACGGTTGTCACGAAACGGCCGCCAAAATCAAGCAGTCGCTCGAAGACAACACGGTCGAACGCATCTTCAAGAGCGGGCTGCACGAGTTTCTGACGGATTTCATCGCCAAGAACAACAGTCTCGGCATCGAAATCGCCCAAGCCTACAACTTCGATTGAGATCAGCCATGCGCCTCGCCATCCGCCACATCTCGCGCTTCCAATTCGACGAACACGCTGCGTACGTGCTGCAGCGCCTGCGGCTGCGCCCGCAAAGCGGCCCGAGCCAGACCGTGAGGGCCTGGCAGGTGACGATCGACGGCGTCGAGCCGACGCTCACGTACGCGGATGGTCTCGGCAATCGCGTCGACCTCGTGCGGCACGATCGCGACAAGCCGGAGATCGCGATCATCGCGGCGGGCGTCGTCGAGACGCAGGATCGCGCCGGCATCCTCGGCAACGCCGATTCGTATGCGCCGCCGTGGGTGTTCGAGCGCGCGACCGACCTCACGCGCGCGGGCGACGCGATTCGCGCGCTCGCCGACGCGCTGCCGATCGAGCACAAGAGCCTCGATGCGCTGCATTGGCTGATGACCGAGGTGCACAGCCGGATCGCCTACGAGCCGAACGCGCAGGCGGCGCCGCGCGACGCGGAGACCGCGCTGCAAAGCGGCGTCGGCACGAGCCGCGACCACGCGCACGTGTTCGTCGCGACGGCGCGCGCGCTGAAGATTCCGGCGCGTTACGTGTCGGGCTATTTGCTGACGGACGGCTCGATGCAGCGGATCGCCGAAGCGCTGCATCAGGCGAGCGGCGTCGCGCAGCAGGCGATGCAGATGCGGCATGACGCGGACGGCGCGCACGAAGCGCCAGGCGACGCGGTGCGCCAGACGAGCGTCGCGATACAGGAAGCGGCGGTCGCGATGCAGCCGCAATCGGGCCACGCGTGGGCCGAGGCGTACATCGAAGGGCTCGGCTGGGTCGGCTTCGATCCGTTCATGAACCGTTGCCCGGACGAGCGTTACGTGCGGATCGCGGCGGGCCTCGATTATCGCGACACGATGCCGGTCTACGGTCCCGGCGCGAAGCCGGTCGGCGTCGAGATCAGCGTGATCCAATCCCCGGAACTCGTCTGACGCGCCCGCGAGCCGCCACGCGGCGCAACGGACGGCGGCGCGTTCGCGCCGCCCCGCGCCGCCACGCCGTCTCATCCCGACGCCCCTGCAACCGCAACGAACGGCCCACGCCATGTCCATTCACGTCGCGCTTCACCACGTCACCCGCTACCGCTACGACCGGCTCGTCCACCTCGGGCCGCAAGTCGTGCGCCTGCGGCCCGCGCCGCATTGCCGCACGCCGATCCTGTCGTATTCGATGAAGATCGAGCCCGCGCAGCACTTCGTCAACTGGCAGCAGGACCCGTTCGCGAACTACATGGCGCGGCTCGTGTTTCCCGAGCAGACGCGCACGTTCGAGATCGCGATCGATCTCGTCGCCGAGATGTCGGTCTACAACCCGTTCGACTTCTTCCTCGAGGAGCGCGCGGAAACCTTTCCGTTCGATTACGACGATGCGCTGCGCCGCGAGCTTGCGCCGTATCTCGCGTGCGATCCCGATACGAGCGCGTCCGACGCATTTCGTTCGTATCTCGAATCGATCGACCGCACGCCGCCGGGCACCGTGAACTTCCTCGTCGCGCTGAACCAACAGTTGCAGCGTGACATCCGCTATGTCGTGCGGCTCGAGCCGGGCGTGCAGACGCCCGAGGAGACGCTTACGCTCGCATCGGGATCGTGTCGCGACAGCGGCTGGCTGCTCGTGCAGCTGTGTCGTCATCTCGGTCTCGCCGCGCGCTTCGTGTCCGGCTATCTGATCCAGCTGACGCCCGACGTGAAGTCGCTCGACGGCCCGAGCGGCGCCGAGGTCGACTTCACCGATCTGCACGCGTGGTGCGAGGTGTACCTGCCGGGCGCGGGCTGGATCGGCTTCGATCCGACGTCCGGACTGCTCGCGGGCGAGGGCCATATTCCGCTCGCCGCGACGCCGCAGCCGACGAGCGCCGCGCCCGTCGAGGGGCTCGTCGACGAATGCGAGGTCGAGTTCGAGCACGAGATGCGCGTCACGCGCATCTACGAATCGCCGCGCGTGACGAAGCCGTACACCGACGAAGCGTGGCGGCACGTGTTGCGGCTCGGCGCGCAGGTCGACGCCGAGCTCGAGGCGGGCGACGTGCGCCTCACGCAGGGCGGCGAGCCGACGTTCGTGTCGATCGACGACCGCGACGGCGCCGAATGGAACACCGACGCGCTCGGGCCGACGAAGCGCGGCCATGCGACGTCGCTCGTGCAGAAGCTGCGCGCCGAGTACGGCGCGGGCGGCTTCCTGCACTTCGGCCAGGGCAAGTGGTATCCGGGCGAGCAGTTGCCGCGCTGGGCGCTGTCCGTGTTTTGGCGCGCGGACGGCGAGCCCGTCTGGCGCGATCCGGCGCGCTTCGCCGACGAGCGCGAGCCGTCGGCCCATACGACCGCGGACGCCGAGCGCTTCGTCCGCGCGCTCGCGGCGCGCCTCGGTATCACGAGCGATTACGTGACGCCCGGCTACGAGGACGTCTGGTATTACCTGTGGCGCGAGCGGCAACTGCCGGTGAACGTCGATCCGTTCGATGCGCGGCTCGACGACGAGCTCGAGCGCGCGCGGCTGCGCAAGGTGTTCTCGCAGCAGCTCGACAGCGTGATCGGTTACGTGCTGCCGCTCAAGCCGCTCGCGCCGAATCCGGCGCTCGCGGGGCCGCGCTGGGAGACGGGCCCGTGGTTCTTCCGCGACGAGCGGATGTATCTCGTGCCGGGCGATTCTCCGATGGGCTACCGTCTGCCGCTCGATTCGCTGCCGTGGGTGAGCCGCGGCGATTATCCGTATCTCGTCGAGCGCGATCCGTTCGCGCCGCAGGGCGCGCTGCCGGACGCGAACGCGCTGCGCGCGCGCTATGCGGGCGGCGGTTACGACGTGCCGCGCGATCCGGCCGCGGCCGCGCGCGATTTCGCCGCGCACGCGCGGACCATGATGCAGGCGCGCGTCGGCGAAGGGGCGCGCGCGGCGTCGGCGGGCGCGGCAGACGATTCCGCGCGCTATCCGCAGCGCTTCGAGTCCGCCGCATGGATCACGCGCACGGCGCTGTGCGTCGAGGTGCGCAATGGCGTGCTCTACGTGTTCATGCCGCCGGTCGCGGCGCTCGAGGACTATCTCGATCTGCTGACGACGGTCGAGCTGACGGCTGAGTCGCTCGACGTGAAGCTCGTGCTCGAAGGCTATCCGCCGCCGCGCGACGCGCGCCTGAAGATGCTCCAGGTGACGCCCGATCCCGGCGTGATCGAAGTGAACATCCATCCGGCGCACGACTTCGACGAGCTCGTTCAGCACACCGAATTCCTGTACGACGCCGCGTATCGATCCAGGCTGTCGAGCGAGAAGTTCATGGTCGACGGCCGGCATGTCGGCACGGGCGGCGGCAATCACTTCGTGCTCGGCGGCGCGACGCCCGCGGACAGCCCGTTCCTGCGCCGTCCCGACCTGCTCGCGAGCCTGATCGCGTATTGGCACAATCATCCGTCGCTGTCCTATCTGTTCTCGGGGCTCTTCATCGGCCCGACGAGCCAGGCGCCGCGCGTCGATGAGGCGCGCGACGATCAGGTCTACGAGCTGGACATCGCGTTCGCCGAGATCCGCCGCAACAAGCTGCGCTACGGCGACGACATGCCGCCGTGGCTCGTCGACCGCGTGCTGCGCAATCTGCTGATCGACGTGACGGGCAACACGCACCGCAGCGAATTCTGCATCGACAAGCTTTATTCGCCGGATTCGGCGACGGGGCGCCTCGGCCTGCTCGAGCTGCGCGCGTTCGAGATGCCGCCGCACGCGCGGATGAGCGTCGTCCAGCAACTGCTGCTGCGCGCGCTGATCGCGCGCTTCTGGCGCGCGCCGTATGAGACTCCGCTCGCGCGCTGGGGCACCGCGCTGCACGATCGCTTCCTGCTGCCGACGTTCGTCAGGATGGATTTCGACGACGTGCTGACCGAAATGCGCGAAGCGGGCTTCGCGTTCGATCCGGCATGGTTCGCGCCGCACTTCGAATTCCGTTTTCCGCTGTTCGGGCAGATCGCGGTGCGCGGCGTCGCGCTCGCGCTGCGCGGCGCGCTCGAGCCGTGGCACGTGATGGGCGAGGAAGGGGCGATCGGCGGCACCGTGCGCTACGTCGATTCGTCGCTCGAGCGGCTCGAGGTCCACGTGAGCGGGCTGAACGACAGCCGCTACGTCGTGACCGTCAACGGCCGCGCGCTGCCGCTGCAGCCGACCGGCACCGCCGGCGAATACGTCGCCGGCGTGCGCTACAAGGCGTGGGCGCCGCCTTCGGCGCTGCATCCGACGATCGGCGTGCACGCGCCGCTCACGTTCGACATCGTCGACACGTGGATGCGGCGCTCGCTCGGCGGCTGCCGATATCACGTCGCGCACCCCGGCGGCCGCAACTACGACACGTTCCCCGTGAACGCTTACGAAGCGGAAAGCCGGCGGCTCGCGCGCTTCGTGTCGATGGGGCACACGCCGGGCGCGATGACGGCCGAGCCCGCCGCGCCGAGCCGCGAGTTTCCGTTCACGCTGGATTTGCGGCGTGGCTGAACGGATTCGGGCGGCGCAGCGGTTGCGCGATGCGGCGAGGGTGTCGGCAACGCCGCGCGCGGCGGGCGTGCGCGGCGCAGCGGGCGTGCCGCGCCGGGCAAGAATGTTAGGATTCGACATCGATGAGCGGCGCGCGCCGCGCGCGGGCGGCGTTCGCCTCGCGGCGGCGCGGGCCGCCCGCCTTTGAAGAATCGAATCGTGCTTTCACTTTCCTCCGACGACGATCTCGCCGCCGACGCGATGCAGACGCTATTCGACACGGGTTCGCAGCAGGACGCGGCCGAGCTCGGCGCGGCGCTCGCCGCGCCCGCGGTCACGGGCCGCTACGACGAGCTGCGCGGCGGTGCGGCCGCGCTGTCGAGCGCATCGCTCGCGCCCGCGTGGCGCGCATTCTTCATGCAACTCGGCAGCGTCGGCTTCGCCGATCTCGACCGCCGCGCCGACGCGCTGCAGCGCCGGATGCGCGAGAACGGGCTCGCCTACCACCCGCACGAGCGGGCGGCGGGCGGCGGCGCGGTGCGGCCGTGGTCGCTCGACCTGCTGCCGCTGATTGTCGCGCCCGACGACTGGGCGACGATCGAGCGCGGCGTGCTCCAGCGCGTGCGGCTGCTCAACGCGATCCTCGCCGATCTCTACGGAGAGCAGACGATCCTGCACCGCGGGCTCCTGCCGCCCGCGCTCGTCACCGGACATCCCGGCTACCTGCGGCCGATGTGCGGCGCGCGCGCGCCGGGCGGCACGTGGCTGCACGTCGTCGCGTTCGATCTCGCGCGCGGGCCGGACGGCGCGTGGCGGATGATGGCGCAGCACACGCAGGGGCCGTCGGGGCTCGGCTATCTTCTGGAGAATCGGCTGATCGTGTCGCGGCTCTTCCCGCGCGCGTTCCGCGGCCTGCATGTGCAGCGGCTCGCCGCGAGCTATCGCGCGCTGTTGCAGAGCATGCAGGCGCTGAGCCCCGCGCGGAAGAATTCGCGCATCGTGCTGCTCACGCCGGGCCCGCATGCGGCGACCTATTTCGAGCATGCGTATCTCGCGCGCTATCTGGGCCTCACGCTCGTCGAAGGCGGCGACCTGACGGCGCGCGACCAGCGCGTCTACCTGAAGACGCTGCGCGGGCTCGAGCCCGTGCACGGCATCCTGCGGCGCGTCGACGACGAATGGCTCGATCCGCTCGAACTGCGCCCCGATTCGCTGCTCGGCGTGCCGGGGCTGATGCAGGCGGTACGCGCGGGCAACGTGCTGCTCGCGAACCTGCCGGGCTCGGGCTTTCTCGAATCGCCCGGCATCCTCGGCTTCCTGCCGCGCCTCGCGCAGAGCCTGCTCGGCGAAACGCTGTCGCTGCCCGCGGTGCCGTCGTGGTGGTGCGGCGAGCAAGCCGCGTGCGACGAAGCGCTGCCGCTCCTCGCGCGTAGCATCGTGAGGCCGACGTTTCCCGCGAGCGTGCAGGCGGGCGGCGCGTTCGAGCCGGTGATCGGCGCGCGGCTCGCGCCGCCGCAACTCGCCGAATGGCGCGCGCGGATCGCCGCGCGGCCCGCGCACTACACGATTCAGGCGGACTTGCCGCTGTCGCAGGCGCCGACCTGGGCGGGCGGTGCGGGCGCCGGAGACGGCGGCGCGCGGATCGTGCCGCGGCCGCTGCTGTTGCGCGTGTTCGCGCTCGCGGACGGCGCGGGCTCGTGGCGTGTGCTGCCGGGCGGCCTCGCGCGCGTCGGCACGCGCGACGAGCTGTTCAACGCGCCGATGCCGCGCGGCGGCAGCAGCGTCGACACATGGGTGATGACCGAAGGCGCGGTCGATCCGACCACGCTGCTGCAGACGCATCTCGGCCCCGACGACTTGCAGGAGCGTTCGCGCGCGATCGCGAGCCGCGCGGCGGAGAACCTGTTCTGGCTCGGCCGCTACACCGAGCGCGCGACGAACCTCACGAGGCTCGCGCGCGCGGCGCTCGAGCGGCTGCGCGGCGAGGATGACGTCGAGACGCCCGTGCATCTTCATTTGCTCGACGCATTGTGTCGCGACAACGGGCTGCTGCCCGCCGACGCCCCATCGGCCGTCGAAGCGCCGCGCGGGTTCCAGCAGGCGCTGACGCTCGCGCTCACGCATCGAGCGGACCGCTCGACGGGGATCGCGTCGTGCCTGTTCGGCATGCGCGGCGCGGCGGCGGCGATTCGGGAGCGGCTCTCGCGCGAGCAATGGCGCCTGATCGACGACGCGACGCAATTGTTCGACGAAGGCGGCGACGACACGGAACCCGAGGAGCAGCTCGGCAACGACGCGCTGCAGCGTCTCGAGCGGCTGAATCTGCTGCTGTCGGCGATCACGGGCGCGCAGACCGACAACATGACGCGCGACGACGGCTGGCGCCTGCTGTCGATCGGCCGCCAGATCGATCGCCTCGAATTCCTGGGCGGCGTGCTAGGCCACGCGTTCGACGACGACGCGATTCACAAGCAGGAGGGCTTCGAGCTCGTGCTCGAGCTGTTCGACAGCGGCATCACGTTTCGCTCGCGGTTCCAGCGCTGCTTCGACGTGGCGCCGCTGCTGTCGCTCGTCGTGCTCGACACCGACAATCCGCGTTCGCTCGCGTGGGTCGCGCAGGCGCTGCGCGGCCGGCTGTCGAAGGTCGAGCGCAGCGAAGGCTATGCGCTGTCGGAGCTCGCCGACGGCATTCCGGACATCGCCGGCTGGCCGCTGCACGTGTTGTGCGAGACGGACGGCGACGGCCGCCACGCGGCGCTGCTCGCGCGCCTGCACGCATGCAGCAAGGCGGTGTGGGACTTGTCGAACCGGATCGGCGAGCGCTACTTCAGCCATGTGCGCGAGGCGGGCAGGTCGCTATGGGGATGACGACGCATTCGCCGGCGAACGCGAAGAAGGGCACACGCACGCGCAAGACGGCTGCGCGCGCGCAGCCGGCAGGCAGCGCGCTCTTGCGCGTCACGCACGATACACGCTATCGCTACGCGGCGCGCGTGGAGTCCGCGCAGCATCAGGCGCGCTTGCGCCCGCTCGAGACGCCGCGCCAGCGCGTGCTCGAGTTCTCGCTCGAGATCGAGCCGCGCGCCGAAGGGCTCGTCGTCGACACCGATTCGTTCGGCAACGAGCGCACGTCGTTTGCGATCAACCAGCCGCACGAGGAATTGTTCGTGCGCAGCCGCAGCGTCGTGCGGGTCGCGCCGCCCGCGCTGTCGGCGGGCAAGCGCGGCGAGCCGCCGCCCGCGATCGCCGCGCCGCGCGCCGGATGCGCGAGCGCGTGGGAAGCGGTGCGCGAGCGCCTGACGTTTCGCGCGGGGCGGCCGTTCGATCCGGCGAGCGAATTCGTGTTCGCTTCGCCGCACGTCGAATGCCATCCGGATCTCGTCGCGTACGCGGCGTCGAGCTTCTCGCCGGGCCGGCCGCTCGTGCAGGCCGCGTGGGAGCTGATGCGCCGCATCCACGCCGATTTCGCGTACACGCCGAGCAGCACCGACGTCGGCACGACCGCGCTCGATGCGCTCGCACTGCGCAAGGGCGTGTGCCAGGACTTCGCGCACGTGATGATCGGTGCGCTGCGCTCGCTCGGGCTCGCCGCGCGCTACGTGAGCGGCTACCTGCTGACGCAGCCGCCGCCGGGACAGCCGCGGCTGATCGGCGCGGATGCGTCGCACGCGTGGGTCGAGGTCTACGATCCGGCGTGGCCCGAGGATGGCGGCTGGCTGCAGCTCGATCCGACCAACGATCGCGCGCCCGGCGACGATTACGTGATGCTGTCGATCGGCCGCGACTACGCGGACGTGACGCCGCTGCGCGGCGTCATCCGCGGCGGCGGCGCGGATCAGGTGCTGACGGTCGGCGTGACGGTGGAGCCGCTCGATTCGGCGTCTTGAATCTCGATGCGCGCGTGAGCGAGTCGCGGCGACGCGCGCGGGCATCGGTCGCTCGCGTGCGAACCGGAACGCGCGCATTGCGCGGCGCGAACGTTCGGCATACGTTGTTTCGGAATCCGATGCGGCGCTTGCGGTGCCGGAACGGTTCGTCGATGGCAGTCGGAGAAAGCGCGGCCGACGAGTTGCGGTGCGGCGCGAATCGAGACGCACGCTTTCGATCCGTGGCCGCATCGTTCAATGGTTGTGCCGCACGCGCGAGATGAGCGCTTGCTGCGGGGCCTTGCGGCTCAGCAGCAGCGTGACGATCGCGGACAGCGCGAGCGTCGCCGCGACGACGTACAGCCCCGCCGCATAGCCGCCCGTCAGATTCTTCAGCCAGCCGATCGCGAACGGGCCGACGAAGCCGCCGAGGTTGCCGATCGAATTGATCATCGCGATGCCCGCGGCCGCGCCCGCGCCGGACAGAAACATGCTCGGCATCGCCCACAGCGGCGCCTTCGCGGCGCTGATCCCGACGTTGACGACGACGAGCGCGAGCACGGTGAGCAGCGCGGTGCTTGCCTGGCCCGCGAAGACGAAGCCGACGCATGCGAGCACGCACGGAATCACGACATGCCAGGTTCGTTCTCCGGTGCGATCGGAGCGCCGCGCCCACAGGATCATCGCGACGACTGCGGCGAGGCTTGGAATCGCGTTCAGCAGGCCGGTTTCGAGCGCGCTGAAGCCGAATTGCCGGATCATTAGCGGCGCCCACAGGCCGAGCGTGTAGAGGCCCGCCGACGTGCCGAAGTAGATGAGCGAGAGCGCCAGCACGCGCGGATCGCGCAGCGCGTTCCACGCTCCCGCGGTGTGGCCCGCGTGCGCGTGGCGCAGATCGGCTTCCGCATCGAGCTTCGCGATCAGCCATTCGCGCTCGTCGGCTCGCAGCCAGTGCGCGTTCGACGGCGCATCGGTGAGGAAATTCAGGACGACGAAGCCTAGCGCGATCGCCGGCAGCGCCTCGATGACGTAGAGCGTTTGCCAGTTCGCGAGGCCGAACATCGGCGGCAACTGCATGATCGCGCCCGACAGCGGCGAGCCGAGCGCCGTCGAGATCGGCGCGGCCGCCATGAACCACGCGGCGGCGAGCGCACGTTGCTTCGCGGGAAACCACAGGCTCAGGTACAGGATGATGCCGGGAAAGAAGCCCGCCTCGGCGACGCCGAGCAGAAAGCGCAGCGCGTAGAAGCTCGCCGGGCCGGCCGCGAACGCGGAAGCCGCCGATACGATACCCCACGTGATCATCACGCGCGCGATCCAGATGCGCGCGCCGACGCGATGCAGGATCAGGTTCGACGGCACCTCGAACAGGAAGTAGCCGATGAAGAAGAGGCCGCCGCCGAGCCCGAACGCGGTCGGCGACAGCCCGATCGCCTTGTTCATCGTCATCGCGGCGAAGCCCACGTTGACGCGATCGAGAAAGCTGACGAAGTAGAGCAGCATCACGAACGGGATGATGCGCCACGTGAGTTTCCGGGAAACCCGGGACTCGAGATCGGATTGCATGTGTCTCCTCCTTGGAGGTCGAGCCGTGCTCTATTGGAAAGATCCGGACGACGCGCGACGGCTTCGAGGCGGGCGGCGCGCGATCGTTGTCGCGCGCGCCGGCCGGGAGACCGGTGCGTGCGCATCGCGCGGCCGCGCTGCGTTTCTCCGCGCGGTTTCTCGATCGAAATCCGCGCCGCCGTTCGTCGTTCGATCGAAGCGGCGTGACGCGCCGGCTTCGATGGGTGTTTCTCGGCGCATCGGCCATCGCTGCCACGCCGGTTTCTGCGAACCGGTCAGGCGCGATTGCGGTAGCAGTCGAACTGCATGACGTCATGGCTCATTCGCCGGCGCGCGCGTCACGATCGCGTGGCGATGCCTAATGCCTAATGCCTAATGCCTAATGCCTAATGCCTAATGCGTGATGCGTGATGCGTGATGCGTGATGCGTAGCGTCGTGCCTAATGCAAAGCCAACCGAGAAGCGACGCGAAGCCATACTGCGGCCGGCCGCACCCCGCGTTCGACGCGAAGCCGGCCCACGCGCCGCGCGATGCCGAAGCGATGCGGCTCGCGCGCATCGCATGCCCGCACCGGGCGTCACGCGGTGACTTCGGCGCTCTCGACGAGCGCGCAGACGGCGGCGGTCACCTGCGCCGTCGTTGCGCGGCCGCCGAGGTCGCCCGTGTGAAGCGACGGGTTCGCGGTGACGGCCTCGATCGCGCGCATCACGCGCGCGGCGCTTTCCGTTTCACCCAGATGCTCGAGCAGCATCACGACCGACCAGAACGTGCCGATCGGATTCGCGAGCCCCTTGCCCATGATGTCGAACGCGGAGCCGTGGATCGGCTCGAACATCGACGGATAGCGGCGCTCCGGATCGATGTTGCCGGTCGGCGCGATGCCGAGGCTGCCCGCAAGCGCCGCGGCGAGATCGCTCAGGATGTCCGCGTGGAGGTTCGTCGCGACGACCGTGTCGAGCGACGCCGGCCGGTTGACCATGCGTGCGGTGGCCGCGTCGACGAGCTCCTTGTCCCATGTCACGTCGGGAAACTCGGCCGACACCTGCTTCGCGATCTCGTCCCACATCACCATCGCGTGGCGCTGCGCGTTGCTCTTCGTGATGACCGTCAGCCGCTTGCGCGGACGCGATTGCGCGAGCCGGAACGCGAAGCGCATGATCCGCTCGACGCCTGCGCGCGTGAGAATCGACACGTCCGTCGCCGCTTCGATCGGATGTCCCTGGTGCACGCGCCCGCCGACGCCCGCGTATTCGCCCTCGGAGTTCTCGCGGACGATGACCCAGTTCAGATCGTCGGGCGTGCAGCGCTTGAGCGGCGCATCGATGCCGGGCAGGATGCGCGTCGGGCGCACGTTCGCGTACTGGTCGAAGCCCTGGCAAATCTTCAGACGCAAGCCCCACAGCGTGATGTGGTCGGGCACGTCGGGGTCGCCCGCCGAGCCGAACAGGATCGCGTCCTTGTCGCGCAGCGCGTCGAGGCCGCCGTCGGGCATCATCACGCCGTGTCGGCGATAGTAGTCGGCGCCCCAGTCGAAGTTCTCGAATTCGAACGCGAAGCGTCGAGTGGTTCCGGCGAGCGCCTCCAGCACCTGCTTGCCCGCGGGAACGACTTCCTTGCCGATGCCGTCGCCCGGAATGGTCGCGATTCGATAGGTCTTCATGCCTCCATCCTCTGAAATTCGTGAATGTGAGCGCACTTTATCGAACTGCGAGTCAAGAAACCGGTGCTAGACTCAAAGCATCCTTAACTTGAATTCACAAGCGAAACCGTGACGGATGCCGTTCAGCCCGCCGACCTGGGTTTTTTCTCGACGCTCGCCGCATCGGGCAGTCTGAGCGCCGCCGCCCGCGAACTCGGACTGACGGCGGCGGCCGTCAGCAAGCGGCTCACGCAGATGGAGCAGCGCGCCGGCGTGCCGCTCGTCAACCGCACGACGCGGCGGATGATGCTGACGCCTGAAGGGGAGGCCTATCTCGAGTACGCGCGCCGGATACTCGACCAGATCGACGAACTGGGCGAGCTGCTCGGCAGTGCGAAGAAGAATCCGAAAGGGCTGTTGCGCGTGAACGCGACGCTCGGCTTCGGGCGCAGCCACGTCGGGCCCGCGATTTCGCGCTTCGTGGCCCGCTACCCGCAGGTGGCCGTGCAGTTGCAGCTGTCGGTGATGCCGCCGCCGCTCACCGACGATGCGTTCGACGTGTGCGTGCGCTTCGGCGAGCAGCCGGACACGCGGGTCGTCGCGCGGCGTCTCGCGCCGAACCGGCGGCTGCTGTGCGCGGCGCCGTCGTACGTCGCGAGGCACGGGATGCCGGCGACGCCGCACGATCTGACGAAGCACAACTGCATCGGCATCCGGCAGGGCGACGAAGGCTACGGCGTCTGGCGGCTGACGAGCGGGCGCGGCGCATCGCGCAAGACGGAGGCGATCCGGATCAACGGCAATCTGACGACGAACGACGGCGAAATCGCCGTCAAATGGGCGCTCGACGGACACGGCATCCTGATGCGCGCCGAGTGGGACATCGACGAATATCTCGCCGACGGCCGCCTCGTCGTCGTGTTGCCCGAGTACGAAACGCCGAGCGCGGACATTTACGCCGTCTATGCGCAGCGCCATCAGATGTCGACGCGGATTCGCGCATTCGTCGATTACCTGGCCGACGAGCTCGGCAGGCTGCGCAAGGGGTAGGCGCTTCGCCTATCGCGAGCGCGGACGACGCGGCGGGTTTCGTTCGGATTCTTGATCGATGGCGAACGGCCGGGTGAGGCGGGTGCTTTGTCTGTCGAGCGCCGGCCATTCACGAAGACGATGTGACGAAATCGATTCGCGCTCCCGATTTTCGGTAATGCATCGACGGCGGATTTTGTTCGCCGCATACGGCGCAGCGAGCGTCGAGCATCGTGCTCCAGGCGCCGCGCAGGCAATCGGTCAGGCCATATCCTCGCGGCTCATGCCGACGATCGCTCGCCTATCGGCGGCGTCGCGCGCGGGCGCACGCGCTGCGATGGGCGAGCGCGCGTCGGTACGGCCGCCGCCCGCTCAAATGTTCCATTGCGGCGCGATATCGTGCAGCCGCTGCCTGAGCTGCTCGATCTCGTGCGCCAGTTTCGCCGTCAGCGACACGTAGCCGGATAATTGCGCGGGCGGCGCGTACTCGCCGGCCTGCGCGGCCGGCCCGTGCGGCGGCCCGAGCCGGCTCAGCGTGCCGAACTTGAGCGCGCGCGCCGCGCCGACGAGCATCTCCTGAATCCGCCGGTTGTCCGCCTTCATCTGGGCCTGGACGAAGCGCCTGCCGGCTTCGTCGTCGGCACCGGGCTGCAGGTTCGACAGGATTTCGAGCGAGCTCATGCACAGCCGCAGGCTCCGCTGGATCGCGTCGAGCTGCGCCATCGACACGGAGATCTCTTTCGATACCGACGGCATCAGCGAGCGGAGCTGGACGAGCAGCGTATTGAGCTTCGCCATGTCCTTCAGATGCTCGTTGTCGCTCACGTGGCGCTCGCCCGCGATTCGCGCGTGGACGGCCGCGCAGCCGCGCAACGCGTCGGCGAGCCTGTAGCGCCACGAGTAGGTCGCGTAAAGCGGCAGCGCGAACGAGAATGCGAGCGCGATCGCGATGCCGATCAGCACGTTCACCGCGCGCCAGAGGCCGTCGGCGATCTCGTTGTCGCCGTGGCCGGCGACGATCACCATCGTGATCGCGGACAGCAGCGCGATATAGCCGGCCTTGCCGATCGCGTGATATGCGCAGAAGCCGCACGCGACGCTCATCACGAGAAACGTCAACGGCGACAGGTGCGCGGTGGTTTGCAGCAGGATCAGCGACAGGCCGGCGATCGCGCCGATCAGCGTGCCGAGCGCGCGCTCGGCGGCTTTCTTGCGGATGTTGCCGTGATGCTGAAGCCCGCCGATCACGATCAGCACCGTGATCGTCGCCCATTCGCCGTGCGGAATGTGCAGGCCGGTCGTCAGCGCGATCGAGGCGAGCACGCTCAGCGCGACGCGCGCCGCGTGGATCAGTTTCGCGTGGCGATAGCGGCGGTAGGGATCGAGCACCGGGCGCAGCGCGTTGCGGGCGAATCCGGGCAGGCGGGTCTGTAAGGTCGAGGTCATGGTACTGCGCAGTGACAATGAGGGCGGCGCGCCGTGCGCGGCGCGCATCGTGGCGGAGTCGATCGTTACGCTAACCTAAGCATGCTGCGCTGTCCATCGCGGCGAGCGCGCGGCATGGCGATTCCCGCGCGGCGCGTAATGTCGACGCGCGTGGCGGTGCGATTCGCGGAGAAGCGGGTGCGGATGAATGCATGAGAAGAAACGGCGGCCGGGCGTCGCTTCGATGTCCGATCGATGTGCGTCCGATTGCGGTTGCGGCCAACGTTTGCAGTGACACGGCGAGGCGCGCCCATATCGCGTTGCGCGTTGCGCGCTGCGTGTCGTGTGCCGCGCAATGCGCATCGCGCGCTACGTGTCGCGCGCTACGCGCCGCGGAACCGGTCTCGATATTCGTGCAGCGACGTATCGAACGCGCGCGCGAAGCTGCGCCGCAGCGTCGCGACGCTGCCGAACCCGCAGCGCTGCGCGATCTGCTTGGCGGGCAGCGCGGTTTCGCCGAGCAGGTTACGCGCGGTCTCGACGCGGATGCGCTCGACCGCCTTCGTGGGCGTCGTGCCGAATGCGTTGCGGTAATGGCGCACGAAGCTGCGCTCGCTCATGTTCACGCGGGCGGCGAGCGTCGGCACCGAGAGGTCGCCGGCCAGATGACGCCGAATCCACGCATGCAGATCGGCGAACTGCCCGGACGCGCTCTGCAGTTCGATCGGCGTGCTGAACTGCGCCTGGCTGCCCGGCCGCACGAGGAACACGACGAGATGGCGCGCGACCGCGAGCGCGAGCGTGTGGCCGCAGTCGTTCGTCACGAGGCGCAGGCACAGATCGATGCCGGCCGTGACGCCCGCGGACGTCCAGATCGGCCCGTCCTGCACGAAGATCGGCGCATGCTCGACGTGCACCCGCGGGTGGCGCCGCGCGAGCTCGTCGCAGCATTGCCAGTGCGTGACCGCGCGGCGGCCGTCCAGCAGCCCGCACGCGGCGAGCAGGAACGCGCCGTTGCAGATCGACACGACGCGCCGCGCCTGCCGCGCGTGCGCGCGCAGCCAGGCGAGCGTGTCGGCGTCGCGCGCGGCCGCGTCGACGCCGACGCCGCCCGCGACGATCACCGTATCCGCCAGCGCGTCGATGGGCGGAAGCGGCTGCGTCGACAGCGAGATGCCCGTCGACGTCCGCACGCTGCGCCCGCCGCGCGAGACGACGCGGACGTGGTACGGCGCTTCGCCGCCGGTGTCGCGCGCGAGCTCGTTCGCGCTCGACAGCACTTGCAGCGGGCCCGACAAATCGAGGAGATTCAGATCCGGAAAGACGAGGATATAGACGATCATGCGCGCATCGGGAAAGCGTTGGCGGAAATTGCAACCAGTTTGGCATAACCGCCAATCGGCCGCGCGCTAAGCTGGTCGTCGTGCGGGGCGCTGCGTATCGTCCCGCGAGCCTTGCATCTCATCATCACTTTTCGAAAAGGACGAACCGTGCCCCCGACTGCACAACGACCGCTGAAAATCGGCTTTCTCCTCGCGCCCGGCGTTGCCGTGATGGATCTCTTCGGCGCGCATGCCGTGTTCGGCTTCGCGCCGCAGACCGAACTGCACCTGCTGTGGAAGACGCGCGATCCGATCTGCGCGTTGCCGCCGTTCCCGATCGCGGCGACGACGGCCTTCGCCGATTGTCCGGACGATCTCGACGCGTTCGTCGTCGGCGCGGTGCCGGCCGACGTGATCGCCGACGACGAAGTGATCGCGTTCGTGCGCCGGCACGCGAGCCGCGCGCGCTACGTGATCGGGATCTGCGGCGGCGTGTTGCTGCTCGGCGCGGCGGGCTTGCTGAACGGCCGTCGCGCGACCACCAATTTCCACGTGCTCGACGCGCTCGCCGATCTCGGCGCGCAGCCCGTCGGCGGCGGCGAGGTCGTGATCGACGGCAATCTGTATACGGCCGGCCCGGCCACGGGCGGCTTCGAGGCGGCGCTGCTCGTGCTTGCCGAGTTGCGCGGTGTCGACGAGGCGAAGCACGTCGAGCTGACGATCGAATATCATCCGCGCCCGCCGTTCGGCGTCGGCACGCCGGCGCTGGCCGGCCCGGCGCTGACGAACGAGGTGCTCGCCGCGCACGCATGGTTCTTCGAGCCGTGCAAGGACGCCGCGACGGCGATGTATCGGCGCGGCGGCTGAATGCGACACACGCGATGCCCTCAAAAAAGCGGCGCCGCGCAATCGAGCGCGGCGCCGTTTCTTGCTTGCGGTGCTAGTGTGTCAGCGCGTGAGCGCCGTGAAGCCGTCGAGCAGGCGCTCGACGTCCGCCGGTTCGATCGCGCCCATCGTCGACACGCGGAACAACGCGCTCGACAGCCCGCCTTGGCCCGCGTAGATCACGAAGCCGCGCGCCTTGAGCCCGTCGTGCAACTGCTCGTACGTGACACCGGCCGGGAGCCGGTACGCGCGCAGCACGACCGACGATTCGCCGTCCGGCAGCACGAGCGGCATCCCGCGCGCGGCGAGACCCGCGCGCACCTGCTCGGCGAGCGCCGCGTAGCGCGTGTGGCGCGCGCGCCAGCCGCCCGCCTCGTCGAATTCGCGCAGCGCCTCGACGAGCGCGTAGTACGCGTGAACCGACGGCGTGAACGGCGTGTTGCGCGCGTCCTGCAATGTCGCGAGCCGGCCGAGATCGAGGTAGTACGTGCGGCTCGCGGCCGACGCGAGCGCGCGGCGGCGCACGATCACGAACGCCGCGCCCGGCACGCCGTGCAGGCACTTGTTCGCGGTCGCGGCGATTGCGTCGATGTCGCCGCCAGCGAAATCGATCGCTTCCGCGCCGAAGCTGCTCACGCCGTCGACGAGCATCCGCACGCCGCGCGCGCGGCACACGGCGGCGAGCGCGTCGAGATCGTTCAGGCGGCCCGTCGTCGTTTCATGGTGGATCACCGCGACGTGCGTGATCGCGCGATCGGCGTCGAGCCTCGCGGCGACGCGCGCGAGATCCGGCGCCTGCATCCAGTCGTGCTTCAGCACCTCGTGCGCGATCCGGTACTGCGCGGCGATCTGCGTGATCCGCTCGCCGTACACGCCGTTTTCGATCACGAGCAGCTTGCCGTTCTCGGGGACGAGCGCGGCGATCATGCTCTCGACCGCGGCCGTGCCGGAGCCCGTCATCAGCACCGCGCTCCATTCGGCCGGATCGAGCGCATACGTGGCGACGAGCCGCGCGCGCGCCTCGTCTTGCAGATCGAAGAACTCGCTTTCGCGATGGCACAGGTCCGGCTGGAGGAGGCTCCTGCGCACGCGTTCCGTCAGCGTCACGGGGCCGGGATTCAGCAACAGCATCTTCATTCTCCTCGTCGGGCAGGCGTCGCGCCGATGTGGCGCATCAGGCGCGCCTTCACGTCGACGGGCGTCACGCTCGGGCGAGGCAGGCCGTCGGGCACGCCGGTGCGGATCGACAGGCGCGCGAAGTGCGCGCCGCCATGCTTTTGCTTTTGCGCCTGCTCGCCCGCGCGTGCGGCGTCGAGCGCCGCGTCGAGCACGCCGAGGTCGTCGCCTTCGATCGCCGACGCGTAGCCGCATGCGGCCGCGACGCCCGCGAACGACACGTATTGCGACACCGTCGCCTGGCCGCCCGTCGATTCGTGCGCGCCGTTGTCGAGCAGCAGGTGCACGAGGTTCGACGGCCCGTACGCGCCGAGCGTCGCGAATGCGCCCATGCGCATCAGCGCGGCGCCGTCGCCGTCGACCGCGACGACGGCGAGATCCGGCCGCGCGAGCGCGAGGCCCAATGCGAGCGGCGTCACGCAGCCCATCGAGCCGACCATGTACAACTGGTTCGGGCGATCGTCGATCGCGTACAGCTCGCGGCCGCAGAAGCCCGTCGACGCGAGCACGACCGTCGAGCCGACGGGCGTGCGCTCGACGATCCGCGCGAGCGCGTCACGACGCGTCGGCGACGCCGCGGGCTCGGCGGGCTCGGCGGCGCGCTGCGTCGAATGCGCGGCGACGTGCGCGCGGCGCTCGGGCATCGCCGCGCGCTCGAGCGCGTAGGGCGCGACGCTGCCTTTTTGCATCACGAGCGCGTACGGGCGGCCCGTCGCGTCCATGTGCGCGATCGCGCGATCGAGCGCCGGGCCGATCGCGTCGGCTTCCGTCGGGAATGTCTCCCACGGGATTTCCATCGTGTCGAGCATCGCCGGCGTGATCGGGCCCATCAACGCATGCTGCGGCTCGTCGTGCACGCCCGGCTCGCCGCGCCACGTGACGATCAGCAGTTGCGGCAGCCGGAACGTCCACGTGAGCGACGTGAGCGGGCTCACCGCGTTGCCGAGCCCCGAGTTCTGCATCATCGCGATCCCGCGCCGGCCGCCGAGCGTCGCGCCCGCGACGAGCGCGACCGCATCGCCTTCGTTCGCCGCCGACACGTAATGGAGCGCCGGGTCCTGCAACACGTAATTGATGAACGGCGTCAGATACGAGCACGGCACGCCCGCGTACCAGTCGAAGCCGCGCTCGCGCGCCGCCTCGACGAACTGTGCGGCTTCGATCATCTCGCGCCTCCGTTGGCCGCGCTCTGCTCCGCATACGGCGTCTGGCCGTGCGCGAAATCGCCCGCGCGGCGGAAGTCGTCGAGATCGTTGACGCCGCGCCAGTGGCCGTGCACGTATTGCACTTCGATCTTCTCGCCCGCGTCGACGAGCGCGTTCAGCAGCGCCGGCAAATCGAGCGAATCGAAATCGCCGCGCGCCTTCAGCGTGTCGAGCATCGCCTTCAGCCGCGCGACGCCCGCGCCGCGAACGTTGAGGAGCCCGATCCAGCGGCCGTGCGGCTCGCCCTCGCTCGCATCGCTCGACACGCGGCGCAGATGGGCCTTCTGGCCGAACAGTCCGCGGTCGTCGGCGGCCGAGCAGAAAGCGAAGTCGCGCACGCTCTGGTTCGACGGCTGCGTCTGCGACGAATCGACGACGACGCTGAACTCGGCCTCGCTCTCGGCGAGATCGCGCAGGATGTAGCTGCGGAACAGCAGATCGCCGTACGAGACGATGGTGTCGCCCGAGAGGCGCTCGGCCGCGCACGCGAGCGACGCTAGCTCGCCCGTTTGCGCGTGCCGCTCGTTGACGACGAGCTTCACGCCCGACGTGTCGATCGCATCGGCGCGATAGCCGCCGACGACCGTGATGTCGTTCACGCCCTGCTTCTTGAAGCCGTCGACGAGCCAGCGCAGGAGCGGCTTGCCGGCGATCGGCAGCATCACCTTCGGCTTGTCCTCTGTGACGGCCTCCAGCCCCTTGCCGCGGCTCGCCGCGAGCACGAGCGCCGCGCTCGACGCGCGCGAGCTCGACGACAGGTAGATCCGCTCGGCGGCCGAGTATTCGTCGGCGTCCTGCAGACGGAAGATCTCGTTGACGCTCGCCACGCGCTCCTCGACGTTGACGAGCGTTTCGCCGTCCTGGATTTCGCGCGCGACTGCCTGCATCGCGGACGCCGACGCGCGGATCAGATGATTCGCCCAGATCACGGTGCTGATGCCGGCCTGGCGGAACACGTCGGTCGGCGTGCTGTAATACTTGGTCGGCACGATCACGAGCGGCGCGCGGCCGCTCCATTCGCGCGCGAACTGCAGGATCTCGTCGGGCCGCGACAGCTTGCTGTGGATCAGGATGGCGTCCGCGCCGGCCTGCGCGTACGCGTTCGCGCGGCGCAGCGCCTCGTCCATCCCCCAGCCGGCGATCAGCGCCTCGACACGCGCGACGATCGAGAAATCCGGGTCGCTCTGCGAATCCTTGCCGGCCTTGATCTTGCCGCAGAATTCGTCGATCTCGGCGAGCGGCTGGCGCTCGCCGTCGATGAAGCTGTTGGTCTTCGGAAACTGCTTGTCCTCGATGCACACGCCGGCGATGCCGCGCTGCTCGAGCTTCTTCACGAGCCGGCGCACGTTGTTGAAGTTGCCGTAGCCGGTGTCGCCGTCGAGCAGGATCGGCAGGTCGCTCGCGTCGGCCATGAATTCGAGCACGTCGACGACCTGAGTCCAGCTCGCCTCGTTGTTGTCGCGCACGCCGAACTGCGCGGAGATCGCGAGCCCCGACGCCCAGATCCCCTTGAAGCCCGCCTCGCGGACGATCCGCGCGGACAGGCCGTTGTGCGCTTCCATCAGGAATTCGAGCTCGCGGCTCGTCAGCATCCGCCGCAGCCGCGCGCTGCGCGATTCGGTGAAGTTCGGTTCGCGTGCATTCATCGGATGGCCCCTATCGTTCGTTGTTGGATGTGCGGCAGGACTTCGTCGCGAGCCCGCGCGACGTCGCCCGGAAAATCGATTTCGATCCACGGCGCGCCCGTCACGTCCGCGATGTCGAATGCGCGGCCGCCTTCGAGCAGCAGGTCGCGCACGGCCTCTTCGTGCGGCATGTTCGCGCGGCCGCCGTCGACGTAGCCCGCGACGATCTCGGCGAGCCGGCGCGCGGCGCCTTCGCTGAAACGGAAGAAGCCGACGGATTCGCCGATCGTGTCGTAGTCGAGATTGGCGGCGACCTGCTTGCGCAGCTCGACCGGCACGCCGTCCTTCACGCACAGCTTGACGGGCTCGTCGCCCGTTTCGAAATCGCGGTCGATCAGAAGGCGATCGATCGCGCGCGACGGCTCCGCGACGAGCGCGTGCAGGATGCTCTCGTCGTACAGCACGTCGGCGTCCATCAGCAGCACGTCGCCGCCGCGCGTGAGCGCGTCGGCGGCCGTGTGCACGGTCAGCACGCTGCCGAGGTCGTAGCGCGGGTTGAGCACGATCTCGGCCTTGCGGTTCAGGCGCGCGAGCTCGGCTTCAACCTTCTCGGACTGGAAGCCGAGCGCGAGCACGATCTCGTCGACGCCCGCCGCGTCGAGCACGCGCAGGTGCCGCTCGAGGAGCGACTTGTCGTCGAAGCGCAGCAGGCACTTCGGGAATTGAGCCTCGGGAGGCAGTTGCAGGCGCAGGCCCAGGCCCGCCGCAAGAATGATGGCTCGCATGAGTTCTCCACGCAAAGGGCGCCGACCGTCTCGTCGTCGGATCAGTCGGCGATCGGCTGCGGCGCGCGCCGCCGCTGCCAGTTTCTTTCACTGAAATGCAGATACAGGATGCCGGGCAGGCCGAGCGCGAGCTCGCGCGCGCGCTTCGCGAGCGACAGCGCGAGCGCTGCGTCGGGCGGCAGCCCGACGAGCGGCGCAAGCAGCAGATAGCCGCCTTCCTGCGCGCCGAGCGAGCCGGGGATCGCGAACGCCGCGCCGCGGATCGCTTGCCCGACGCTCTCGAGGAGCAGCGCGTCGAGCCAGCTCACCGGATGGCCGAGAAAGCGCAGCGCGAGCCACACTTCCGCGGTGCCGACGACCCAGCCGATGAGGCTCAGCACGAATGTCGTGCGCACCTTCGCTCGCTTGCGGTACAGCTTGCCGAGCGCGTCGTCGATGGCGTCCGCGCGCGTCGCGAGCGACGACCAGTCGCGCGGGCCGAGCAGCTTCGACGCGGCGCGCAGCCCGCGCCCGAACAGGCCGCGACGCTGCGCGAAGTAGAAGAGCGCGGCGCAGCCGCCCAGCACCGCGGTCGCGATCAGCGCAGGCGTGCGCAGATGCGACGCGGCGTCGTGCGTCGCGTACGCGCTGAACGCCGCGATGCCGACGAGCGCGAACACCATCTGCGCGAGCGCCTGCATCGTCGTGCTGACCGTGATCGCGGCCGCCGCGTCGGCCAGGCGCGCGCCGCGCTGCGCGAGATGGCGGACCATCAGCACCGGCCCGCCGATCTGCCCGGCGGGCAGCAGGCTGTTGACCGATTCGCCGACCCAGCGCGCGCGCAGCGCGTCATGAAGCCCGCTGCCCGGCTCGCCGGGACGGAACATCACTGCGATCGCGGCCGCGTCGATGACGAGCGGCACCAGGTGGAACGCCGCGACGAGCGCGAGCCCCCAGCCGGCCGCGAACAGCGTCGCCGCGACCGCGCCGAAGCCCTGCCACGCGAGGAGGGCGACGAACGCCGCCGTCCCGAGCGACAGCAGGATCATGCCGGTGCGCGTCATGAGCGCGACGGGCGGCGCGTCGCCGTTTGCTTGAATACCTGACGGAAGCCGAAGTACGCGATCGCGTCCTTCATGTTCGACACGAAACGTTTCCACGGCCGCATCCCGGGGTCGGTCACGTACTCGAACGTCAGCGACACGCGGATCTCGTTCTCGCCGAGCGGTGTCACGCGGTGGCGCAGCTTGTCGCCGTCGAAGAACACGATGCCGCCGTGTGCGATCTGCACCGAACCCGGCTCGTCCGCGACGCCCGGGTTGCGCGTGTGCAATTCGTAGTCGAGGCGGCTCGTCGAATCGTCGATCACGCCGAAGAGCAGCGTGTAGCGGCGGCCGTCGTAGTACGACGTGTCGTAGTGCCAGCCGATGTGGTCGCCCGGCTTCGTGTAGTAATACAGCGCGTACGCGTGCGGATCGTCGTCCGGCGACGGCAGCAGCCTGTCGCCCGTCAGCGTCTCGAGGAAGCCGACGAGCGCCTTCGAGCGGTACAGCTCGGCGATGAGCGGCGCCTTCTCGTCGATCGTGTGGCGGCTTACGCTGCCGCCTTGCTTGTGCCCAGGCAGGAAGTTGCGGTTGATGTCGGGCACGAGCGCGCGGGCGCAGTCGGCGAGGCGGCCGGCGAGATCCTTCGGCAGGAATTCGTCCAGGTAGACAAACGCGTCCTGCCGCGCGAAATCGCCGCGCAGCCGCGCGGCGTCGAGCGCGCCGATGCGCGCGGCGACGGCTTCGTCTAGCGTGCCGTGGGCCGCGCAGGCTTCGGTTTCCGTGATCATTTGGTGGGTTGGATTTCGGTTGAATTGGGCGCGCGGGACGCGCTGCCGCGGCGCACGATGCGCCAGTAATCGATCACGACCCACGCCGCGAAGAGCGGCGCGCCGATCGCCGCCGCGAGGAGGAACGGCTCGACGCTGTCGAGCAGCGTGACGACGGGAAGCAGATACAGCACGTCCTCGGTCTCGAAGCCGCCGACGAATGCCTGCTTCGTGCCCGCCTTGCCCGCGAACGACTCGATCCGCATCCGCAGAAAGAAGATGAGCGCGACGGCCGCGCCCGCGAGCGCGCCGAGCAGCACGGGCGACGCGGCCATCTGGCCGCCCGCCGCGACGACGCCGGCGCCCATGCTGACGAAGAGCGCGACCGTGACGAGCGCGTCGCTCGCGAGATCGTAGAAGTGGCCGAGCTTGCTCGACTGGCCGCTGATCCGCGCGAGCTCGCCGTCGGTGTGATCGACGAAATTGGACAGCACGATCAGGAAAGCGCCCGCGTTGATCCAGCCGAAGCCGGGTTGCGCGAGGCACCACGCGCCCGCAAGGCCGATCAGCAGGCGCAGCGTGGTCAGGTGGTTCGGCGTCACCGGCGTGCCGACGAGCGGCGTGACGAGCCGGCGCGCGAGTCGGGCGTCCCACGTGCGGGGAGGTGGGCTCGAAATGCGGCTGGCGGCGGATTTTCTTGGGTCCATCGGCGAAATATATACGGAATCGTAATTTATTGCTTTTTCATGACTGAGGCGCCCGATTGTACGGGGGCGGAAAGTGTGGTGTAAGGTTTGGCCTTTGCCGGGAGCGGGACGCCGAGATGTGGCGGTCGCCCGCCGCGTGATGGCGCGCGTCGCCTGAAGTTGATTTCGGGCAAATATCCAGCAAATCCGGCAAGTTACTTTTGCACGGGGCGGACACTATGCCGCGGCGCGCTCTGCGATACTCGGGCCGTGCTTGCGCCGCCGGCCCGTGACCGCCGCCCGCGCCGCAAGCGCGCGCCACTCCGGAGACACCCTTGCGGCGCTGCGTCGCCAGATCTAATACAACCGTTCGACATTCAGCCATGCCAACCTCTCGTATCCTCGCTCCCAGCCTGCGCTCCCTCGTCCGCACCGCCGACGAGGCCGCCGCGCTGATCGGCCCGAACATGACCGTCGCGATGAGCGGCTTCACCGGCTCCGGATATCCGAAAGCGGTGCCGGCCGCGCTCGCCGCGCGGATCGCGGCGTCCCACGCGCGCGGCGAAGATTTCCGCATCAACGTGCTGACGGGCGCGTCGACCGCGCCCGAGCTCGACGGCGCGCTCGCGAAGGCGAACGGCATCTCGATGCGCCTGCCGTACCAATCCGATCCGACGCTGCGCGACAAGATCAACGCGGGCGAGCTCGACTATCAGGACATCCACCTGAGCCACGTCGCGCAGTACGCGTGGTTCGGCCTGTTCGGCGAGCTGGACGTCGCGATCGTCGAAGTGGCGGGCATCCGCGAGGACGGGAGCCTGATTCCGTCGGCGTCGGTCGGCAACAACAAGACGTGGCTCGACCAGGCGAAGCGCGTGATCCTCGAAGTGAATTCGCGGCAGCCGCTCGGCCTCGACGGAATGCACGACATTTATTACGGCACCGCTTTGCCGCCGAACCGCAAGCCGATTCCGCTCGTGAAGAGCGACGACCGGATCGGCGAGCCGTATCTGCGCTGCCCGGCCGAGAAGATCGTCGCGATCGTCGAAACGGACGCGCCCGACCGCAGCAACGCATTCGCCGCGCCCGACACGGCGTCGAAGCAGATCGCCGGACTCCTGATCGATTTCCTGCGCCACGAGATCAAGCGCGGCCGCCTGCCCGAAAACCTGCTGCCGCTGCAGTCGGGCGTCGGCAACATCACGAACGCGGTGCTCGCCGGCCTCGGCGAAGGCGGCTTCTCGAACCTGACCGCGTACACGGAAGTGATCCAGGACGGCATGCTCGACCTGCTCGCGAACGGCACGCTGAGCTTTGCGTCGGCGACCGCGCTGTCGCTGAGCCCGGACGCCGTGAAGCGCTTCGCCGACGAGATCGACACGTTTCGCTCGAAGATCGTGCTGCGGCCGCAGGAGATCAGCAACCATCCGGAGCTCGTGCGCCGCCTCGGCATCGTGGCGATGAACGGGATGATCGAGGCCGACATCTACGGCAACGTCAATTCGACGCACGTGATGGGCACGAAGATCCAGAACGGCATCGGCGGTTCCGGCGATTTCGCCCGCAACGGCTATCTGTCGTGCTTCATGTCGGCGAGCACCGCGAAGGGCGGTGCGATCTCGCGGATCGTGCCGATGGCGAGCCACGTCGACCACACCGAGCACGACGTCGCGGTCGTCGTGACGGAGCAGGGGCTCGCGGATCTGCGCGGATTGTCGCCGAAGCAGCGCGCGCGCAAGGTCATTGCGAATTGCGCGCATCCCGACTATCGGCCGATGCTCGACGACTACTTCGAGCGCGCGAGCCGCGAGAGCTTCGGCAAGCAGACGCCGCATCTGCTCGGCGAAGCGCTGTCTTGGCACGAGCGCTATGTGCGAACCGGATCGATGAAGGCCTGACGATCGGTTCCTCGAGGCCCCGCGCGTGCGGTGGTCGACGCTCGGGCGGACATCGGACTGACGAAACGGCGCGGCGCCGGATGGTGGCCGCGCCGTTTCGTTATTGGCGGCGCCGTGCGCAGAGGACCGGCAAAGGGCGGCGTCGCGGCCGACGCGCCGCGGGGCGCGCAGGCGGGAGCGCCTTCTACTAACTAGTAGCGACTAGATAGATACTGGATACACGCCGACACGCTGGCGCGACGAAATGCGCTGCGTCGTTCGTTCCGATGCCCGTGTCGAGGAGCGAGCGAACCGACCGGGGCGCAGCCGGGACGGGAGTGAGAACACGACATTGCCCGAATGGCGCGTTCGAGCAGGCAATCGAGTCCATGAGCTTCGGGTTGCTTATAAATATGGATCGTGGCACGAGCGCTGGCGCGGCACGGGGCATCGGGCGCGCAATTCCCGAGGATGTATTCGGTTCCGTGGGGAAACCGCAGGCACTTAATAGTCTCTAAAACTGTTCGTCATCCTACTGAATGACATGACGATCGATCCTGTCGGACCGATCGTCGCTGCCGTCGTGCAGTGGACGAGCATCCGGGCCTCAAACGACAAGTAAAACGCCTTCTTGGGACCACGCCGATCCATGCGCTATCACGTTGGTATCGCGCTTATAGCGGACAGACGATCCAGTCGGCAAATAAGTTGTCTCTCAGTCGAGTTAAATTGATCCCAATGTAACAAAGATGTTTCACCCGCCGCCTTGATGCGCATTCGCGCCGCGTTCTCGCTTCATTGGCTTTGATGTACGTGCGGCGGGCATTTTCGGCCCGCTTGCAATTCCGGCGAGGTGGGTTTATTGTGGGTCGACAGGCCGCGCAAACGATTGCGAATACATATTAAGTAGTCGAAGAAGCCTGATCGGAATGTATGAAGTAGTGATTGAGTAATTCGGCAGGCGGGTTAAGAAAAAGCGATCGGAAGGATCGCGCAAGATAAAAATCTCCGCGTCGTTCGAAACTCGCTCCGCTTCGGAGGCAATCCTTATATTTCAATTTCATTGAATCAAACTTACAGTTCCGTTTGTAAGAAAAATTTATTTCTGCTTGCCAAATTTACGAGCGTTCTATAAGTTTACAGCGTAGACTGTAACGATATGAATGATTGTCACGCCGTTGTCGTTGAGGGCCACTAAGGTGTGACGTTTCAGATTAAACCCGGTGCTTGGATGATATTTCCGCCGCAAATGCGACGGCGTAGTGATTTATGTGCGCGCCGTATTTGATTTAATGGAAGTGCATCTTACCGATCGCCGATGCGGAAGGCTGGCGCTAGCCAGCTCGCAGGGATCGGGCTGGGCGGAAGGGGCGGGTTAATATCGCTGAGAAAAAAACCGGCGGCGTAAACGGTTTCCGTGGAATATTTTCCTGGAACCCGCAGGCGTTCGTTTGTCTTATTCCAGCGGATACTAATCTAATTCCCCAAAACGCTTTGGCGGATAGTAAGCATCGAGTTATGTGGTCGCTAATACATTCGAAGAATTAAGTTTGGGCATTTTGACGGAACGCAAACTAATCTAGCTTTGCGAAGTCGGTTCCCGACGCTTGTGATTTGTGGATAGACCATGAACGACGTTGCACTACCGGGCCAGTCGCCGGACTTGCTGGATTTCGACGAAGATTTTATCAAAATCGACGCAGCCATCTGCGAATACGATTCCGTCGGCTACGCGCCTCAGCGCAAGGGAGAGGGCGCGTTCCAGTGGGTCTCCGTCGAAACCGGATGTCTCGCCTTATTGAAAAAGGCGAAAGACGTGCGGGTCGCCATTTGGCATCTGCGTGCGTGCATCGCGCGGCGCGGCTTGAGCGGACTCGCCGACGGCACGCGATTGCTGGCCGATCTGATGAGCGCGCCCGTCGAGGAATTGCATCCTCGCGCGTTGCCTGACGAGTCGCCCGGCGAAACCCTTTTGATTCATCTTGGCTGGCTTGCTGGTTCGCAGTTCCTGCATCAGCTCGGCAGTTCCCGGTTCGAAGACCGCGATGCGACGCTCAACGATCTGATCGGCGGGCGGGCGGCTTCGATCGTGGAGGATCCTGATTATCGCATTAGAGCGAATACTCTTGTACATGACATTCAGGATTCCTTATCGAGAATCAGGGAATCGATAGCTGCGGTGGAGCAGGAGCTCAACGTCGCACGCGCGCTCGAACTGTTGAGCGTCGCGTCGTCGCGGCTCGTGCAGGCGCATTCGGAGGCGGACGAGGTGAACAAGACGAACGCCGCAGGTACGGAGTCGGTGGACTCGACGCCCGGTGGCGCGCCTGCGCCCGATACGCGACAACCGGCCGCCGGGCCGGGCGGCGCGCTGAGGTCGAGGCAGGAAGTCGGTGCGGCGCTCGAGCGAATCGTCGAGTACTTCCGCTTGCACGAGCCGAGCCATCCGGCGCCGATCTTCCTGTCGCGGATTCAAAGAATGCTAGGGGCGGGTTTCGAGGAGGTGATGGCGGAGCTCTATCCCGAGGCGGCGTCTCTCGTGGCCCAGCTGAACCGGCCGCAGAGCTCTATCAAGTAACGTGAACAACTTCGTGTAGAGGGTTTGCTCATCATGGTTCGACAAAAGGATGGACAGAAATTCATCGGGGAGAGTCGTGCGCCCCGTGTGCAGATTGAATACGACGTCGAGGTTTACGGGTCGCAAAAGAAGGTCGAGCTGCCGTTCGTCGCGGGCGTGATGGCGGATCTGTCGGGCGACAACGTCGAGCCGCTCGGCCCCGTCGAGGATCGCCGCTTCCAGGAGATCGACGTCGAGAACTTCGACGAGCGCATGGCGCAGATCGCGCCGTCGCTCAGCTATCACGTGAAGAACGTGCTGACCAACGACGGCACGCTGATTCCGATCGATCTGACGTTCACGTCGATGGAATCCTTCGAGCCCGCGGACGTCGTCAAGCGCATTCCCGAGCTGTCGACGCTGCTCGAGGCACGCAATCGCCTGAAGGAGCTCTTGACCTACATGGACGGCAAGGCCGCGGCGGAAGACGTGATTCAGGAGTTGCTGAAGAGCCCGCAGTGGGCGAACGAGGCCGAGGCGACGGAGCAATCCGGCGGCAACGGCGAAGGCGACGGCCAACAACCGGAAGAGGGTGCGAAATGAGTATGCAGCAGCTTGAATCGTCTGCCGAGAAGGTAGTCGTCGATCAGAACAACGTCAACGAAGATCTGAAGGACATCCTGCGCCGCTCGTTCCGGCCGCGCACCAACGAGGCCGCGGAGGCGGTGCAGAACGCCGTCGAAACGCTGCTCACGTATGCGCGGCGCAGCCGGGTCGTGGTTCGCGAGGACGTCGCGCAGACGATCGAGCAGCTGGTCGCCGAGCTGGACAAGAAGATCTCCGAGCAACTGACGCTTGTGCTGCACAACAAGCGCTTCCAGAATCTCGAAGGCGCGTGGCGCGGATTGCACTATCTCGTATCGAACACCGACACGAGCGAGAACCTGAAGATCCGCTACCTGAACATCTCGAAAGCGGATCTCGGCAAGACGTTGCGGCGCTTCAAGGGCGTCGTGTGGGACCAGAGTCCGATTTTCAAGATGATCTACGAGCAGGAATACGGCCAGTTCGGCGGCGAGCCGTTCGGCTGCCTGATCGGCGATTTCTATTTCGACCACAGCATGCAGGACGTGTCGATCCTGACCGAGATGTCGAAGATCTCGGCGGCCGCGCACGCGCCGTTCATCGCGGCCGCCGCGCCGGGCCTGCTGCAGATGGACGACTGGAGCGAGCTGTCGAATCCGCGTGACGTGTCGAAGATCTTCACCGCGACCGAATATGCGTTCTGGCGCCGCCTGCGCGAGAGCAACGACTCGCGCTATCTCGCGCTCACGCTGCCGCGCTTCCTTGCTCGCGTGCCGTACGGCCCGAAGACGCAGCCCGTCGAGGAGTTCGGTTTCGAGGAGAAGGTCGACCCGAACCGCGCCGAGGATTTCTGCTGGGCGAATTCCGCGTACGCGATGGGTGCGAACATCACGCGCGCGTTCAAGACATACGGCTGGTGCACGAAGATTCGCGGCGTCGAGTCGGGCGGCGCGGTCGAGGTGCTGCCGAAGTTCGTGCTGCCTTCACAGGATCGCGAAGTCGACCTGCACTGCCCGACGGAAATCGCGATCTCGGACCGGCGCGAGCACGAGCTGTCCGAATCGGGCCTGATGCCGCTCGTGTACCGGAAGAATTCGGATACCGCGGCGTTCATCGGTGCGAAGACCGTCCATCGTCCGGCGATCTACGAGGACGACGACGCGACCGCGAACTCGAACCTGTCGTCGCGCCTGCCGTACATCTTCGCGACGTGCCGTTTCGCGCACTACCTGAAGTGCATCGTTCGCGACAAGATCGGTTCGTTCAAGTCGGCCGAGGATACGCAGCGCTGGCTGAACGACTGGCTGATGAACTATGTGGACGGCGATCCGAGCATCTCGAGCGAGGTCACGAAATCGCAGCGTCCGCTGTCGGCGGCGGAAGTGGTCGTCGACGAGATTCCGGAAAACCCCGGCTACTATCGCGCGCAGTTTTTCCTGCGCCCCCATTTCCAACTGGAGGGTTTGACCGTTTCTCTCCGGCTGGTTTCGAAACTTCCGTCGACCAAGCACGAGGTGACGACCTGAGCCGCGACTACCGGGCCGGTTGCGGTTTCGCTTAAAGAAGGAGGTGTTCGAGGCGTTGCGGGGCGGAGTCGATGCGTCTCGCAGCGGATTCAACAGCGGTCTTTTCGATATGGTCTTGTTATAACTAATTAGGAGTTCATAGCATGGCAAATGCGTTGGTTGATTACTTCTTGCAGATCGATGGCGTCGAGGGCGAGTCGACCGATCAGCAATATCCCGGTCTGATCCAGATTCAGAGCTGGCAGTGGGCGGAAGAGAACTCGGGCCGTTGGGGCTTCGGCAGCGGCGGCGGCGCGGGTAAGGTCGAGATGAAGGACTTCGAGTTCCGCATGGTGTCGAACAAGGCGTCGCCGAAGCTGTTCCTGATGTGTGCGACGGGTGAGCACATCCAGAACGCGAAGCTGATCTGCCGCAAGTCGGGCAAGGGCCAGCAGGAGTTCCTGACGATCTCGTTCGCGAGCGGCCTCGTGTCGTCGTTCCGCACGCTCGGCAACATGCCGATTTCGCAGCTCGGCCACGCGAGCGGCGAAGTCGACGGCGTGCTGCCGACCGACCAGATCCGGATCAACTTCGCCCAGATCGAGTTCGAGTATCGCGAGCAGCGTAACGACGGCACGATGGGCGCAGTGATCAAGGCCGGATACGACCTCAAGCAGAACGCCCCGATCTAACCCGTCGGAAGGTTCTAGTTTCCAGGCTAACCTTGGGCAGTGTTGTGGCCTCGCGCCACAACACTCGGGAACATGCACGTGAGCGATCTTCAACTCTACAACAAGCTGTCCAGACGGATTCGTCGTCATTCGCTTCAAGAGGTCGTCGCGGATCACTTGGTCGACCTGATGAATTATGCGATTCGCGGCGCGCGCATGCGCATCGCCGACGACAGTCCGGCAGCGCATTCGGTGCTGAACTTCGGCTGTCCGCCGATGCAGGCGGCCGGCGCGACGAAGATCAATCCCGCGCATGCGGCCGCGCACATCTGCGAGGTGATTCGTCGCTTCGAGCCGCGCGTCGATCCCGCCAGCACGACGGTCAAGCCTCGGACCGAGAGCCACAGGCGCTTGCCGCAGACGATCTACTTCGACGTGTCGATGAAGGCGCGCGAAGACGGAGCCGAGCTCAGGGCGAGCCTCGCGCTCGATTACCTGAGCGGGTATTTCAGCCTAGCGGATGACCGGTGAGCGACGAACGGCGATGAATTTTCTCGACCACTACAACGACGAATTGCGCCAGCTGCGCGATGCGGGTGCGCGCTTTTCGAAAGAGCATCCGCAGGTCGCGTCGGCGCTCGGGCTGCATCCGGATGCGGTCACCGATCCGTTCGTCGAGCGGCTGCTCGAGGGCGTCGCGTATCTGTCGGCGCGCGTGCAGAAGCGGCTCGACCGCGAATGCGCGGAGTTCGCGCAACAGGCGCTCGGGCGCATTTGCCCGCTCTACACGGCGGCCACGCCTGCGATCTCGACGTTCGCGTTCCATCCGGATCTCGGCTCGCCCGACGCGTTTCGAGGCAACACGCTGCCGCGCGGCTCGCTCATCGCCGCTCATTTGCCGGGCCGCAAGCTGCCCGTGATGTTCTCGACCGCGCGCGACGTCACGCTGTTGCCGCTGCGCCTCGCGTCGGTCGAGTGCAGCCGCAGCATCACCGGGCTGCCGTCGCTGCTCGCGCAGCGGCTCGCGTCGTCGCATGCGGTGCTGCGCTTCAGGTTCGAAGTGGAGGGCGGCGCGTCGGTCGCGGAGCTGTCGCGTGAGGACAAGGGATTCGCGCCGTTGCATCTGAGCCTTGCGGGCGACCTGCCGCGCGCGTACGCGCTGCATCGCGCGCTGCTTGCCGACACGACCGCGTGGTTCGCGCTCGTGTCGACGAATCGCGGCGACGAGGTGCTGACGCTGCCGATGTCGGGCATTCGGTTGTCCGGCGTAGACGATGCGGAGGCGCTGTTGCCGGAGGACTTCGGTGGCTTGCCGGGGCTGCGGCTGTTGCGCGAATACTTCGCGCAGCCGACGCGCCTGCTCGGCGTCTACGTCGATGCGCTCGCGGCGATTGCGGAGAAAGCGCCGTCGGCGCGCGAGTTCGATCTGTTCTTCGCATTGCGCGATGCGCCGGGCGATTTGATCGGCGACGTGGACGCGAGCCAGTTTCGCCTCTTCGCGACGCCGGCGATCAATCTGTATTCCAAACGTTTCGATCCGGTGCCGTACGACGCGAATCAGCCGGAGCAGTGGATTCCGGTCGACCGGATGCGGCCCGCCGCTCATCACCTGTGGGCGCTGACCGAGGTGTTCGTGTGCGAGACCAATGGTCGCGCGCATCGCGCTCGCTCGGTGCTCGAGACGGCGGGCTACGAAGGGCAGGACGGCTCGATTCGCTACGGCATGCGGCGCGAGGATGCGTTGCTCGTCGACGGCGTGCGGCGTGATCGGTTCGATCCGCTCGCAAGCCACGATCTGGTCGCGGTCTCGATGGTCGACGACACGCTCGATCCGGACGATGTCGCGACGATCACGGGCCGCGCGCTCGTTGCCGATCGCGACTGGCGACCGACCGCGCTGCTCGACGCCGAACTGCAACTGCTCGATCCGACGGCGGTGAAGCGCATCGAGTGTCTGTGGCCGGCGAGCGCGCCGCGCGGCAAGCCGAGCGTCGACGCGTGCTGGGAGGCCGTGTCGCACGTGGGCCGCAATCCGCTCGCGCTGCGCGCGTCGCAACAGCAGGACGTGACGGCGCGCATCGTCGAGCAATTGCTGCTCGCGATCGACAAGGACGACGCACTCGACCGCCAGCGGCTCGAGAGTTTGCGCTCGGTCATGCTGCGCTCGCGCTTCGTCGCGGCGGGCCGCTCGACGCCGACCGCGCTTGTGCGCGCGACGCAGGTCGAGATCGACATCGCCGAATCGCTGCACGCGGATCGCGGCGGCTGGCTGTTCGGGCGTCTGCTCGCGCAGGCGCTTGCCGAAGCCGCGACGCTCAACGACGGCATCGAGATCGCCGTGCGCCTCGACGGCGATGCGGCGAGCACGCACACGAACGTGGCGTCGCGCGACGGGAGGCTCGCATGACGTCGCTCGAACATGTAACGAAAGCGCTGACGCCGCGCCGCACCTTCTTCGAGTTGATGCGGCGGGTCGAAGCGTTGCAGCGCAAGCACGACAAGCGCTCGGCGCGCAAGCGGCGGTTGCCGAAGTGGCTGCGCATCGAGCAGCCGGCGGAGATGCATTTCGCGAGCACCGAAGTGGAGCGCGTGCACGTGACGCTGCCGCGCTTCATCGAGGACGACGATCACCCGGAGGTCACGGTGGTTCAGCGTCACTTCGGACTGTTCGCGCCGTACGGGCCGCTGCCGCTGCACGTGACCGAGCATGCGATGCAGGAAAAGCGCTTCGAGCGCAACGCCGCGTTCGAGCGCTTCGTCAACGTCGCGTGCGGCGACCTCGCGTGGTTGCACTACTCGGCGTGGTCGTCGATGCATCCGGTGCTCGGCTACGAGCGCGCGCGCAATCCGTTCGTCGAGCGCGTGACGGCGCTCGCCGATGCGCGCCGCGCGACGCAGGACGACGCCGATCTGCTCGAGCGTCATGCGCTCGCGTGCCGGCGCGCGTTTCCGGGCATCTACTGCGCGCCGCGCCGCTCGCTCGCCGATCTGCAACGGATGTTGCGCTCGTACTTCGGCGTTGCGCTGCAGGTGGTGCCGCGCCACGGCCGCTGGGTGCCGGTGCCGGCCGCGGCGAGTCACGCACGGCGGCTCGGCGGATGGCGGCTCGGCGCGCGGATCTGGGACGTGCAGCACTCGATCGAGATCGTGATCGGGCCGATCGAGGCCGACGAGTTTTACCGGTGGCAACGCCGCGCGGCCGCCGTCATGGCGGTGTCCGCGGTCGTGACGGATTTCGTCGACGGACGAATTTACCCCGTCATCAAGGTTCAGGTGTGGACGCGCCCTGAACTTGCAGGAAGGGTTGGGTGCATGCGCGTCGGCGTCGACGCGTGGTCAAGGCCGAATCGGGCGCTGCGCACCCTGACTGTCTTTGAATCTTTTCGGGACTAGACGTGAATCGCGAACGCATATTCAACTGTCTCGGCCGCACGACCTATGCGGCCCTCGTCGATGCGACGGCGCTAGGCCGATCGCGTCGGCACGCCTTCATCGACCTCGATCACTGGGCGCTGTGCCTGCTGCAGCGCGAGCAGAGCGATCTCGCGCGCCTGTTGGAGCAGTTCGGCAGCGACGTTGGCGAAGCGAAGCGCCGGATGGAGAAGGCGCTCGACGGCTTCGACGTGAGCGGCGACTCGCTGCGCGATATCTCAAGCTCGCTCGAGCGCAGCGTCGGGCCGGCCGTCATCTGGAGCCAGATCGCGGCGCGCGCGGGCAAGGTGCGCTCCGGCCACCTGCTGCTCGCGTGGCTCGACGAGGATCTGACGCGCCGCTGGCTGCAGCAGCGCGTACCGAGCGGCATCACGTCGGTCGCGCTAGATGAAGTGGTGAAGCGCTACGAATCGCTCGCGGCCGGCTGGCCGGAAAGCAACGAAGCGCCCGCCGCGATCGACGGCGGCGCGCTCGGCGAGCACGCGGGCGAAGCCGCCGCCGACGGCACGAGCGACGCGCTCGCGAAGTGGGCGACGTGCGTGACCGAGCAGGCCGCGCGCGGCGAGCTCGATCCCGTCGTCGGCCGTGACGATGAATTGCGCACGGTGATCGACATCCTGTCGCGCCGTCGCCAGAACAATCCGATTCTCGTCGGCGAGGCGGGCGTGGGCAAGACGGCCGTCGTCGAGGCGCTCGCGCAGAAGATCCAAGCGGGCGCGGTGCCGCCGGGCCTGCTCGGCGCGCAAGTATGGGCGC
The DNA here is from genome assembly GCF_000773065.1 of Burkholderia sp. ABCPW 111. Classification (NCBI taxonomy): domain Bacteria; kingdom Pseudomonadati; phylum Pseudomonadota; class Betaproteobacteria; order Burkholderiales; family Burkholderiaceae; genus Burkholderia; species Burkholderia sp. ABCPW 111. The sequence continues at coordinate 2,170 of NZ_JPWT01000089.1, read as the reverse complement.
TCGATCTCGCGCGGATGCAGGCGGGCGCCGGCGTGCGCGGCGAGTTCGAGCAGCGGCTGAAATCGCTGATCGACGCGGTGATCGCATCGCCTGATCCGATCATCCTGTTCTGCGACGAGACGCACACGCTGATCGGCGCGGGCGGCGCAGCCGGCACGGGCGATGCGGCGAACCTGATCAAGCCGATGCTCGCGCGCGGTCAGCTTCGGATGGTCGCCGCGACGACGTGGTCCGAATACAAGCAGTACATCGAACCGGACGCGGCGCTCGTGCGGCGCTTCCAGGCGGTTCCCGTCGACGAGCCGAGCGATGACGCGGCAGTCGACATGCTGCGCACGATCGCGCCGCGCTTCGCCGCGCACCACGGCGTGCGCATCGTCGATTCGGCGCTGCGCGGCGCGGTCGAGCTGTCGCGCCGCTATCTGCCCGCGCGGCAGTTGCCGGACAAGGCGATCAGCTTGCTCGACACCGCATGCGCGCGCGTCGCGATGAGCCAGAACTGCGCGCCCGCCGAGCTCGAGCGCTTGCAGCACCAGGCGTTCGCGATCGGCCAGACGCTCGATTGGCGCGCGAGCGATCGCCGGATGGGCGTGCGCACGCCGGGCGACGAGGGTGAACTCGAAGGCCGCCAGGCGAGCCTCGTGCAGCAGGCGGCGACGCTCGGGACGGTCGTCGACGCGCAGCGCGACGAGGTGCGCACGTGGCTCGCGCGTCTGAACGACGAAACGAATACGCCTGCCGACAGCGACGGCGATTCGTTCGCCGCGCGCATCGGCGCGAATCGCTGGGTGCGTCCGTGGGTCGACGAGCACGTCGTGTCGGAGGTGCTCGCCGAGTGGACGGGCGTGCCCGTCGCGCAACTCGCGCAGGACGATGCGCAGCGCGTCGTCGAGCTCGAGGGCGCGCTGAATGCAGGCATCCACGGGCAGACGGGCGCGATGCGCTCGATCGCACAGGCGTTGCAGGTGTCGCATTCGGGGCTCAACGATCCGCGCCGGCCGCTCGGCGTGATGCTGCTCGCCGGCCCGACCGGCACCGGCAAGAGCCAGGCCGCGGCGAAGCTCGCCGAGCTGCTGTTCGGCGGCGAGCGCAACCTGCTCCAGTTCAACATGAACGAGTTCCAGGAAGCGCACACGGTGTCGACGCTCAAGGGCGCGCCGCCCGGATACGTCGGCTACGGCAAGGGCGGGCGCTTGACCGAGGCGGTACGCAAGAAGCCGTACAGCGTGCTGCTGCTCGACGAATTCGATCGCGCGCATCCGGACATTCATGAGGTGTTCTATCAAGTCTTCGATCAGGGTTGGATGGAGGACGGCGAAGGCCGCAGGATCAGCTTCCGCAACTGCTTGATCCTGTTGACGAGCAATCTCGGCGACGTCGAGATCGAAGCGGCGTGCAAGGCCGATCCGCAGATCTCGCAGGCGAAGCTCGATAAGCTCGTCGGCGAGCGGCTGCAAGGGCGCTTCTCGCCCGCGCTGCTCGCGCGGATTCAGCTCGTCGCGTTCCGGCCGCTCGATGTCGAAGCGCTCACCGGCATCGCGACGCAGGCGCTCGACGAACTCGGCGAACGCCTCGCGGAGAACGATTTGCAGTGGCGCGCGGACGAAGGCGTCGCGTCGTGGGTCGCGCATGCGGTGTCGCAGCATCCGGCGAACGGCCGCGCGGTGCGCGACCTGCTGCGCCAGCACGTGATGCCGGCCGTCGCGCGCGGCGTGCTCGCCGCGCGGGCGGAGGGGCGCGCGCTGAAGACGGTGCGGCTGTCCGCGCATGAGAAGCTGGCGCTCGTGTTCGACGAGGATGCGTGGGAGCTGAGCGGCACCGATGCCGCGGCGCTCGGCGAGCAGGCGGAAGCGGCGGCGCTCGAAGCCGCGGCGGCCGCTGCCGTGGAGGCGCACGAAGCACATGACGCGCACGGCGCGCATGAAGTGGATGAAGCGCATGAAGCGATAGGCGGCTCGCACGCCGACGCGAACGTGGATGCAAGCGTGCAGGCGAGCGGCGCGCATCCGGTCGGCGCGCATGGGCCTGACGAAACGACATCGGCGAACGCCGGCACGACGGGAGAACCGTCATGCGTCTGATCGAACTGCGTAGTCCCCTGTTGGACCCGGATTCGGTTGCACTGAGCTTCGTGGTCCACGAGAACCTGTCGCAGGAGCCGTCGTATCAG
>NZ_JPWT01000088.1:0-186572 GCF_000773065.1 Burkholderia sp. ABCPW 111 | reverse complement strand
AGCGCACTGAAGTACCGCTCGCCTCGCGAGTTCCGGCGCTCGATGGATTCAGCAACCTTAGTGTGACGCCGTGTCCGGGATTACAGGGTCAACTCCACTCAGAGCCTCTCCGCGAGCTTTTTGATTGCCTTTGTGTATTTGTCGATTGCGTTTTGATTCACTTGGACAAGGTCCCCATCAATCTGATGGTGACCCGACCTCATAAGCGACAAAGGGCACCCTTCGGACGATGCTACAACGGCGACGGAATGGTAGTCGGGCATTTCCGCAAAAAGATCTGCCACATTTCGATACGAGGCAAAGTAGCGCTTGTTCTGTGCTGCTGTCGTCTCGATAACCGCACGAATCGGCGCGCTCTTGGCTTGAAATGCGGAACTCGGCTTTCCTTTGTACATGGTCACCCGATTACTCACGAAAGTGTGCAGCTTGGGTATATCGACGCCTTCGTCCGTTGCTTTTTTTGAAAAGCTAAGCTTGGCATATCCCTGTAACTCATTAGCTGAGAGGCCATATAGGAGAGCAAGAACGTTCTCTACACCACGACGAGAGCTATCGTCGGCGGTGAAAGGAATGATCAGATAGTCTGCGGCCGAAAGACCGACTTGCGTGTAGATCGAGAAACTTGGATTACAGTCGATGAACGTGACCACGTCCGACGCTTGGCTGTATTCGGTGAACGATCGAATTAGATCCGACGCCCAGCGCATGACTTTAGGCCACGCGTCGTATGGAAGTGCCATTTGAGACGCTTGCCGCATAGCCTCTGAAAGCAATTCGAGTAAGTTGTCGCCGGCTACAAGCGCGATATTCTCCGGGAGATTTTCATTGATGGTGTGCGGACGACAAATGAAATCCGTAACGTCTGCTGGCGCTACAAACGGAGATGTTAACCGAGACTCAAAATAACCACCGATGGAGCGTCGAGGCTTCTGCTTATAGAGTTCATCCAGCGCTGCACCCGAGAGATCCTTGCCGCCGAGTAGCATTTCGGTAAGATTTGCTTGAGGGCAGAGGTCAAGTACTAGAACATCCTCGTCTGGGTTGTCTAGTGCATATTCGCAAGCGAGAGAGAAAGTGAGAAAGCTCTTTCCGACGCCTCCTTTGTTATTCCACAGGGCGTACTTCGTCATTTTGAGTTCTTGTCCACATTGAATTTCGAAATGAATCTGGTTCGGGCAAAGCTACGTTGACCCTTGGTCACGTCGCGAAGTATCAGGGGCGTATCGGGACGGGTCAAGTGTTCTGCGGTGTCACCCGGCGCACTCATATAAATAGGGGAGTCCGGCTCCGGGAGTCGAGCAACCAGCACTCTATGCGTATAGCCATTTTGCAAAAGCCGCAGCCTGAAAGCGTGCACGCGTTGCACTGCGCAACAAGCAGACAGCCGAGATCCGGCATTGCTACCTTGACGAAATCTTGTCGAAAATCGTTGCGAAATGGCAAGAATAGGGACCGGAAGCGCAGCGGTTCAGATGTGGTGATCGCTGCAAGTCTTTGATTTTGTTGCGTTTCGGTTTGCGTCAATTTTCAAACTGCCGCTCCTCCAAGGCGTAGGTCACACGTTCGAATCGTGTAGGGCGGGCCAGAAATTCCTGAAAGATCAACGGGCTGAAAAGCAGGCGACACTGCGCGACTGCACCCCGAACATCACGCGGAGCCGCACTCACCGTGCTCAGAGTGAACTTGAACTCGCATTGTAGCCAGCGCGCAGGCGTGACGGGTCGGCCTCCGTCCGCCCCAAACCACCAAAGCGCCGCCCCGTCCGCCGCAAATCCAAGATAGTCATGGAAAGCTGTATAAACATACAGTATAGTACTCATCGCGATTGAGCCGCGACGGCGTCCGCATCGCGGCGCGGGTGCCGCGCCTGCGAGCGTCCCGCAGCCTTCCGGCGCAGCGAATCCCTGGCTAACACATTCAGACGGGCAGACAAATTGTCATCCAGCAATCTGATCCGCATTCGCGGAGCACGTCAGCACAATCTCAAGAATCTCGATCTCGATCTGCGCACCGGCGAAATGACGGTCGTCACCGGCCCGTCGGGCTCGGGCAAATCGAGTCTCGTGTTCGATACCCTTTACGCGGAAGGCCAGCGGCGCTACGTCGAGACGTTCAGCGCGTACGCGCGGCAGTTTCTCGACCGGATGGACCGGCCGCAGGTGGACCGCGTCGACGGCGTGCCGCCCGCGATCGCGATCGACCAGACCAATCCGGTGCGCAGTTCGCGCTCGACCGTCGGCACGATGACCGAGCTCAACGACCACCTGAAGCTCTTGTACGCACGCGCGGCGGAACTGTTCGACCGCATGACCGCGCAGCCGGTGCGGCACGACTCGCCGGAGACGATCTACGCGGAGCTCTTCGCGCGCACGGCGGATCACGATCCGCGGCTCGCGGTCACGTTTCCGGTCGAGCTGCCGGAAACCGCGACCGATGAGGAAGTCGAGCAGTGGCTGTCGGCGAGCGGCTATACGCGGGTGCAGGCGCGACGCGAAGTGGCGTCGCCCACCGGGCCGCGCAAGGTGCTCGACGTGGTGGCCGACCGCTTCCGTCTGCATCAGGTCGACAAGGTGCGCGCGGTCGAGGCGATCGAGGCGTCGTTGAAGCGCGGCGGCGGGCGGGTGAATGTCTACGTGCTCGCGCAGGCGCCGGAACACCCGGGCGACGCAACAGAAGCGCCCCAGGTGTGGCGTTTCTCCACCGGGCTGCATCACCCGGACAGCGATCTGCGCTATGCGGACCCGCAGCCCGCGCTGTTCTCGTTCAACTCGGCATACGGCGCGTGCGAAACCTGCCGCGGCTTCGGCCGCGTGATCGGCGTCGATCTCGGCCTCGTGATTCCCGACGCGCGCAAGACGTTGCGCGGCGGCGCGATCAAGCCGATGCAGACGCCCGCATGGAAGGAATGCCAGGACGACCTGATGCGCTATGCGGCGAAGGCCGACATCCGGCGCGACGTGCCGTGGGCCGAACTGTCGGACGCCGAGCGCGACTGGGTCATCAACGGCTCGCCGGACTGGAACGGCAAGTGGCAGAGCCAGTGGTACGGCGTGAAGCGCTTCTTCGGCTATCTCGAATCGAAAGCGTACAAGATGCATATCCGCGTGCTGCTGTCGAAATACCGCAGCTACACGCCGTGCGAGGTGTGCGGCGGCGCGCGCCTGAAGACGGAGTCGCTGTTGTGGCGGCTCGGCACGAAAGCGAACGCCGATGAGGCGCTCGCGCCGGCCGGCCGCTTCATGCCGCGCGGCGTCGACTGGACCCGCGCGCAGCTCGAAGCGCTGCCGGGCCTGACGGTGCACGACCTGATGCTGCTGCCGATCGAGCGCATCCGCCGCTTCTTCGACGACATCGGCCTGCCGAGCGCGCTGCTCGACGACGCGCTGAAGTTGCTGCTCGCCGAGGTGCGCACGCGGCTGAAATATCTGTGCGACGTCGGGCTGGGCTACCTGACGCTCGACCGGCAGAGCCGCACGCTGTCGGGCGGCGAGGTGCAGCGGATCAACCTGACGACGGCGCTCGGCACCTCGCTCACGAAGACGCTGTTCGTGCTCGACGAGCCGAGCATCGGCCTGCATCCGCGCGACCTGAACCGGATCGTCGAGGCGATGCAGCGCCTGCGCGACGCGGGCAATACGCTGGTCGTCGTCGAGCACGATCCGTCGGTGATGCTCGCGGCCGACCGGCTGATCGACATGGGGCCCGGCCCGGGCGAGCGCGGCGGCACGATCGTCTACGACGGCACGCCCGGCGACATCCGCTCGGCCCGCACGCTGACGGGCGAGTATCTCGGCGGCCGCAAGCATGTCGCGCATGCGTCGCACTGGTCGCGCCGGCCGGTGGACGCGCACACGCCGCGCATCGTGCTCGAGGGCGCGAGCGAGCACAATCTGCGCGACGTCACGGTCGAGATTCCGTTGCAGCGGCTCGTCTGCGTGACGGGCGTGTCGGGTTCCGGCAAATCGACGCTGCTGCAGGACGTGCTCTACCCGGCGATGGCGCGGCATCTGGGCCGCGCGACCGAGTCGCCGGGCGCGTACCGCCGCCTCACGGGCGCGGAGCAGGTGGGCGACGTCGTGTTCGTCGATCAATCCCCGATCGGCAAGACCACGCGCTCGAACCCGGCGAGCTACGTCGGCGCGTTCGACGAGATCCGCAAGCTGTTCGCGAAGGCGCCGCTCGCGCTGCAGCGCGGCTACGGCGCGGGCACATTCAGCTTCAACTCGGGCGACGGCCGCTGCCCGACGTGCGGCGGCTCCGGCTTCGAGCACATCGAGATGCAGTTCCTGAGCGACGTCTATCTGCGCTGCCCGGACTGCGACGGGCAGCGCTACCGCGCCGAGATCCTCGAAGTGCGGATCGAGCGCGACGGCCGCGCGCTCAGCATTGCCGACGTGCTGGACCTGACCGTCAGCGAAGCCGCGGCGTTCTTCGCCGCCGACGCCGAGGTGCTGCGCGTGCTGCAGCCGATCGTCGACGTCGGGCTCGAATACGTGAAGCTCGGCCAGCCGGTACCGACGCTGTCGGGCGGCGAGGCGCAGCGCTTGAAGCTCGCGGGCTTTCTCGCCGAATCGGCGAAGGCCGCCGGCGGGCGCCGTGTCGTCACGCGCGAGGCGCGCGTCGCGCAAGCGCGGCTGTTCATGTTCGACGAGCCGACCACGGGGCTGCACTTCGACGACATCGCGAAGCTGATGCAGGCGTTCGGCAAGCTGCTCGCAAGCGGCCATTCGCTGATCGTGATCGAGCACAATCTCGACGTGATCCGCGCGGCCGACTGGCTGATCGACCTCGGCCCGGAAGGCGGCGACGGCGGCGGCTTCGTGCTGTGCGCGGGCGCGCCGGACGACGTGAAGGCCTGCGCCGGATCGCATACCGGCGCGGCGCTCGCGCACTACGAGCGCGCAATGGATGCCGAAGCGCGGCTCGCCGACGAGGGCGTGCCGCTGCAGGCTGCGTTGAATGCGGCGCGTGCGCGGCGCGCGGTCGAGGGAGAGGACGTCGTGCGGATCGTCAACGCGCGCGAGCACAACCTGAAGGCGCTCGACGTCGACATTCCGCACGGCAAGTTCAACGTGATCACCGGCGTGTCCGGTTCGGGCAAGTCGACGCTCGCGTTCGACATCCTCTTTCACGAGGGCCAGCGCCGCTACCTCGAATCGCTGAACGCGTACGCGCGCTCGATCGTGCAGCCGGCGGGGCGCCCCGAAGTCGATGCGGTGTACGGCATTCCGCCGACGGTTGCGATCGAGCAGCGGCTGTCGCGCGGCGGCCGCAAGAGCACGGTCGCGACGACGTCCGAAGTGTGGCACTTCCTGCGGCTGCTGTACGTGAAGCTCGGCCTTCAGCATTGCATCCATGACGGCACGCCGGTGACGTCGCAATCCGTCGAATCGATCGCCGCGCAGTTGCTGCGCGATCACCGCGGCGAGCATGTCGGGCTGCTCGCGCCGCTCGTCGTCAACCGCAAGGGCGTGTACACGGATCTCGCGAAGTGGGCGAAGGCGCGCGGCAACACGCATCTGCGCGTGGACGGCGAGTTCGTGACGGTGGACCCGTGGCCGAAGCTCGATCGCTTCCGCGAGCATACGATCGAGCTGCCGGTGGCCGATCTCGTCGTGTCGCCGGACCGCGAGGCCGAGTTGCGGCAGCGCCTCGCCGAGACGCTCGAGCTCGGCAAGGGCGTGATGCATCTGCTCGCGCCGCTCGACGGCCTGCATCATGCGATGGCCAACGATCATTCGACCGCGCGGATCGGCGAGATCAAGGTGCTGTCGGTCAAGCGCGCGTGCCCGGTGTGCGGCACGAGCTACCCGGAGCTGGACCCGCGGATGTTCTCGTACAACAGCAAGCACGGCTGGTGCACGACCTGCGTGGGCACCGGCGTCGCGCTCACGCGCGAGCAGCGCGCGGCCTACGACGACACGGTGTTCGCCGAAGACGGCCGCGGCCGCGAGCAGACGCTGCCGTCCGACGAGCAGGAACCGGAAGGCGTCGGCGACGAGCCGTGCGCGGATTGCGGCGGCACGCGACTGAATCCGTCCGCGCGCGCGGTGATGTTCGACGGCCATCCGATCGTCGATGTCGCGCAATGGACGGTGTCGGATACGCGCCGCTGGATCGACGGCCTGCAACTCGGCGGGCGCGACGCGCAGATCGCGCGCGACGTCGTCAGCGAGATCGGCAGCCGTCTCGCGTTTCTCGAGGAAGTCGGGCTCGGCTACCTGAGCCTCGATCGCGCCGCGCCGAGCCTGTCGGGCGGCGAGGCGCAACGCATCCGGCTCGCGGCGCAGCTGGGCAGCAACCTGCAAGGCGTCTGCTACGTGCTCGACGAGCCGACGATCGGCCTGCATCCGCGCGACAACCAGATCCTGCTGAACGCGCTGCGCAAGCTCGGCGACAAGGGCAATACGCTCGTCGTCGTCGAGCATGACGAAGACACGATCCGCCGCGCCGATCACATCATCGATGTCGGCCCGGGCGCCGGCAAGCGCGGCGGCACGCTGGTCGCGCAGGGCGGGGTCGCGGACTTGTCCGCGCAGGCCGATTCGTTGACGGGGCGCTTCCTCGCGCATCCGATCGTGCATCCGCTGCAGCCGCGCCGCGGCGTGAGCCCGCCGGGCGCGAAGAACGGCGCGGCGGTGCCCGAGAACTGGCTGACGGTGCATCGCGGCAAGCTGCATAACCTGCGCGACGTCACGGTCGGCATTCCGCTCGCGCGGCTCGTCGCGGTGACGGGCGTGAGCGGCTCGGGCAAGTCGACGCTCGCGCGCGATGTGCTGATGACGAACCTGCTCGATGCGGTGGGCCGCTCGGTGCTGTCGTCGCCGGCCACGCGCCGCGCGCGCAAGGCCGCGCAGCAGGGCGCGGAAAAGGGTGCGGAAAAGGGCGCGGAAAAGGGTGCGGAAAAGGGCGGTTCGCTGGCGGCGCAGGCGGCGAAGCGCCGCGCGAGCGTGCTCGCGCGCAGCGCGCCGCGGCCGTCGTTCGACGTCATGCACGCGTGGCAGGGCTGCGAGGCGATCAGCGGCTGGGAACATATCGACCGCGTGCTCGAAGTCGACCAGACGCCGATCGGCAAGACGCCGCGCTCGTGCCCGGCGACCTACATCGGCGTGTGGGACACGATCCGCAAGCTGTTCGCGGATACGCTCGAGGCGCGCGCCCGCGGCTACACGGCGTCGCGTTTCTCGTTCAACACCGGCGAAGGGCGTTGCCCGGCATGCGAAGGGCAAGGCGTGCGCACGATCGGCATGAGCTTCCTGCCCGACGTGAAGGTGCCGTGCGATGTGTGCCACGGGCAGCGCTTCAATCCGGAGACGCTCGCGGTCACGTGGCGCGGCAGGAACATCGGCGATGTGCTGACGATGGAGATCGACGAGGCGGTGGAGTTCTTCGCGCCGATATCGAACATCGCGCATCCGCTGCAACTGATGAAGGACGTCGGCCTCGGCTACCTGACGCTCGGCCAGCCGTCGCCGACCTTGTCCGGCGGCGAGGCGCAGCGCATCAAGCTCGTCACCGAACTGAGCAAGGTGCGCGACGACATCACGCGGCGCGGCCAGAAGGCGCCGCATACGCTCTATGTGCTCGATGAGCCGACCGTGGGCCTGCACATGGCGGACGTCGCGAAGCTGATCCGCGTGCTGCACCGGCTCGTGGACGCGGGGCACAGCGTCGTCGTGATCGAGCACGACCTCGATGTGATCGCGGAGGCGGACTGGATCATCGACCTCGGCCCGGAGGGCGGCGTGGGCGGCGGCGCGATCGTGGCGGCGGCGCATCCGGAAGGGCTCGTGCAGGTGAGCGCGAGTCATACGGGTCGCGCGCTCGAACCCGTGCTGGCGCGCGGCGGCTCGGATCGGGGCGAGCCGGTGCGAAGCGGGGAGGCGGGCGCCGGTTGATCGGCGCGCTGCCGATGAACGCCCCCGGCGCCGCGTGGGAAGCCGAGGCTTCACGGTAGGCCCGAGGCGTTCATGCACGCGGCGCGATCGCGCATCGTCGGCTTGCCGGTGCGCGTGCGGCCGCGGTTCGAGCGACGGGGCGCCAGTATCCGCCGCGCGCCCGCGTGCGAGGCATCCAAATGCGGCGCGGCAGGGCGCGTCAGGGGCGTGACGGAGCGGCCGTTGCGCATGCGTGCACGGACGGGACGCAACTTCGCCGTATCCGGCGCGCAAAGACCAGAGCATTCGACCTGCGCCGAACTAGTCCGAACTGATCAGAATCGAGCCGACCAAGCCGACCAAGCCGACCAAGCCGACCGAGCCGACCGAGCCGACCAAGCCGACCGAGCCGACCGAGCCGACCGAGCCGACCGAGCCGACCGAGCCGACCGAGCCGACCGAACCAGTCGAACCAGCCGAACCAGCCGAACCAGCCGAACGAACCGAACGAACCGAACGAACCGAACGAACCGAGTCAACAGAACCGGGCCAACCGAATCGGTCCGATTCGAACCGATTCGAACTAACCGGCCGCTCCCCCGCGCCGCGCAACTCGCCCGGCCTTCTCTCCCGGCATCGCAGGCAGCCCCGCCGGCGGCAATCCCGGCGGCGCGCCCGTATCCGCGAGGCTGAACATCGGCATCGCGCCGGGACACCGGAACGTCTTCAGCACGTCGCTCGTCAGCGGGTTGGCGACGCTGCCCGCGCTCGCGATGTCGAGCACGGCGCGGCGGCCGTCGAAGTCGAGCGCGACGCGCGTGCGCCCGGGCGTCGCCGTTTCGCTCACGCGCCCCTTCTGCAGCAGGCGCAGCAGCGCCCATGGCCCGTCCGTCGACACCGTCGACGTGTCGGGCCGGATGCGCGGGCTCGCCGTGATTTCCGCGTGGACGCCGCCGCGCGGCCCCGGCCAGCTCACCGTGATCGGGGAAACGGGCCCGTGCTGGTAGAGCGACGTCTGTCCGTCGACGTCGATCGCGAGGCTCGTGATCGTCGGGTCCAGCTCGGGAATCCGGATGTCGGCCTTCCACGCCATCTGCTTGTGGCCCGAGCCGCCGAAGAAGATGTCGCGGATCGCCTTCGCATGCTGGAACGGCTCGAGGTCGGGGCCTTGCACCGGTTCGGTCGCGCCGGGCGGCGTCTTGTAGCGCCACGGCTTCGTCGACGTGTCGACGAACGGCGCGAGCGCGTTCGTGAAGAAGTCGTCGATCACGCCGCCCTGCGCGAAGACCCGCGTGAAATCGTCGATGCCGACGTCGCGCCGGCTGTCCGAGGCGAACGGGTAGTTGCCCGCGATCGCGAGCCGGCACGCGTCGCCGAGCTTCGCCTCCAGCTGTCGCGACAGCAACTGGCCGATGCCGCGATTCACTTCACGCGAGCCCTGCACCGACAGATCGACCAGCACCGCGCGAAACGGCGCGGGCATCGTGTCCGCGGTCATCTTCAGCTTCGCCGCCGCGTCGCTCGCGGGCGGCATGCCATTGCTGGTGAGCGCGTCGTCCGCGACGGTGAGCGCGGTGTAGTAGTCGTTCAGCAGGCTCGTCACGGCGTCGAGCCCGGTCTTGCCCGCTTGCGCGGCGGACGGGGGCGGGGCCGTGCGCGTGTCCGCGCCGCCCGTCACCACTTCGCGCAGCGCCGCGAAATGGTTGTCGACGAGTTCGCGCTCGACGCGCTCCTCGGCGCGTATGCCGAGCGCCTGGTCCGCTTTCCGGCTCAGCTCGTCGGAGGCCTTTTGCAGGAACGAACGGTCCGCTGCGGCGACGGGGCCGGCGAGGGTCGTCTCGTTCACCGCCGCGCGCGCGAGGCGGGCGAGCGGCGAATCCGGCGCCGCGAGGCTGCGCAGCACGAGCCGGTTGAAGCCGAGGCTCGTGCCCGTCACCGTGCGGATGTCGCCGAGAAAGTCATCCCATTGCTGCGCGTACTCGATCAGGTATTGCCGGCGAATCGCCTCCGTCAGCGGATCGTCGGCTCCCGTCGCGGCGTTCACGATCGCAGCCGTTTTTTTTTGAGCGCCGCCCAGATAGGCGCGGCCCATCACCCACGCGTCGTCTTCGCGCGCGGCCTGCACGAATTCGGGCAGCCGCTTGTCGAACAGGCGCCGGTATCCGTCGAACGTGAAGAGGCCCGGCACGCCGCGCGAAAGCGGCGCGCCGCTCGCGCGCGTGAAGACGGTGCCCGCTTGCGGGCCGACGGCCCGGATCAGCGTGAATTCGTCCGGCGCGTCTTTCTCCATGGCGGCCTTCGCGCGCTCGTAGAGCCGCGCGGTCGCATTGCTGCCGTCGAGAAACTCTCGCGCCTGGCGGATCAGCGCGTCGTTGCGGATCAGCGGCGATTGCACGACGCGCTCGCCGGAAAAAAGCTGCTCGACGTGCGCGATCATCGACGCGCGGCCGCCGAAGATCGCCGCGCTGTCGGTCTTCGCCCAGTCGTCGAGCACCCACGCCTCGATCCGCGCGGCGTCGAACTTCGTCTTGTCGTACAGCATCAGGTAGACGCGCAGCGCGTCGTAGGCGGCTCTCGCGTCCCGGCGGGCGATCGCGTCGGAAAGCACCGTTTCGATCCGCTTCACGATCTGCGGCAGCAGCAGGTTGTCCGCGAGCGCGTCGTAGGTGCGACGGCTTTCGGCGACGATGCCGGGCGGCGCGTACAGGCCGAAGCGCCAGGCGCTGTCCGGCTCCGACAGGTCGAGGCCCGGGTACGTGGGCAAATCGCGCGCTTCGCTCAGCGTGTCGGGCACGGCCTCGGGCTTGGGCTCCCTGTACGACTGGCCGACCCGCGACGCGAGCGCGGCCGTCTTGCGCCCGATCGCGTCGAGGTAATCGCCGTTGTTGCCCGCGCTGACGCGCAGGCCGATTGCCGCCCACGCGAACAGCAGCAGCGCGAGCGCGTGGCCGACGATGCACAGCGTTCGCGAGCGGTATTCCCACCGCAGATTCGGCTGCACCAGATGCGCATCCGGGAACACGACCTTCGTCAGCAGATCATGGAGGAAGAAGCTCCGGTTGCCCTCGTGCCGGGGCGCGCACGCGATCGGCGCCGGCGCGCGCCCGATCGCGGCCGCGAGACGCTGCATCACGGTGCGCGCTTGCGCCGGCGCCTCGCTGCCCGTCTGGGCGGCGCTCGTGAAATACACGCCGCGCAGCGTCGAATGGTATTGCGTGTCGTCGTAGCGGGAATCGACGAACACGCGGTCGATCAGCTCGCCGAGCGAGCGCGTCATCACGAGGAATTCCTCGGCAAGGGCGGACAGCTTGCGACGCCTGAGCGCGTCGTGCTCCTCCTGCAGGCGCGCGTTCGTGCCCGCCGCGAGCCGCGCGGCCAGCGCGTCGAGCTCCTCGGCGCAGCGCGCGCGGATGCCGTCTTGCGCGACGGTCTCCTTGTCGTACGCGAGCGTGAAGCCCCATGCCTGCGCACGGCCCTCGGTGGTCAGCGAGCTGAAGTATTCGCTGAAGCCCGGCAGCCGGTCCATCTTCGTGACGAGCAGATAGACGGGAAAGCGGATGCCGAGCTCGGTGCGCAGATCGGCGAGCCGTGCGCGCAGCGCGGCGGCTTCGGCGTGGCGCGCGGTCTCGTCGGCGCTCGTCAGGGCGGCCACGTCGACGGCGAGCAGCGCGCCGTTGATCGGCGCGCGGGGGCGGTGCTTGCGCAGCATGCGCAGGAAGCCGAGCCACTCGGCCGCGTCGACGGTCTGCCGCCATGCGCTTTGCGGTCCGTCGTCCGGGGCGGCGCTTGTCGCGCTCGTCGCGCTCGTCGCGCTCGCCGGGGCCGCGGCGGCCGCGCGGGCCTGGCCGGCGGCCGGGCCGTCCGCGCGGCGCGCGTCGGCCCGCGCCGCGGATTCGCCTGCGTCCGGGCGCCCGGACCGCGCGGCGACGAACGGCCGGGGCAACGCATGCAGCGACGTGCCGTGGCGCGTGTAATGGCCGGCCGTGTCGATCAGCACCGCGTCGTTGGTGAGCCACCAGTCGACGGACCCGTCGCGGCCCGAAACCATGCCCGCGGCCCGCTGCATCTGCGCGGCCACCGGGAACGTGAGGCCGGCGTTCAGGAGCGCGCTCGTCTTGCCCGACGCGCCCGAGCCGAGCGTGATGTACCACGGCAGTTCGTACAGGTAGCGCTTGCCCTGGAACAGGCGCCCGAGCCCGCGGGCGCCGGTGCGCATCGCCTTCAGGCGCGCGAGCGCGCCGGCGACGGCCGCGCCGACCCTGGCCAGTTGGCCGGCCGCGGGCGATTCGTGCCGCTTGCCGCCGACATCGAGCAGGCTTTGGAGAAAATCCGGGTCCGCTCGCATCCTCTGCAGCAGCCGGAACGCGAGATGGATCAGAAACACCGCGAGCACGGCCGCGATCGCGATCGCGCGGACCGAGGGCGGCGCGAAGGGCGTCGCGTGTCCGAACGCGAGCAGCGGCGACGCATGCCAGATCAGCAGGCAGAGCAGCGCCACGAACGCGGCGCTCGTCGAGCGGCCCGCGAGCCATAGCAGCGCGCCCGCAAGCAGCAGCGCGATCGCGGCGATCCGCATGCCCGCGCCCGCGAGCGGCTCGAGGCCGCCGAACGCGACGAACGGGCCGACGAACCAGATCAGCAGCGCGACGAGCAGCAACGCGACGAAGGCCAGGAACTGGCGCGACACCAGAAAGGACAGGAACTTGTTCATGTCGGCATCCGAATGGCCGGGGAGTTAGTGCGCGACCGTGATTTCGACGCGGCGGTTCAGCGCGCGGCCTTGCACGGTCTGGTTGTCGCCGATCGGGTTCGCGTCGCCTCGGCCGGCCGATTCCAGACGGCTCGCCGGCACGCCGCCCGCCTGGAGCAACTGCATGACCTGCGTCGCGCGCTCCTCGGACAGCGCTTCGTTCGATGCGAACTGTCGGCTCTTGATCGGCGCGTCGTCGGCGTAGCCGATCACCGTCACCTTGCCCGGCACCTTCGCGATCTCGGCCGCGATCTTCGCGATCAGCGCGCCCATCGCCGCATTCACGGCCGCGCCGCCCGGCGCGAACATCGCGTCGCTTCGGAACGTCACGGAGCTGCGGCGGGCGTCTTCGTCGACGCGGACCGTTCCCGCGGCGATCTCGCTCGCGAGCAGCACCTTGAGGCGCAGCTCGGCGCGCGCGGCCGGCGGCGTCATGCGGCCGATGGCGGCGATCTGCATCTGCACGTCGGCGCCGCGGCTCGACAGCGCGTATTTGAAATAGCCGAACAGGCCGAGCAGGATCAGCGACAGCACGGCGGCCGTGATCCGCACCGGGAAATCGTAGAACGACAGGCGCTTGCCGTTCGCATCGGCTTGCCAGTGCGGCGAAAGGGCGACGGACACGGGGCCGCGTTGCGAGGCGATCTCGTTGTGGAGCCGCTGGCGCACGGTCTCGTGCTTGCGCTGGCCGTCGGCTTCGTAGCGGTAGCGGCCTTCGAAGCCGAGGCTCAGGACCCGGTACACGACTTCGAGCAGATCGAGGTGCTCCTGCGGCGAGCTCATCAGCCGGCCGATCAGCAGATACACCTTGTCGCCGCCTTGCCGGTCTTCGTGAAACGACGTGGCGAGCCCTTCGCTGATCCAGGTGCCGAAGTTGCCGTCGCCGGAGCGGGCCCACGTCGTCTGCATCGCGGCTTCGTCGAGCGCCGTGCATAGGCAATAGCGCGCGCCGAGCATGTGGTCGCGCCGGATGTTCGCCTGCTCGCAAAGCCGCTGGAACTGGCGCACTTCCTGCTCGAGCAGCAGGCGCAGCTGCTGGGCGCCTTCGCGCTCGAGCCTGTCCGGCATGTCCGACAACGCCCGCAGCAGCGGGCGCGCCGCTTCGAGCAGCGGATTCGCGGCGGCCTTGACCGCCGCGAGGCGGGCGGCGGGCGATTCCGCGGCCGGAGGCATCGCGGGGGACGGCGCGCGCGCGTGCTCGGCGAACGCCGTCAAGGCGGGATCGGTCGGTGGCGGACCGGGCGGGTCCGGACGTTGGACGGCTTCTGAGCTCACGGGCGTTCTCCCGGTTCGTTCGATTGATCAACGCGACCTGCATGCGCGGCGGCCCGGTCGCTTCCTGCACGCGCCGCTATCCCCGGATTCCCCACAGTTCGAGCCGCAACGACGGGAATTCGCCCGCGATGTGCAGCGCGAGCCCGCCGTGCCGCGAGACTTCGTCCCACAGCGGCCCCGTTCGCGACAGTTCGTAGTAGACGTAGCCCGCGTTGAACGGAATCTGCCGGGGCGGCACCGGCAGCGCCTGCAGCGCGATGCCGGACAGGTGGCTGCGCACCAGATCGGGCAGCCGTTCGGAAGGCCCCACCTTCGCCTGCGCGGCGAATTGCTGTTGCAGCAGATCGGGCGGCATCTGCGCGTGCACCGCGAGCACGACCGCCGTGAAGCCCTGCACGTCGGCCGGGTCCACCACGGCGTTGAGGATGCCGTGCCCCTGATCCGACAGCGCGATGCTCTGCGCGCTGCGCACGAGCACCGCGTTGAGCAGCCGGTGCGCATCGTCGACGACGGGCTTCAGGCACAGGTGCGGCGCGACGTGCTGATACGGCGGATGCGAATCGAGCGGGCGGCGCGTGTCGGTGCGCACGTAGGTCGACAACTCGCCCGCCATGCCGACGAGAAGCGCGTACAGCTCGGCGGGCGATGTGGTCGGCACCCGCTGCAGATGCTGGAGCAGCGGCTCGTAGCGGTTGAGCGTCTGCAGCAGCAGGTAATCGGATACTTCGGCTGTCGAGCCGGTCTTGCCGTCAGCGCCCGTCAGGCGCTCGGCGAGCGCGTTCGCGCGCAGGCGCGTGAGGTCGTGGATCTTCGCGAGCCAGCTCGCGAGCGTGTCGCTCGCGCCGTAACCGGTGACGGGCGGAATCAGCGTGTCGTCGAGCTCGATGCTGGCGTCGGCGCGAATCGTCTTCACGCGCGTGAGCGCAAGGCCGATCCACGCGTCCGTCAGTTCCTTCTCGGGAATCAGCCGCAGCCGCAGGTTCGACAACTGGACTGTCTTCGGCCCTTGCCCGATCGAATTGGTGTCGCGCAGGTCGGTCTCGAACACGACGTAGCGGGCGAGCGATTCGGCCGCATGGTCGAACGCGGTTTCCTCGCCGTTCGGCACGCGGATCGGCACGGCCAGATAGATCACCTGGTCCAGGTGCTCGGGCCGGATCGTGAGCGGCGCGGGCGGCGGCGTGCTGCCGGGCGCGTCGAACGGCGTGCCGTCGGCGAATACGCCGCTCGCCGACTTGACGACGATCTTGCCGAGCGCGGGCGCCTCGGTGTCGAGGCTGTAGTGGCTGAAACCGAAGAAGAACGGGGAGAGCGGCGCCGTGCGCCGGTGCGCGTAGTGCTCGAGGTAGCGCTCCTGCTGCTGGAACAGCTGCGGGCGCATGAACAGTCCCTCGCTCCAGACGACCTTGTTATGCCAGCTCATGGTGTCATTCCGACGTTCGTGTCATTTTCCGGTTTCGGTGATCCTCACCGCGTGCGTGTCGAGATCGATCGTGAGTCTCAGCTTCGGCGACGAGAAGCGATACCAGGCCGCCTCGCGCGCGGGCGGCAGCGGATACGCGGCGCGCCAGACCGAGTTCGGCAAATCGCGGTAGGCCGCGACGACGCCGAGCGCGGTCGCGGCCGGATCGATCTTGCGGCGCAGCGTCATGCGCTCGCCCGGGCGCAGCAGCAAGCGTTCGCGCGACACGAGATCGTCGGCGAGCACGGTCTTGTCCTGGTCGTCGAGCGTGAAGAAATCGGCGGCGTTGAACGCGCCGTCGGTCTTCAGCTCATAGACGCTCACCGCGATCGGCGCCGCGCGTTTCAGGTCGTCCGGATTGACCGTGGGCGCGGCGCGCACGGTCAACTCGAGACGCGTCGGTTCCTTCGGCGTCGGCGGGCCGCCCGCGCATGCGGCGAGCGCGAGCGGGAGCGCGAAGAAGGCGGCGAGCGTGGTCGGGCGCATGCGGATTCACCGTGCTGAGGGTGAGGCGATCGAAGGCGGGTGCGTGCGGCGGACGCGGGCCGCGCCCGCCGCACGCGCGCTCACGCCGCTCAGGCTTCCTTGTTGCCCTTGATGTCGAAGCTGGTCGTGACGGCGCCGCCGCTGCCGCCTTGCGCGTTCTGCACGACATACTCCTGCTTGACCTTCGCGAACGACAGCGACACGGTCTCGCGGCTGCGCTCGGTATCGGTGCGGCTGCCCGACGGCTTCACCCGCGTGACGATCACGTCGCTCATCGTGAGCTTCAGGTACTCGAGCGGATTGCCGCCCGCCTTGCGCATCACGAGCACGGCCTGATCGACGTGCTTGCCGGTCAGCGCGTACTTCATCAGATTCGGGCTCGCGCGGTCGATCGCATGCTCGAACGTGAGATCCCGGACGGTCGCCTTGCCCGCGCCGCCGCCGCTGCCGGTGTGCATCGTCGACGCCTGCTCGATCTCCCAGTCCCAGTTCAGCACTTCGATTTCGTCCTTGTGACTGTCGTCGAGCGACTCGCCGTTGATCCCGTCGATCTTCAAAAAAATATCTTGAGCCATGAACTTGCTCTCTTGCGTTGATGACAAAAAACGGCCGGTGTCGCGGTGAAGGCGCGATGCCGGCCAGCCGAGGACGCCGGCCCGCAATGGGTCAGGCGGCTTCCTTGATCGACGGCAGCTTCGCGACGAGCCGCAGCGACACGGTCAGGCCTTCGAGCTGGAAATGCGGCCGCAGGAAGAACTTCGCCTGGTAATAGCCCGGGTTGCCTTCCACTTCCTCGACGAGCACTTCGGCGGCGGCGAGCGGCCGGCGGGCCTTGGTGTCCTGCGAGGAGTTGGCGGGGTCCGCGTCGACGTAGTTCATGATCCATTCGTTCAGCCAGCGCTGCATGTCCTCGCGCTCCTTGAACGCGCCCACCTTGTCGCGCACGATGCACTTCAGGTAGTGCGCGAAGCGCGAGCACGCGAACAGGTACGGCAGGCGCGCCGACAGGTTCGCGTTGGCGGTCGCGTCGACGTCGTCGTATTCGGCCGGCTTGTGCAGCGACTGCGCGCCGATGAAGGTCGCGTGATCGGTGTTCTTGCGGTGAACGAGCGGGATGAAGCCGTTCTTCGAGAGCTCCGCCTCGCGCCTGTCGGAGATCGCGATTTCGGTCGGGCACTTCATGTCGATGCCGCCGTCGTCGGTCGGGAACGTGTGGCACGGCAGGCTCTCGACCGTGCCGCCCGATTCGACGCCGCGGATCAGCGAGCACCAGCCGTAGAGCCGGAACGAGCGGTTGATGTTCACGCCCATCGCGTACGCCGCGTTCGCCCACGCGTAATGGCGGTGATCGGCGCCGTTCGTGTTTTCCTCGAAATCGAACTCGTCGACCGGGTTGGTATGCACGCCGTACGGCAGGCGCGCGAGGAAGCGCGGCATCGCGAGGCCGATGTAGCGCGCGTCGTCCGCGCTGCGCAGCGCGTTCCACGACGCGTATTCGAGGTTCTGCGTGAAGATCTTCGTCAGGTCGCGCGGGTTGGCCAGCTCCTGCCACGATTCCATCTGCAGCACCGACGGCGACGCGCCGGAGATGAACGGCGTGTGCGCCGCCGCGGCCACTTTCGAGATCGAGCCGAGCAGGTCGACGTCGGGCGGCGTGTGGTCGAAGTAGTAATCGGCGACGAGGCAGCCGTACGGCTCGCCGCCGAGCTGGCCGTATTCCTCTTCGTAGATCTGCTTGAAGAGCGGGCTCTGATCCCACGACTGGCCCTTGTAGCGCCGCAGCGTGCGGCGCAGCTCTTCCTTCGAGATGTCCATGAAGCGGATCTTCAGGCGCTCGTCGGTTTCGGTGTTCGACACCATGTGATGCAGCCCGCGCCACGCCGACTCGAGCTTCTGGAAATCCTCGTGATGCAGGATCAGGTTGATCTGCTCGGAAAGCTTGTGATCGATCTGCGCGATGATCGCGGCGATGCTCTTGTACGCGTCGTCGCTGATCGTCGCGGCTTGCGCGAGCGCCTGCTCGGCGAGCGTGCGGACCGCGTACTCGACGGCCTCGCGGGCCTGCTCGGTCTTCGGCCGGAACTCGTGCGCGAGCAACTGCGCGAAATCCGATTGCGGTTGGGCCTGCGATTGGGCCTGCGGTTGGGTTTGCTGTTGCGTCTCGGCGCCGGCCGCCTGCGGTTGCTGTTTTTTCATGATGGTTTCCTCGGGTTGCCCTGTTCGGCCGGTCAGTCGGCGTCGCGCTCGCGCGCCGCGGCGTCGGCGCCGTTCGCCTCGCCCGCGAGCCGCGGCTTCGGCGCGGCCGCGAGCGAGCGCAGCAGCGCGTCGTCCTGCAGCAACTGGTTGACGAGCGATTCCGCGCCCGACTTGCCGTCCATGTAGGTCTGCAGGTTCGCGAGCTGCGTGCGCGCCTCGAGCAGTTGCCGCAGCGGATCGACCATCCGCGCGATCGCGGCGGGCGAGAAGTCCTCGATGCTCTCGAACGTCATGTCGACCATCAGCTGGCCGTCGCCCGTCAACGTGTTCGGCACGGCGAACGCGACGCGCGGCTTGACGGCCTTCATGCGCTCGTCGAAATTGTCGATGTCGATGTCGAGGAAGCGCCGGTCGGTGACGGACGGCAGCGGCGCGACGGGCTTGCCGGACAAGTCGGCGAGCACGCCCATGACGAACGGCAGCTCGACCTTCTTTTCCGACCCGTAGACCTCGACGTCGTACTCGATCTGCACGCGTGGCGCGCGATTGCGCGCGATGAATTTCTGGGAACTGCTGATTGCGGACATGCCTGGCTCCATGAAAGAGAGAAGAGGGCAGGGTCAGTGAGCCTGCGCGGCGGGACGCGGCGTCGCGGAGGACGTCGCAGGGTCCGCGCCGACCGGACGAAACACGAGCGCTTCCGGGGGCGGCGCGGCCGGATCTGCGACGTCGATGTCGATGCGCGCGAGGACTGCCTTCGAGGCGAACGCGTCGAGCCACAGAGCGGAGAGGCGCGGCAGCACGTGCTGCTCGATGAAGCCGATCAGCAGCCGGGCGCCGGTTTCCTGCACGAGACATCGCCCGACGATGTAGTCGACGAGCGCGTCGCGATAGGCGACGGCGATCCGATGGTGGCCGGCCATGCGCGCGGCCACGTGATCCAGGTGCAGGCGCACGATGCGCGCGAGCGCGCCGTGCTCGAGCGGCCGGTACGGCACGACGGCGACGCGGCCGAGGAACGCGGCCGGGAACGCCTTCAGGAGCTCGGGCGCGAGCGCGTCGCGCAGGCGCGCGGCGTCGGGCGCGAGCGCCGCGTCGGCGCACAGGCTCGCGCTCAGCTCGGCGCCGACGTTGCTCGTGAGCAGGATCGTCGTGTTGCGGAAATCGATGTAGCGGCCGTCGCCGTCTTCCATGTAGCCCTTGTCGAACACCTGGAAGAACACTTCGTGCACGTCGCGATGCGCTTTCTCGATCTCGTCGAGCAACACGACCGAGTAGGGGCGGCGGCGCACGGCCTCCGTCAGCACGCCGCCCTCGCCGTAGCCGACGTAGCCGGGCGGGGCGCCCTTCAGGCCCGACACGGTATGGGCTTCCTGGTACTCGCTCATGTTGATCGTGATCAGGTTCTGCTCGCCGCCGTACAGCGCCTCGGCCAGCGCGAGCGCGGTCTCGGTCTTGCCGACGCCGGACGGGCCCGCGAGCAGGAACACGCCGAGCGGCTTGTGCGGATCGCTCAGGCCCGCGCGCGCGGTCTGCACGCGTTCGCCGATCTGGCGCAGCGCGTCGGCCTGGCCGATCACGCGCGCTTCCAGCGTGGCGGGCAGCGCGCGCACGGCGGCGACTTCGTCGGTCACCATCCGGCCGACCGGAATGCCGGTCCAGTCGGCGACGATCTGCGCGACGATCGCCTCGTCGACTTCGGGGAACACGAGCGGCGCGTCGCCTTGCGCCGCCGCGAAGCCGCGCTCGAGCGCGCCGAGCGCGCTCGGCATCGCGCCGCCTTCGGGGGCCGCGTCTTCGGCGAGCGCCGCCTCGCGCGCGGCGAGCAGCGCCCGCGCCGCTTCGATCTGCGCCTGCCAGCGGGCGTCGAGCGCCGCCTCTTCGGCCGACAGCGCCGCGATCCGGCCGACGCAAGCCGCGACGGACTGCTCGGCCGCGAGACCGATGCGCGCCTCTTGCCCGAGCAGGTCGAGCTCGGTGCGCGCTGCCCGCAGGCGCCGGCGCGCGTCCTGCAGTTCGCGCGGCGCCGCGTGCTGCGAAAGCGCGACGCGCGCGCACGCGGTGTCGAGCAGGCTGATCGCCTTGTCCGGCAACTGGCGCGACGGGATGTAGCGATGCGACAGCGTCACCGCGGCGCGGATCGCCTCGTCGCGCACGAGGACGCCGTGATGCCGCGAGAACGTCCGCGCGAGGCCGCGCACCATGTCGACCGCGGCCTGCTCGTCCGGCTCCTGCACTTGCAGCACCTGGAACCGGCGGGTCAACGCGGGATCTTTCTCGATGTGCCGCTTGTATTCGGACCACGTGGTCGCGCCGATCATGCGGATCGTGCCGCGCGCGAGCGCCGGCTTGAGCAGGTTCGCCGCGTCTCCCGTGCCTGCCTGGCCGCCCGCGCCGATCAGCGTGTGCGCTTCGTCGACGAACAGGATGACCGGAGCGGGCGATTTCGCGGCGGCCTCGAGCACGCTTTTCAGGCGCGATTCGAATTCGCCCTTCACGCTCGCGCCGGCGAGCAGCGCGCCGACGTCGAGGCTCATCAGACGTGCGCCGGCGAGCTTCGGCGGCACGTCGCCCGCCGCGATCGCGAGCGCCAGGCCTTCGACGACGGCCGTCTTGCCCACGCCCGCCTCGCCCGTGAGGAGGGGATTGTTTTGCCGGCGGCGCAGCAGCACGTCGATCATCGTGCGGATTTCCAGCTCCCGACCCACGACGGGATCGATTCCACCGTCTTTCGCGCGCGCGGTGAGATCCGCGCAGTACGGCTCGATCGGCGCGCCGGTCGGCGCCGACGGGATCGCATCGGATGCGGCGCCCGCCGGGACGGGCGCGAAATCGCGGCTGTCGTAGGGCGCGTCGGCGGCTTCCGGGGAGCCGTCGATCCACGCGGGCAGCGCGTCGTCGATGCCGTCCGCGCCGAGCTTGCCGAACGCCGGAGAAATGGAGAGCAGCACGCGCCGCAACTCCGGCGTGCCCACGAGCGCCGCCACGAGCCACGCGCCGCGGATGCGCCGATCGTCGAAGCGCAGCGTCGCGAGCACCCATGCGCGCTCGATGGCCGTTTCGACGTGATGCGAGAAATCGCTGATCGAGCTGGCGCCCGCGGGCAGCGCGGCGAGCGCGCGCGCCATGTCGCGATCCAGCGCGTCGCGCTCGATGCCCGCGTGCCGGAGGATGCGGTGCAGATCCGAGTCGGTCTGCTGCAACAACTGGTGCAGCCAATGAACCAGCTCGACATACGGGTTGCCGCGCAGCTTGCAGAAGACCGTCGCCGACTCGATCCCTCTGAAGAGCGTGCCCCCGAGCTTGCCGAACAGCGCCTGACGCGAAATCGTCATGGACAGGTCCTTCCTTTTGCTTGTCTTGTTTTATTGCGGAGCCGAGCTAATCGCTCCGCACATCGTTCGATCGTCAAGGCGCGCGACTTGTTTTAGGATTTTTCTTATTCGCATTAATGCGTTCTGCTTTCGTTGGCTCGAATATTCTTTTTGAATTAAGGCTTGGTCAACTACCATAAATGGTAAGTCGGTCGAAAAATGGAGGATCGAACTTTTTTGTCAATCGAATCGGCAAATTGTCAAAAATTGCAAAGCTGTTATATTCCGTTATGGACAACGGCGAATTCCATGGCGCACACTGATTTAAAGCACGTGCCGCGTGAAATGCGGCGCGCCGGAAAATAGCGTCGCATCGAATAATTGATGTCGCCGAGGCCGATTGAATTACCGCCGGATTTCGTGTGGAATCTGTTTCCGGGTGCGAAAATCGGTGTCGAATGAAATTCTTTTTATTGAGATAACGAGAGCGGTTCGATTTAAGAACGATTTTCATCGATTTTTAAGTCAGTCGGATTTGCCATGCGAACTTTTAAACTGTTTCGCCGCAACGGGCAGGGCGCGCAATATGCCGAATCGGCATCGCGGGACGCCGGCGCTGCGTCTCGGGCCGCCGGCCGCCGCAGCGAATCGATCGTCGAGACGCTGCTGATCGGGCCGTCGGATACGGGCCAGGATGATTCGACGCATGACGGCGGCGCGGTGTTCGGCCTGATCGGGACGACGATCGCGGCGGAGGCGTTCGCATCCCGTCCGGAGCGCGCTGCAACGGATGTTGCGACGGCGGCCGGCGCGCCCGCGCCTGCCGGGGATCTCGTGCATTCGCTGTACGAGCAGTACTGCAGGGCGCTCGAGGACCCGCAGGCGCCGCTGACGAGCGATTGGGCGGCCCGGCTGGCGGTCGTGCACGCGCCGTCGCCGGAGCCGGCCGTCGCGCGGATCGAGGAAGCCGACGGCACAGGCGCGATCGACGCGCTTCTGTCCGGCGCGCGCGTCCTCGACGACGCGTTCGGCTCGCTCGGCTCGGACGGCGCGCCCGATCCGGCGGACGCGGATTCGACGCCGGAGGTCCTGCGGCTTTTCGCTCCGGCCGAATACCGCGCGGCGGCGGCGCGGCGGCCGGGCGGCCTGCCGCCCGCCCTGGCCCGGCGAGAGCACCATGCGCTCGCCATCGACAGCCCGCTGCCCGCGCCGGGCGCGGCCTCGAATCAGGACGCGCGATGACGACGCCGAACGCATCGGATGCGCGCGCCGCGGCGAAAGCCGATCTGCACGATCTGCCGATCGCGGCGCGGCTCGCTGAGATGGAACGGCGCGTCCGGGAGCAGCCCGCGAGCGCGGAGCACCGCTGGCCGCTGTTTCAGCTGCTGTGCGTGACGGAGCAGTGGGCGCGCGCGCTCGTGCAGTTGCAGGTGCATGCGCAGCTCGCGCCGCAGGATGCGCAGGCCGCGCAGGCATACCGCGATCTGATTCGCGCCGAGCACTTGCGCGCCGAGGTGGTCGCCGGCCGCGCGCGGCCCGGATTCGTGTTCGATGCGCCGCGGTGGGCCGACGATCTGCTGGAGGCGCTGCGCGCCGCGTCGATCGGCCGGCGCGACGAGGCCGACCGCGTGCGCGAGCGGGCGCTCGATCAGGCGCCGCTCGTCGCGGGGCGCGCGCCGCATTCGGCGTTCGACTGGATCGCCGACAGCGATTCGCGGTTCGGCCCCGTGTGCGAGATCGTGACTGCCGGCCATTATCGGTGGCTGCCGTTTTCGGACATTGCCGCGTGGCACGTTCCGCGTCCGGCCCGGCTGATCGATCTCGTATGGGCGCCGTGCGCGGTGACGCTCGTCGACGGCGGCGCGGTGCGGGGCTTCATGCCGGCGCGCTATCCGGCGGCGGATGACGCGAACCAAGCGAACCAAGCGAACGAGACGAACGAGACGAACGATGCGCACGAAACGAATGCGCACGCCGATCGAGGCGCGGCCGACGCGGCGCGCGAGATCGACGCGTTGCGCGTCGGCCACAGGACGACATGGCGCGAGGCCGGCCGTACCGGCGTGATCGCGCGAGGCCGGAAGACCTGGTCGACGAGCGCGGGCGACTACGGCCTGTTCGAGCTCGAGCGCTGCGCGTTCGGCGCGGCGGCGCGCGCGGCCGGGGCGGCGGATGGCGCGACGCACGATGCGGCGCACGGCGCGCCGCGCGAAGGGGACGGCGATGGACGAGCATGAGAAACGCGCGCCGGGGCCGGGCAAAGGCGGCGCGCGCCCGGGCGGCGCAGGCGTCGCGGCGCCGCGACGCGCGAACACGCATCTGCTGCCCACGCTGATCGACCGGCTGCGCGACGACGCGCCGCAGCGCCAGACCGAGGCGCCAGGCGAATACGCGGTGACGCGCATGCAGATGCGCGGCATCGTCCAGCGCGATCTCGCGTTCCTGCTCAACACGATGAACATCGACGATCGCATCGACCGCGAGCGGTATCCCGCCGCGGCCGCGTCGACCGTCAACTTCGGCGTGCCGCCGCTCGCGGGCGCGTTCATGGCGGCGTGCAAATGGGCCGACATCGAGCGGATCATCCGCCGGGCGATCGCCGATTTCGAGCCGAGGCTGATCGCGGAAACGCTCGTCGTCGCGCCGTCGAAGGACGTCGAGGCGGGCGAGCGATCGAACGTGCTGTCGTTCGAGGTGCGGGGCATGATCCGCATGGACCCTTATCCGATCGAATTCATGGTCCAGAGCGCGCTCGATCTGGAAACGAGCCAGGTGAGCATTACCGGCATGCGCGCGGTCTGACGCGCGCGCCGACGACAAGGGGGACATCCGGTGGACCCGCGACTGCTCGACTACTACAACCAGGAACTGATCTACATGCGCGAGCTCGGGGCCGAGTTCGCACACGCGCACCCGAAGATCGCGCGGCGCCTCGGCATGCAGGCGGGCGAGGTGGCCGATCCGTACGTCGAGCGGCTGATCGAGGCGTTCTGCTTCATGGCCGCGCGCATGCAGATCAAGCTCGACGCGGAGTTTCCGCGCTTCACGGGCCGGCTGCTGGAAGTGCTGTATCCGAACTACGTCGCGCCCACGCCGTCGATGGCGGTCGCGCGCCTGTATCCGAGCCGCACCGAAGGCAATCTCGCCGAAGGGTTTCGCATCGCGCGCGGCACCGCGTTTACCGCGCGCGTGCCGGCCGGCGAGAAGACCGCCTGCCAGTTCCGCAGCGGGCAGGACGTGACGCTCTATCCGCTGGAGATCGCGGAAGCGACGCTGACGGGCATCCCGCCCGACATCCCGGCGCTCGACCGCTACGTTGCGTCCGGCACGCAGGTGCGCGGCGCGTTGCGCCTGCGGCTGCGCACGACGGGCAACGTCCGCATCGCGGACCTGAAGGGGCTGGACCGGCTGCCGGTGTATCTGGCGGGCGACGAGCAGGTGGCCTCGCACCTGTTCGAACTGCTGCACGTGGCGGGCGTCGCGACGATCATCGCGGCGCCGGGCGAATTCGCGGCGCCGGGCCGGCCGCTTTACGCCGTGACGGCCGATGCGCTCGCCCACGAAGGGCTCGGCGCCGACGAAGGCCTGCTGCCGCTCACGTGGTCGAAGTTTCACGGGCACAACCTGCTGCACGAATACTTCGCGTGTCCGCAGCGGTTCTACTTCTTCGCGTTGACGGGCCTCGCCGACGGATTGCGCCGCGTGAGCGGCCGCGAGGTCGAGATCGTCGTGCTGCTCGACCAGTCGCCCGAGCGGCTCGAGAGCGTCGTCGACGCATCGCGCTTCGCGCTGTTCTGCACGCCCGTCGTCAACCTGTTCGCGCGCCACACGGACCGGATCGAGCTGTCGACGGGGCAGAGCGAATTTCACCTGGTGCCGGCGCGCCTCGCGCCGCTCGACTACGAGGTGTTTTCCGTCGAGGCGATGCACGGGCAGGTCGCGGCCACGTCCGCCGAGCTCGAGTTCCGGCCGCTTTACCAGACGCTCAACGACGACGAGCACAATCATGGACGCTATTTCTCGACACGGCGCGAGCGTCGGCTCGCATCGGACTCGGCGCGCCGCTACGGCACGCGCACGCCTTATGTCGGCACGGAGATGTTCGTATCCCTCGTCGATCAGAACGAGGCGCCTTATAGCGAGGAAATCCGCTACCTGTCGGTCGACGCGCTGCTGACGAACCGCGACCTGCCGACCCTCGTGCCGCGCGACGGCGTGCGCGACCTCACGATCGTCGAATCCGCGCCGCTCGAAAGCGTTGGCCTGATCCGCGCGCCGACCGCGCCGAAGGCGCCGTATGCGGAGCGCGAGACCGCGTGGCGGCTGATACGCCAGCTCAATTTCAACTATCTGCCGCTCGACGAGCTCGATCACCGCGCGGGCGGCCAGGGAATGCGCGATCTGCTGCGTCTGTTCGTGACGGGCGACGAGGCCGACAATCGCCGGCAGATCGAGAGCCTGATCGGCGTGAAGACGCGGCCCGTGACGAGAAAGCTGCCGGGCGCGGGCCCGCTCGTCTTCGGGCGCGGCATCGAATGCTCGCTCACCGTCGACGAGCCGGGTTTTTCCGGCGTGAGCCCGTACCTGTTCGGGCTGGTGCTCGAACACTATCTGGCGCGGCACGTGTCGATCAACGTTTTCACGCAGACCGAGCTGCATTCGGTCCAGCGCGGCCGCATCGCGCGCTGGCCGGTGCGCATGGGCGCGCGGGGAGGCGCTTGATGGAACACGCATCGCACGACGCCGCGCTCCCGCCGCGGATGCTCGAACGCCTGAAGGCCGAGCCTTGGCGCTACGGCTTTCTGACGCTGCTGCGGCGCGTCGGCGCGAATCCTCGCCTCGATCCGATCGGCACCGCGAAGCGTCCGCGCGCCGAGCCGTTCAGGCTCGGCCAGCAGCCGAGCCTCGCGTTCGCGCCGCGCGAGATCGCGAGCGTCGGCGGCGCGAACGGCCGGCTCCGGGTGCGGCTGTTCGGCCTCGGCATGCTGGGGCCGAACGGGCCGCTGCCGATCCACGTGACGGAGATCGCGCGCGATCGCGAAGAGAGCCGGCGCGACACGACGCTCGGCGATTTCCTCGACCTCTTTCACCACCGCTATCTGACGCTGCTGTATCGCGCGTGGGCGTCGGCGCAGGCGGCGGCGGGGCTCGACAGGCCGGGCGACGAACGTTTTTCCTTTTATGTCGCGAGCCTCACCGGGCAGGACGCGGCCGACATCGCCGCGCGCCCGCTGCCCGCGCACGCGCGCCTGTCGGCGTCGCCGCACCTGGTGCGCGAGGCGCGCAATCCGGATGGCCTGCGCATGACGCTCCAGCGTTACTTCGGCGTGCCGGTGACGATCGAGGAGAACGTGTTCCACTGGATTCGGGTGGACCCGGCCGAGCACAGCCGTCTCGGCCGGCCGGGCAGCGCGTCGGTCATGGCCGAAGGCGCGATGCTCGGCGAGCTGGTGCCGGACCGGCAGCACAAATTCCGCATCGTCGTCGGACCGCTCGACATCGACGCCTATCTGCGCTTCACGCCGCAGGGCGAGGATTTGCCGCGGCTCGTCGAATGGGTGCGGGCGTTCGTCGGCTACGAGTTCGAATGGGAGCTCGAGCTGCGCATCAAGCCGAACGGCGCGCCCCCCGCGGTGATGAACGGCCCGCAGCAGCTCGGCTGGTCGGGGTGGCTCGGGCGCTCGCCAGCCGAGGCGCCCGTCACCGGCATGCGTTTCGAACCCGAGCGGTATGCGGACCGGTTCCGGCGCGATGGCGGCCCGACGCCCGCCGATCGCCCGATTTGAGAGGTGAGCGATGAGCAGCAGAAAACCGGCCGGTCAATCCGCGCCCGCGCGAACGCCGAAGGCTCCGGACTGGATGGCGAGCGTCGATGCGGACGCGCCTTGCGGAGCGGACCTTGAATACGATCCCGAATTCGTCGTGCTGTCGGCGAAGGTCGCGCCCCGCTCGGACGCGCAGTACGGCGACTTCGTCGGGATGCCCGAACCCGTGAACTGGAGCGACGTCGACCGCGACTGCCGTCGGCTGATGACGCGCAGCAAGGACATGCGCGTCGCGGTTCTGTTCGCCCGGTGCCGCACCCGGCTCGCCGGCGCGGCCGGGCTGGCCGAAGGCGTCGGCCTGCTCGCCGCGTGGCTCGCCGCGTTCCCCGATGCGATTCATCCGCGGGCCGACGTCGACGCGGATCGCGACGCGGCGCTCGAGATCCGGATGAATGCGCTGCAGGCGCTGACCGATTCCGACGGCCTGCTCGCGGACGTGCGCGAGATCGTGCTGATCGGCGCGACCGCGACGCGCCTGCAGGTGCGCGACGTGGAGCGCGCGTTTGCGCAACCGCGCCCGGGCGACGCGCTCGCGCCCGAATCCGTCGCGCGCCAGCTCGCGGATCTGCGCGCGCAGCAGCCGGCCGCGCTCGCGGGCTTCGACGAAGCGCTCGCGAGCGCGGCCGCGATTCGCGCATGGAGCCGCGCGCATCTCGGCGCGTATGTGCCCGATCTGTCGGCGCTCGAAGGGCTGCTTCGACATGTCGCGGGGCGAGGCGCGCGCACGGACCACGCGGCCCCGGCGCCGGCCCCCGCCGATGCGCCGCCGGCGCAGGAGGCGGACTGCGTGCGAGCGGACCGCCCCGCGCGGGCTCAGGCGCAGGCTCACGCTCAGGTTCAGACGTCCGTCGAACGCGAGGCGGCGCCGACGGTCGAGTCGAACGAACGCGGCGCGGTCGCGACGCCGCTCGATCGCTACGCCGCGCGCGCGTTGATCCGGGAGGCGCGCGAGTGGTTCGAGCAGCACGAGCCGAGCAGTCCGATTCCGGTGCTGCTCAGGCGCGCCGAGTATTTCGTCGGCAAGCGCTATGCGGAAGTGGCGCGGGCGATTCCGGTCGAGCTGCTCGCGCAGTGGGGCGACGGCGAATCCTGATCGCGCATGGGCGCGAAGCGCGCCGATTGGCGTCGCTCGCCGATAGACGACGTTCCTGAAGGAGGGCAGTCATGCCGAATTTACCCGCCGCTCGCACCGTCGAGATCAGCGGCCCCGCGTTGCCGACGTTGCCGTCGGGCGAGCCCGCCCTTCGGCTGAGCGCGATCCGCGGCAGCGAAAAGCTGTCGGAGATCTACGCGTACGCGCTGGATTGCCTGACGCCGCCGGATTCGACGCTCGCCGACGAGCAGGCCGCGAACCTCGACTTGAAGGCGATGATCGGCAAGGCGCTGACGGTGACGGTCCAGCTCGAAGGCATGGGCTCGTTCGTGGCGGGCATGCCGGGCATGTCCGGCACCGCCCACATCGGGCAGGGCAAGCGCGAGATCAGCGGCATCGTGACCCGGGCGAGCTTCGCGGGCCCGTTGAACCGGCAGTGCCGATACCGGCTGACGATGCAGCCGTGGATCTATCTGGCCGACCAGCGTTCGGACTACCGGATCTTCCAGAACCGGAGCGTGGACGAGATCATCGACGAAGTGCTGAACGCGTACTCATATTCGTACGACAAGCGGTTGAGCGGCCGGTATCCGAAGCTCGCGTTTCAGGTGCAGTACGGCGAGACGGATTTCGCGTTCATTCAGCGGCTGATGCAGGAGCACGGCATCTACTGGTTCTTCGAGCACTCGAACAAGGTGCATCGGATGGTGCTCGTCGATCACCTCGGCGCGCACGAGCCGGTGGCGAGCGCCGCGTACCGCACGCTGAAGTATTACCCGCCCGGGCACAAGATCGATCGCGAATACATCGACGCGTTCGATACGGCGGAGTGCCTTCAGCCCGGCCGCTGGACCACGAGCGATTTCGATTTCGAGAAGCCGAACGCGCGTCTTCGCGTCGAGAACGCGCTGCCGCAGGAGACGGCGCACAACGGGCTCGAACGGTACGAATGGCCGGGCGATTTTGCGAACCCCGAGCACGGCGAGCATGTCGCGCGGGTGCGCATGGAGGAACTGCGCGCGCAGGGCGAGCGCGCGTCGGGCGGCGGCAACGTGCGCGACGTCGTGTGCGGCACCACGTTCTCGCTCGAGGGCTATCCGTGCGCGAGCGCGAATCGCGAGTATCTGGTGCTCGGCGCGTCGTTCGAGGCCGAGGAAACGGGCGGGGCGACGGGAACGGGCGACCATCGGATCAGCGCGTCGTTCGTCGTGCAGCCGGCGACCACCGTGTTCCGGCCGCCGCGCACCGTGCCCAAGCCGCGCACGCGCGGGCCGCAGACCGCGGTCGTGACCGGGCCGCCAGGGCAGGACATCTGGACCGATCAATACGGCCGGGTCAAATTGAAATTCCACTGGGATCGCTCGGCTGCGCGTGACCAGAATTCGTCGTGCTGGGTGCGCGTGTCGTATGCGTGGACGGGGAACAACTACGGGGGCGTCCACATTCCGCGGATCGGCTCGGAAGTGATCGTCGATTTCGAGAACGGCGATCCGGACCGGCCCATCGTGACGGGGCAGGTCTACAACGCGCTGCACATGCCGCCGTGGCCGCTGCCGGACCACGCGACGCAAAGCGGGATGCTGAGCCGCACGCCGGCCGGCAGCGGCGAGAACGCGAACATGCTGCGCTTCGAGGACAAGGCGGGCGAGGAGCAGGTCAAGCTGCACGCGGAGCGCAACTACGACGTATCCGTCGAGCGGGATTCGACGATCGCCGTCGGGCGCAAGCACTTGACGCTGGTGGGGCTGGAGCTGCCGCCCGTGTCGTCCACGCGCTCGCCGCTGGATCGGCTGATCGAGGTGCTGCGGCTCGGGGGCGCGCCGCGTCCCGCCGCGCCGGCGCAGCAGCCTGCGCCGCAGCAGCAACACCAACAGCAGCAACATCAGCAACATCAGCAACAGCGGCAACCACAGCCGTATCAGCAATTGAAACGGCAGCGGCAGTTCCAACGCGCGGGCGCGTTTCAGGCGCTCGCCGCGAATGTCGCGAGCGCGCTGCAGGGCATCGTGGCCGTGCTCTCGGACCCGTCGATGACCGCATCGGCGCGCACCGTGCAAGGCGCGTCGACGTCGGTCGTGTTCGGCGACACGCAGGGCGTGAACGTCGGCAACAAAGTGACGGTCACGAGCGGAGACACGCACGCGGAAGTCAATGGAACGGCTTCCGCGAAGAACGCGAACAGCGTCTCGCTGAACGGCACGAGCACGAGCGTCACCGGCTATTCCACGGGCGTGACCGGAGCGAGCGTCACCACGCTGGGATTCGGCGTCTCGACGAACGGAACAACGGTCACGACGAATGGCGCGACCATCGGTTCGACGAGGGTGGCGATCGCAACTAAAGCGAACGATTACACCTTGATCGAAGGAATCAAGATCTCCTTCTGACCGAAGCCGCCCACAAGCCTCAGGCCGTCAAATGAAAATCATCAAACCCTTCAGGATCAGCCCGCTGACCCGTCTCTACCGGATGCACGGACAAGAGCATCTCGGCGTCGCCGCGCTGATGGCCGCGACCTTGGGCGAGCATCCGCAACTGCTGACGGACTCGGCACTCTGGAATCTGGCCGGCGAAGCGCTGCGCGGCTACACGCTCGACATGGCGCTGCCGAAGCCGTGCCCGGAATTCCTCGTCTGCGGATATGCGTACGGGAAATATGCGGGCGAGCGCAGCGGCGGCGCATGCGAGGTCGGGATCGGCGTCGCCGGCGTGGAAAAGCGGCTGCGGATATCCGGCGACCGGCAATGGGCCGGCGGGCGCGTCACGCCCGCGCGGCCGTTCGAGCAGTTGCCGCTCGACTGGGAATTCGCGTACGGCGGCGCGGGCTTCGCTGACAATCCGCGAGGCCGCGGCGCGGAACCGTCGCAAGACGGCGTCCGCCCTCTGCCCAACATCGAATACGCGCACAGCCCGATGCGTTTTCCCGACGAGCTTCCCGCGCCCGCCGGCTTCTGTCCGATCGACGCGACGTGGCCGCAGCGCGCGAGCCTGTCCGGCGAATACGACCGGCAATGGCTCGAAACGGATTTTCCCGGCTTTCCGCGCACGCTCGATCCGCGCTGCTTCAACATCGCGCCCGCGGATCAGCAATTGACGGGGCTCGCCGAATTTCCGGACGGCGTCGCCTACGAACTGACGCATCTGCATCCCGATCACGCGGTATTGACGGGGCGCGTGCCGGCGCTGCGCGCGCGGTCGTTCGTCGTGCGCGCCGGCCGCGAGACGCCGGAGGAAATTCCGATGCGCTTGACGACCCTATGGTTCATTCCGCACCGCGAGCGCGTCGTGATGATCTATCACGGCGCGACGGCCGTCGCGCAGTTCGACGCGAGCGACGTGCAGGCATTGCTGCTCGGCGCCGACGCGAGCGGGCAGCCGAGGCCGCCCGAATGGTATCGGCAGGTGATCGAGTGGCGCACGCGACACGACAAGGCCGTGCTGTACGCGCTGCGCGATCGGGATCTGCTGCCCGAGCGCTATCTGCCGGCGGATTCGCCGGCTGAGCCCGCGGCCGCGACGCAGGGTGCGAGGCAGCGGCTCATGCGGGACCGGCTGAGCGCGTTTGCGGACGCGCGTCCGGTCGAGGAGCCCCGCCTCGATCAACTGGTCGAGTTCGTCGAGCGTCAGGAAGCGGCGGCCGACGAAGCGCGCGCGCGGCTCGAGGCGATGCGGCGCGATCTGCCGTCCGGGCGCGAAGCGCCGGCCGCGAAGCGGCGCGGCCCGCCGGCGCCGGCCGTTTTTCATGGCGACGGAGACGAGGCCGGGCAGGCGGCCGCCACCGACTGGTCGGGCATGCAGAAAATGCAACGCGATGCGCACGAGAGCCTTCGCAAGCTCTACCTGCAATCGGCCCAGCATCAGGACGCGCCGGACCGGCTGAGCGAGGCGGCGTCGGAATCGCGGCGCGCGTTCGTCGCCGCCGCCGTCGCGGCGGGGCGCTCGCTCGAGGGCGTCGACCTGACGGGCGCGGATCTTTCCGGCATGGATCTGCGCGGCGCGCGGCTTGCCGGCGCGATGTTCGAGAGCGCCGATCTGAGCGACGCCGATCTGTCGGGCGCGATCGTCGATCACGCCGTGCTGGTGCGCGCCGGTCTGAACCGGACGCGGTTCGTCAACGCCGATTTGACGGGCGCCAATCTCTCGCTCGCGGCGTGCGACGAGACGGACTTCTCGGGCGCGAACCTGAGCGATTGCATCGTCGAGCGCGTGCGGTTGCGAAAGTGTCGATTCGAAGGCGGCATCTTGTCGGACACCCGGTTCGGCGATTGCCGCTTCCATGAAGTCGATTTCAGCCGCGCCACGCTGCGCAATCTGATCGTCGTCGATCAATCGTTCGAGAGCGTGAACTTCTCGAACGCGACGATCCGCAAGATGCTGCTGATGAACTGCTCGCTCGCCGACGTTCGGTTTTCGGCGGCCGACATCGACGGATTCGGAATCGTCGACGCGCGCACGCAAGCGCAGCTTCGCTTCGACGCGGCGAATCTCGTGAAGGCGTGCTTCGTCCCGCGCTGCGACGTCGCGCGCGCCGATTTCTCGTTCGCGACGCTCAGTGAGGTCAATTTTCGCGAAGCGGATCTCGACGCGGCGGATTTTCACGGGGCGCGCATCGGCAACTGCGACTTCACCGACGCGCGCCTGCGGGCCGCCAATCTGCGCGGCGCGAAAAGCGAAGGCAGCCACTTCGTGCGAACCGACTTCACCGGGGCCGATCTGCGGGACACCGATCTGATCGCCGCGTACCTGCGCGGCGCGACGCTGGACGGCGCCGATCTGCGCGGGGCCAATCTGTTTCGCGCGAATCTCTCGGAAGTCCTGTCCGACGGCGATACGCAATGGGCGGGCGCGTATCTCGACCACGCGATGCGGTTCCCGGCAGCGCGAGCGCGCCAATGAGAGCGAGCCTCGAGCAATTGCGCGACGCCGTCGCCCAAGGCCATGTAATCAAGGGCGTCGTGATCGATTCGGCGAACCTCGACGGGCAGGATTGGTCGGCAGGCGTGTTCGAGCAGGTGCGGTTCGCCGGCGTCGCGATGCGGGGCGCGCGGCTCGGCGAAGCCGTCTTCAACGAATGCGAATTCCGCAGCGTCGACATGCAATGCGCGGATTTGTCGAAGTGCACGTTCCACGCGTGCCGGCTCGACGATGTGAACCTCTCGGAAAGCCGCCTCCACGGGTTCACGATGAGCTCGACGGTTGCCGCCGGCGTGGATTTTCGCCTCGCGCACGCGCACGGCTTCAACTGCCTGCAAAGCGATATCGGCGATTGCAGCTTTCAACGCGGGCGCATCGAATCGTCGGTGTTCAGCGAGACGCGGCTGGGGCGCGCCGATTTCACGGCGGCCGTCGTCCGCAAGGCGGTCTTCTTCCAGCTCGATCTGACGCAGGCGATCTTGCGCGACGCGACCTTCAGCGACGCCGTCTTCGTCGAAGCCGATCTTGCCGGCCAGTGCTTGCGCGGCCAGCGGATGCATCGCTGCCAGTTCGCCGGCGCGAATCTGACGAACGTCGATTTCACCGCCGCCAATCTCGCTTACTGCAATTTCCAGCGCGCCAGGCTGAGCGGCGCGCGGCTGGACGAAATCGACGCACCGTACGCGGTGTTCGTCGAGGCCGACGCGCAGGGCGCCGTGTGCCGTCATGCCGCGCTGGAGGGCAGCCTCTGGGTGCGGGCCGACATTCGGCAAGCCGACTTCACCGGCTCGACGCTGGAGCGGGCCGTGCTCCAGCACGCGCGATGCGGCGCGTCGCGCTTTTCGCGGGCGCGCCTCGCGGGCGCGGATTTTTCCGGCGCGGATCTGACCGGCGCCGAATTCGACGGCGCGGGTTTCGCGCGAACCCTGTTTCACGACGCGGTCGCGCCCGACATCGCATGGCACGCGCATCCCGGCGCGCTGGCGCGCGATTCGGCGTTGTCGGAGGCGCAAGCGTGGTCGCGGCGACGAGACGAAGCGCTGCGTCGCGAGCGTGAGTGAGAACGGCGCGGGCGCGATCGATCCGTTTCGAACCGAGGAGGAAACATGAATCCGACCGTGATGGAAGCACCGCGCAGCCGCGCCGCGCCTGCGATGCAAGAGAAAGCGGCGACGGTCGCGGATGCGCTGTCCGACGGCTCGTTCGTCGTCGAATGCGAAGGCGCGAGCGTTCGCTGCCGGCGCGCGTTCAGCTGTCTCGTCGAGCCGCGAGCGGGCGACCGCGTCGCGATTTGCACGGCCGATGCGCGATGCGTCTACGTGACGGCGATCCTGGAGCGCCCGAACGCGGACGCCGTGCACGTGTGCGTTCGGGGCGACCTCGTGCTGGAGGCGACGCAAAACGTCTATCTGAAGAGCGACGGCGCCCTGTGCCTGACGGGGCGGGAGCGCGTATCGGTCAGCGCGGAGCGGCTGGCCTTGTCGGCCCTCGACGCGTCGCTGTCCGCCGACAAGACGACGCTCGCCAGCGCGGAAGTTCACGGCCGGCTCGGGACGATTCGTCTGATCGGCCGGATGCTGGAGACGGTGATCGACCACGTTGCGCAATCGTGCCGAAGCAGTTTCCGCTCGGTGGAGACGGTCGAGCACTTGCGGGCGGCGCAGATCGATCACGCGGCGAGCGGCAACCTGCGCCTGCATGCGAAGAACGCGCTGCTCACGGCCGAGCGGCTGTCGAAGATCGATGCCGGGCAAATACATCTGGGTTAGGAGGGTGCTGAGATGGTGATGGTGAATTCGAGCGCGGGCGGCGAAAACATGGCGACGAGCGTCAACCTCACGCCGCCGGCGGGTGCGCCCGCTCCTTATCCGAACAGGGCTTCGCGCGCGAGCGCGATACCGAATGTCACGAACATCTTCGTGGGCGGCGGTCCCGTCCACAACGTCGCGACGATCATTCCGATGTCGAGCGGCGACAGCGCGGGGGCGATGGGCGGGGCCGCGTCCGGCACCGTGTCGAGCGTCTCGCGCAACGCCCGGGGCGCGAGCAAGACCCTGATCGCCGGCATGCCGGCCACGCGCATGACCGACCCGACGCAGCAGAACAGCGGCAATACCATCGGTGCGGGTAGTTCGCCCAGTCAGACCATCGTGTTGAATCTGAGCGGTTGAAGGATTCGCGCGCCGCTTGGAACACGGCTCGGAGACGCCGCGCGAGGCGATTTCCGGTCGATGTCGCCGGGCTTCGAACTCGGACTTCGAACCGGCACGAAAGCCGCGCTGGCGATCGGGACGCGCCATTGCCACACTGCGAGCGCATCGCCGCGCTTGCGCCGAGCCCGAGTGCATGCGAGCGGGCCGGCATCTTCCCGTTTGAAACCGGCATGCCCGGGCGTCGCGACAACGATCGAAGCCGGGGGCGCGCATGCGGTGAAATGCGAGCGGGCATATCGAAGAGCGGATCGCGTTCGGGTTGAAACAGCGCGAGCATGCGGCAGTCGACTTGAAAGGCCGACACGATGCGTTTTGAAGCGTCGCTCACGGGCGGCGCGAGCCACGAATTTCATGAGCGCTTCGTCCATGGCCGCGAGGCGTTCGCACCGGATGCGCAGGCATTCGAAGTGATGCGGCCGCGCACGGATGCGCCTGACGGCGCAGCGGGTTTCGCCGCGACCGCTTCCGGGCGGCTCGCGGCGGCGGGCGGACTGCGCGGCGATGCGGGCGGCGTGCAGTAGCCGTGCAGTGGCTGTGCAACGGACATGCGGCGGACATGCGGCGGACATGCAATGGCCGGCGATGACGGGACGTAAAAGGCGGACAGCGCCGCATCGAATCGGCGCACTTTCCGGATAGACGGCGCCGGTGGGCGCCGCCACAATCGGATGCCATGCGTTTTCCCACATTCCGAATATCGGCGGATCGATGATGGAACGACTGTATCGCGGCATGGGCCGCGCGGCGCTCGACAGGGCGTACAACAACACTCGGGCGATTGCGAATTTCCCGGCGGTATTGGCCGATTTCCGCACGCGCAGCGCCGCGCTGTACGAGCGCGTTCGCGGCCGGCGCGACTTGCGCTACGGCGATCGGCCGCGCGAGCGTTTCGACTGGCTTCCCGGCGGCCGCGCGAACGCGCCGACCTTCGTGTTCATTCACGGCGGATATTGGCAGAACTGCGCGAAAGAGGATTTCGCGTTCGTGGCGCACGGGCCGCTCGCACGCGGATTCAACGTCGTGCTGGCCGAGTACACGCTTGCGCCCGACGCGTCGATGACGCAGATCGTCGACGAAATCGGCCGCTTGATCGATCATCTGCGCGCCGATCGGGACGGCCTCGGCACCGCGGGACGGCCGCTTTGCCTGAGCGGGCATTCGGCGGGCGGACATCTGAGCGCGTTGCATCGCGGCCATGCGTTCGTGACGAGCGCGCTCGCGATCAGCCCGCTCGTCGATCTCGAACCGATCAGCCTGTCGTGGCTCAACGAGAAACTGCAGTTGAGCGAGCGCGAAATCGCGGCCTACAGCCCGTTGTGGCACGTCGGAAAGGGCGCGCCGACGGTCGTCGCGGTCGGCGCCGACGAACTGCCTGAGCTCGTGCGCCAGGCGGACGACTATACGGCTGCGTGCGCGGCGGCGGGCGAGCCGGTATGGGGCGCCCACGTGCCGGGCTGCACGCATTTTTCCGTGCTGGACGATCTGGCGCAGCCGAACGGCACGCTGATGCGTCTGCTCGACGCGGCCATTGCCGGTTCCGGGCACGGCGGCGACGAGCGGGCAGACGAAGAGCGCCGGTAGGCGCGGCGGACTTACGCGGCGGACATAGGTGGCGGACGTAGGCGGCGCAATTAGGCGGCGCAATTAGGCGGCCGACGCGCACGGCGGGCATGCGCGGCGCAGCATCGCGCATCGCGGCCGGCTCGGGCATGGAGCCTTCCCGAGTTGCGCCGCGACGGAACGCGGTTCCGGTTCGCGATCCTTATCGTTGCACCGTTTCCTGCGCTTGCGCGACCGTCCCCGTCGCGAGCGCGAGCGACGCCGCGGCCGACAGCGCGGCGCTGTAGCTGTCCGCGTAAGCGGTCCGCGCCGCAAGCAGGCCGTTCTGCGCGAGCATTGCGTCGGTGATCGATCCGACGCCGTGCCGATACGCGTCGAGCGCGGCGTCGTAGGTCGTCTGTGCGGCGTCGACGAGCGCCGCCGCCGCCGCCTCGTGCGATGCGAGGCTCGTGCGCAGCGCGTTCTGCCCGGCGAGATAGCCGCCCATCGCGGCCGCCGACAGTTGC
Organism: Burkholderia sp. ABCPW 111; assembly: GCF_000773065.1. Classification (NCBI taxonomy): domain Bacteria; kingdom Pseudomonadati; phylum Pseudomonadota; class Betaproteobacteria; order Burkholderiales; family Burkholderiaceae; genus Burkholderia; species Burkholderia sp. ABCPW 111. Next base: position 149,101 of record NZ_JPWT01000088.1, on the reverse strand, counting down.
GGCAGATACGCGGCCTTCGCGATGCCGGCTGCGAGCGCCGCGTTGCGCGCGTCGTTCCAGGCGATGCGCGTCAGCGGATTCGTCGATTCGGCGAGGTCGATCAGCTCGGGCAGCGTGTACGCATGTGCCGGATCGAGCGCCGCGGCGGGCGGCACCTCGGCGAGCGCGCCGTTCGCGGGCAGCGTGTAATCGCCGCGCGCGACGCTCGCTGCGGGCGTCGATGATCCGGGCTCGATCGCGCCGGCGACGTCCGTCTGCGGCCGCCACGGGCGATCGGGTGCGTCGGGCGCCATGTCGAGCGATGACGTCGCGCAGCCCGCGAGGCCGGCCACGGCAAGCGCGATCGACAGTGACATCGGATTAAGCGCGCGCATGAATCGTCGGCTCCTTCGATACGTCTCGTTGTCGCGCGGCCTCGGCAAGGCGGGCGAGGCGCGCGTCGATCAGGTTCAGCAGCGTGCGTCGCGGCGCGTCTGCGTCTGCGGTTTCGGTTTCGGCATTGGCTCGGGCTTCGGCTTCGGCTTCGGCTTCGGATTCGGATTCGGATTCGGCATGGCGGGTTGCGGCGTCGCTTGCGCCGAGCGCGTGCGGCGTCACGGCGGGTGCGGTGGATGCGGTGCCCGGCAGGGCAGCGTGCGTGTCGGCGGCGTGCGGCGCATCGGTTGCGGCATCGCTCGCTTTTGCATGCGTGTCATCGCCTGCATCGCCCGCATTCGCACTCGCGTCATTGCCCGCATCGCCCGCATTCGCGCTCGCGTCATTGCCTGCATCGCGCGCGTTCGCACTCGTGTCATTGCCCGCATCGCGCGCATTCGCACTCGTGCCGTCGCCCGCATCGCCTGCATTGCGCGCGACGCGGTGCAAGCGCGCATCGACGTCCGCGAGGCCATCCTCGCCCGCTGCGCGTTCGGCGAGCAGGAACAGCGGGCCTTCGAGCGCGTCCAGTTCCGCGAGCGTCCGCCGCCGGCTCGCGACCCGGTCCGGCGCCGGCCGCACCCACGACGGCGCATAGTGGATCAACCCGAGGTCCTGCCGCAGGCTCGCGTGCTGCGCGAGCGCCGCGGCGGTTTGCGTGCGGCGCGAGTCGGCGTCCTTCGCGCGCGCGATGCGCGCCCATTGCGCGACGAGCGCGGCCGCCGCGCCGATCACGGCGCTCAGCAGCCAGCGCGGGAAATACGCGCCGAACAGCACGTACGAAGGCGCGCCGCGCGAGCCGCAGCCCTCGAGCGGCGCGCATAGCGCGAGCGTCGCGGCGACGCCCGGTAGCGGAAGCGATTTTCGTTGTTTCATCGAGTTCATGCCCGAGCGTTTGACGTGACGGCGATACGCGCGGCCCGCCGGCATCCTGCGGCACCTGACCGTGCGGCTCTTCCTGCGCGCCCGGCGGGGCGCGTCGCTGCGCCGAGGGCTCGGCGGCGGTTGCGGCACTTGCTGATCTTCGTCGGCACTCCTGCGCGTCGATGCATTGCGTGCCGTGCGCGGCACGCCGCAAAAATTCTAACCCAGAGCCGGGGAGGCGCCGCGCGGCGAGCGTGGCGGACGATGTGCGGTTCGGGCCGCTCGACGGCGATTGCTCGGAGGATTGCCGGAGCGGCATCGAGGCGACGTCGATGCGACGTCGAGGCAACGTCTAGGCAGGCGGTATCGAGGCGGTATCGAGCCGACGTCAAGGCAACGTTGAGGCGACGTCGGTATCGGCGCGACGCGGGTTGTCGGCGCGATCGCGCGAATGCCGTTCGCCGCGCTGCCCGATGGGCGTCGCGGAGAGGCGAAGTGCGGAATGAAGGAGGCTGCGCGGTTCGTTCGTCATCTTTCCCGTTGCGCACTCATTGTCTTCCCATCGGGGGCGCCGCGTCGGTCTGCTGCGATTGCGCGCAATCGCGCGTCGTCCGCGTCGCTTGCTCGGCGCCGAGCGCCTCGATCGCACGCCGGTCCTGCTCGGCGTTCGCCGCGAACGCCGAGACATCTGCAATCGCGCGACGCCTGAAGCCGCGATGCGCGTCCGGGCGCTGATCGAGTCGAAGCGCGCGGTGAGCGGGCGAGCGTCTGGCCGACGGTGACAGCGCCGAGCGCGCGCGTCCGCTCGCACCGACCTCACCGACCGCACCGGCCGCACCGACCGCACCGACCTCACCGGCCGCACCGACCGCATCGACCGCACCGACCGCACCGACCGCACCGACCGCACCGACCGCACCGACCGCGCCGACCGCGCCAATCGCGTCGTCACCCGTCGCGTCCGTCGTCGCGCGTCGCCGCCCTGACGCGCGTTCGCCGCGGATAGCCCGATCGGCCGACGCGCGGGCCGCGGCGTGGACTGCACCCGAATGTTCCGGTAAAGTTGGCCGTCGCGTCGGCCCAGGCTGATTGCCCGCGCAACGTTCGTCCATTCGGGCCCGCACGGCGGTCCGGCCGTTCGCGCTTTCGCCGAACGCATGGTGCGCCGTGCCGTCGGCATCGGCCGACCGGCGTGCGACGGCACTTTCGAGAACCGCTGATGGATGAACTCCTCTCTTACTACGAACGGGAACTGGCGTTCCTGCGCCGCCATGTGCGCGATTTCGCCGAGCGCTATCCGAAGATCGCGAGCCGCATGCAGCTCGCGAGCGGCGCCGACGGCAGCAGCGAGGACCCCCAGGTCGAGCGGTTGTTCGAGTCGTTCGCGCTGACAGGCGCGCGCGCGTCGCAGCACATCGAGGACGATTACTCCGAATTCACGAAGGCGTTCGTCGAGGTGCTGTACCCGCATTATCTGCGCGCGTTTCCGTCGTGCTCGATCGCCGCCTTCGACGTCGACGCGAGCCGCGCGGCGCAGATGTCGGCGGCAGTCGTCGTGCCGCGCGGCACGCAGCTGTACAGCCGGCCCGTCAAGGGCGCGAAGATGTTCTTCCGCACTGCCTACGACGTGACGCTGTCGCCGCTGCAAGTGAGCGCGGCGCGCTTTCACGCGATGCCGCAGACGCCGATGTCGTTCCGGCTGCCGCCGAACGCGGGCGCGCAAATCTCGCTCACGTTCGCGATCCGTTCGCCGCACGCGTGCGGCGCCGACCTGAAGCTCGACACGGTTCGCCTGTACGTGCGCGGCGAGCCGCTGCTGAGCGCCGCGCTGCGCGACGCGCTGTCGTTGCACGCGGTGCACGCGTATGTCGAATCGGCGCAGAGCGGGCGCTGGGCGGCGCTCGGCCGCGTGCCGTTCTCGGCCGCCGGCGTGTCGCGCGACGACAGCCTGATTCCCTGTCCGGACACCGTGCATCCCGCGTATCCGCTGCTCACGGAGTATTTCGCTTTTCCCGAGAAGTTCGGCTTCTTCGATTGCGATCTGCGTGAGGCCGGGCGGCTCGGCGGACGGCAATTCACGCTCCATTTGCTGCTGAAGGACATCCCGGCCGATTCCGCGAAGGCGAGCGTGCTCGAATCGCTGAGCGCCGAGCACGTGCGGCTCGGATGCACGCCGGTGATCAACCTGTTCGAGACGTCCGGCAAGCTCGGCGCGCAGCCGGGCGCGGCGTCGGGCACGCACATGTATCCGCTCGTCGTCGACAAGCAGAATGCCTACGCGTACGAGGTCTATTCCGTCGACGCGGTGACGCAGGTCGAGGACACGCCGCAGGGCGAGCGGATCACGGCGTTCCGGTCGCTCCATGCGCTGTACCACGGCGGGCACGCGGCGCGGGCGTCGTCGTACTGGCGCATGCGGCGCGACGCGCTGATCGCGAGAAGCGAGCCGGGGCACGAACTGTCGCTCGGCTTCGTCGACGGCGCGCTCGACCCGGTCGCGCCGCCGCCCGGCGTCGACTTCAAGCTCACGTGCAGCAATCGCGACTTGCCGGAGCAACTGCCGCACGGCGCGCCGGGCGGCGATCTGATGATGGAGGGCGGCACGCTCGCGAGCCGGATCAGCCTGCTGCAGCGGCCCACGCGGCCGCTTCGTTTGCGCGACGACCGCGGCGCGCTGTGGCGCCTGATCTCGCAACTGTCGCTGAATTCGCTGCTGCTCGCGGGCGGCGCCGGCGCCGTGCGCGACATGCTGAAGCTTCACGACCTGCAGGAGTCGCCGGCTACCGTCCGGCAGATCGCGGGCATCGTCGACGTGTCGCAAAAACCCGTGACGGCGTGGGTATCCGAGAAGCCGTTCGCGAGCGTCGTGCGAGGGCTCGAGATTCGCATCACGGTCGACGAAGACTGCTTCGCCGGTACGGGCGTCCACACGTTCGCGCAACTGATGGATTGCCTGCTGAGCCAGTACGTCGCGCCGAACGGCTTCACGCAGCTCGTGCTCGTGTCGAGCCGGACGGGCGACGCGCTGTGCCGGTGTGCGCGCCGCTCGGGCGGCGGATTTCTGATCTAGACGCGCGACGCAGCCGCGGCGCACGCGCGGCCGGCTTCGGCGTGCTCAGGCGGCGGCTGCGAGATCCGGCCCGATCGGCTCGGGCGTGACGAGCATGACGCCGCGCGCAGCCGGATCGCCGATCGACGCCGCGAACGTCGGCTGCCGTTCTTCGTTCGCGCGCCAGCCGGCCACAGCGAGCGCGCCGAGCGCGAGTGCCGCGCCGCTTTCTCCGTTCGCGACGCCGAGATGCCGGCAACGTTCGCGGCCGTCGTCGGGCCAGGTTCGCTCGACGACGCCCGCGATTTCGGTGCGGCTGCCGCCGCGCTGGTTGGCGTCGCTCACGAGCCCGCAGCCGGACAGATCGAGCTCGGCCGATGCGGTCTGCGTGCGCGCCGCGTCGAGCAATTGCGCGAGCGTATCGGATTGCGGCTCGGCCGCCGCGTCGCCTGCGGCGCGGGAGCGAGCCGCGACGAGCCGGTGAATGCGCGGCGCGTCCGTCGCATCCGCCGACGCGGGATGCGCGAGCAGCAGCGCGCAGGCGCCTTCGCCCGGAACGCGGCCGTTCGGCCGGTTGTGTCCGTACAGGCTGCCGTTGTCGTCGAGCGCGCGCACGGTCGCGTCGCTCAGTGACGAATCGCACGCGAGCACGACATGGCGCGCATCCGACGGCTGGTGATGGAGCGACACGATCAGTTCGTCGACGATCGTCCATGCCTGCACCGGGTCCGCGATCATGCGGGTCTGCACGCGCTCGACGCCCGGCATCCAGCGTTCGCGCGCGACGTGCGCGTCGAGCCACGCGGCGAGCGTGGCCGCCACCGGCTGCCAGCGCTCGGGCAGCAGCAGATGCAGCTTGAGCGGCTCGGCAACGCGGGATGCGCCGCCCGTCGACAGCACCGCGTGGCGCTCGAGCAACTCGTCGAGCGCGTCGGCGGCGAGCATCAGCGCGCGCCAGTGCTCGTCGTTCAGCGCGGCGCCCGTGCCGGGCGGCAGCAGGCTTTCGTCGAAGTGGTCGAGCGAGACCGACGCCACGCCGCTCGCGAACACGCCCGCGCCGTCCGGGCGGCGCAGCTCGGGGTGCAGGCCGACGGCGGTTTCGTTGCGGGCGGCGTCGTCGGCTTCAGCCGTCGTCGCGCCCGTCGGAAATCTCACGCTGCTATCGAGCAGCGCGAGCGTCCACCTGCGCTGCGCCGCTTCGTCCGCGGCCGGTGCGGCATGGGCGGCGTGCGGGCCATGGGCGGACGCCGCCATGGCGACGGCCTGCGATGCGGCGGCGGGTGCTTCACGCAGCCGGCCGACGGCCTTGCGCGCCCACGCGACGCACGCGGCGAGCAGCGACGGCAGCGCGATGCCGTACACCAGCAGCTCCGTCCCGCTCGGCGGGTGATACGTCGCTTTCCAGTAAACGATCGTCGCGATCCAAACCAGAACGAATACCGCGGCCACGAGGGCCGTCTTGCTCAACCACGCGCGCTGCTTCATGCGATTCCCCGTCGATGCATTCGTCACGCCGCGTCGCCGCCCGTGTTCGACTGGCTCGCGATGAGCGCCGCGCCGCAGGCGCTCCGGTAGCCGTCGCGCGCGACGCCTTCGTTGTCGATGATCATCGTGTCGTCGCCTTCGACGATGTGGTTCGATCCGTGGATCGGACACGAGACCTTGTCGTTGCGTCGCGCGATGCCCTTGCCGTGGATCGCGGACGTCGCGGCCGCCGTCGTGACGGTGCCGCCGTGGCTGTGCTTGTCGCCGAGCACGATGAACGGGCGTGCCATGGTGTGGTCTCCTTCGGGACGCTCGGCGGGCGTGCGTCGAGCGGGTCGGTTTCCGCCCGCGCTCGGCGCGGGCGGGGCCGATTTTACCGGCTAATCGCCATTGGCGACGATATCGGAATTTGGCTGGCGGAATTAATTACCTCGGCGGCAATATTTACTGAGCGACTTTGGAAATCGTCCCGTTCGCGGCAGTACGAAACATTTTCATTTTGAGATAGCGCCCGGTTGCGCGTTTTTGCTCGGGTTTCGTATCGGTGTCCTATAGCCTAGCGCCGCCGCGTAATTTAAAATAGTGCGCGATAAATGGGGGACCTACCGTCCGGCGGCCTTGGCGGCGGGGCGCGTCCCGGTGATTCGGCAAGCCGGATCGCATCGCGCGCAATCGGGGTTTGGCTACGCTGCATTATCGCGATCGTTCGAGGGTGGTGATCGCGCTGCGCAGTGGTTTTATCCGTTGTCCCGTTTTCGTCGCAACGAGCCATATTCAAAAAATAGTCGAACTCCGAGAGAGCGGGATTCTCATGAGCGTGATCACGCAATTCACGTCGCTTTTCAGCGCTGCCAATTGTCTCTATTCCCTCGAAGGCCCGGGCGAGCTCGCGTCGCTGCAGATCGAGCGCTGGGCGGGCCGCGAGACGCTCTCCGAGAATTTCCAATGGGACGTCTACGCGCTCGCGACCGATCCCGGCCTCGACCTCGAGGCGATGCTCGGGCAGCGCGTGACGATCCGCACCGCGCTGCCGCACGGCGCGAGCGCCGTGCGCAGCGGGCTCGTCGCGCAAGCTGAGTGCATCGGCTATGACGCCGGCCTCGCACGCTATTACCTGCAGCTCGTGCCGTGGCTTGCCGCGCTCGCGCACGGGCGCGACGAGCGTACGTTCGTCCGGCAGGGCGTCGCGGACGTGCTCGGCGCGGTGTTCGCGCCGTACGGCGCGATCGCCCGCTGGCGCTTCACGGCGGACGCGAACCAGCGCGTCGCCGAACTCGGCGCGCGCGACTACCGCGTGCAATACCGCACCCATACGCATTTCGATTTCGTTCGGCACGTGCTGGCCGAAGCGGGGCTCGGCTTTTGCTTCGTCGAAGACGCGGATGCGCCGGCCGGCCACGCGATGCTGATTTTCGACGACAGCACGCAACTGCCCGAGGACGAGACGTCCGCGCGCGCGGGCGGCGTGCCGCAGCGCCTGAGCGGGACGGCGACGGAACCGGACGACGTGATCGTCGGCATCGGGCAGTCGCTGTCGCTGAGCGCGGATCGCGTCACGCTGATCAGCAGCGATTACCGCAGCAACCAGTCGACGAGCGCGACGGCGAGCCTCGGCAATCCGGCCGGATCGCGCGAGCTGTACGACGACGTCGGGCCCGAAGCGTTCGACAGCCTGCGCGAAGCCGAAGACACCGCGCGCCGGCACGCGGAGGCGATCGTTTCCGCGGCGCGCTTCTGGACGGGCTACAGCACGTTGCGCACCGCGCGCGTCGGCCGCGCGCTGCGCATCGCGGGCGCGACGTGGCGCATGCCGCGCGGCGGCGCGCAAGCGCCGGATGCGTTCGTGCTCACCCGCATCGACGAGGTCGGCGTCAACAATCTGCCCGCGACCGTGATGGAGCGCGTCGAGCGCGGCCTCGGCCCGCTGCCGCTCGCGGATCTCGACGCGCGCGTGCTCGGCCAGGCGAAGGCGGGCGGCTACGCGAACCGGTTCGACGCCGTGCCGCGCGAGCAGGCGTGGCGCCCGACACTCGACGACGGCACCGGCCAGCGGCTGAATCCGGCGCCGACGGCGCTCGGCGCGCAGACGGCGATCGTCGTCGGGCCGCAGGGCGAGCCGCGGCCGGGGGCGACGGGGCCGGTCCACACCGATGCGCAGGGCCGGCTGCGGCTGCGCTATCACTGGCAGGCGGACGGCGATTCGGGCACGTACCCGACGCGCGCGATGCAGCGCCTCGCGAGCCAGGGGCACGGGTTGCAGCAGACGCAGCGGATCGGCCACGAGGTGCTCGTGCAGTTCGTCAACGGGCTCGTGCATCGGCCGATCGTGCTCGGCGGGCTGTTCAACGGGCGCGGCGAAGGCGGCGAGGCGCCGACGCCGGGCGGCGAAGCGGGGCAGCCGCTCGACGAATCGGTGTATGCGCAGGCGGGCGATCACGCGACGAGCGCGCAAGGCAATCTCGCGGGCGGCCACAGCCCCGCGTGGCACGGCGCGGGCGGCGGCGCGAAGCGCCACCGTCACGCCGGCGCGCTGTCCGGCTTCAAGAGCCAGGGCTTCGACGGCCAGGGCCACAACCAGCTCGTCGCGGACGATACCGACCGCATGGGCCGCATGCAGATGGCGACGACGCACGCGGCGACGCAGCTCAACATCGGCCACCTGCGCCATCAGGCCGACAACTATCTCGGCAGCTTTCGCGGGCAGGGCGTCGAGCTGCGTTCGGACGCATACGGCGCGCTGCGCGGCGCGCGCGGCATGCTGATCTCCAGCTATGCGCCGACGGGGCCGTCGCAACCGGCGGGCGACGTGTCGGCGCTGCAGTCGCTGCTCGGCCAGCAGGCGACGCTCGCGAAGCTTCTCGACCAGGCGGCCGATACGCACAAGACCCTGCCGTTCGCCGCGCAGCGCGGCGCGCAGCAGGCCGGGCAATCGTCGATGAACGACGCCGCCGCGCCGCTCGACGCGCTCAAGAAGAGCCTCGCGACGACGGTCGGCGCGGACGGCTACGCGCAAGCGGCGGCCGACGCGTCGAGCCGCTCGGCGGGCGACGCGCTGCCCCATACGGGCGACGCGGTGCTCGGGATCGAAGCGAAGGGCGGCCACGGATTGCTCGCCGGCCAGTCGCTGCAGTGGGCGGCGGGCGAGACGCTGACGGTCGGCAGCGGCAACGACACGAACCTCGCGGTCGGTCGGACGCTGCGCATCCACAGCGGGCAGGGGATCGGCTGGCTTGCCGGCGCGAGCGCGGCGAGCGGCGTCGGCATGAGCGTGATCTCCGGCAAGGACGATCTGACGCTGCAGGCGCAGCATGACGCGATCGCGCTGCGCGCGCGCGACGACCTGAAAGTGGCGTCCGTCGGCGCGGACGTCGAGATCGCGGCGAGGCAGACCGTGCACCTCGCGGTCAGCGGCGGCGCGCATCTGACGATCGAAGGCGGCAACGTCACGTTCGGCTGCCCGGGCTCGCTCGTCGTGCACGCGGCGCAGCATACGTTCGTCGGCCCGGATCAACTGGATGCCGCGCTGCCGCAGTTTCCCGAGAAGGTGTGCGTCGAGTGCCTGAAGCACGCGATGCAGTCGGGCAGCGCGCTGGCCGGCAAGGCGGTTTGAGCATGACGGCCGAGATATTCGACTGGATCGATCCGTACCCGGCGGGCGCGTTGCCGCGCCTGCGGCAAGTGCTCGACGCGCCGTCGGCCGAGGGGCGCTGGTATGCGCTCGTCGACATGGGTTTCTCGCCGTCGCTGCGCGATGCGCTCGCGGCGCTGAATCCGAACGGCACGGTCGTCGCGCTTTACGAAGGCGTCTACGACGGCGAAGGTCTGGTGGAAATCTCGCCTTGCCTGATGCCGCTGCCGGACGACGCGCAGCCGCGCGAAGAAGTGTGCGCAGGCTTGCTGCGCGAGACCGACGGCCGGCCGATGTTGAGCTTGCTGCGCGCCGCGCACGGCATCGATGCGCTCGCCGCGCATTTGCGCGGGCAGATGGAGGCGCGCGCCGAAGACGACGAAGCGTTTCTCGTGCGGCTCGCGGATACGCGCTGCGTGCCCGCGTGGGCGGGCGTGCTGACGCAGGCGCAGCGCAATCGCTTTTTTGCGGGCATCGATGCGTGGTGGCTGTTCGATCGCGCGGCGTCGCTCGTCGAGCTCGATGTCGCGCCGGTTGGCGGCGAGATCGCGTCCGACGGCGGCGACGACGAGCCGTATCGCCTCGACGCCGATCAGATCGCGGCGCTCAGGCAGGCGTCGAAGATCGACACGCTGATTTTTCACGTGCGGCAGCGGCCGGAAAGCTTCGGACGGCTCACGGCGACGCCTTCGCAGGCTCATGCGTGCGTGAGCGAAGCGTGGGCGAAGGAAGGCGTGCCGCCGTCGGCCGGCGCGCGGGCGGCGCTCGATGCGCTCGAGGCGGCGGGATGGCTCGTGCCGCCGGTCGAAGCGTCGGCGTAGTCGGGGTGGGTGAATCGTGAGGCGGAGCGAGAGGTCGGGAGGGCGAGGAGCGGTGCGGTCGTTCATGCGAGCCCAGATTCGACGTGTGACATCGGTGGCGCTTGGGCGTCGGTCGATGGATGCGGTTGCCCTGTTGTTGCTCTTGCTGGCGCTGTTGGGGAGTGTCGCGGCTTGCTCGCGTGCGGGGAGCGATGCGTCGCTGGAGGCGGGAGGGAAAGGCGAGGCCGTGTCGCAGGCGGATGACGACATGATGAGCCTGAAGCTGAACGCGTTGAACTACACGGAAATCCCCATTGGTCGGTTTTATGTCGATGGCACCTGGGGAGGTAATGTTCGGTCGCGTATTGGAAGCGGTGGAAGGCGAATTATCTGTTGCGTATCGTTGCCCAACAAATGGCGTCCCGGGCTGACTGTGACTGTCGAATGGCGCAACGACGAGATGTTCGCGAAAGATCCGAATTCGATAGCGGGTCGCGTGGTGCCGGTCGAGAAGTACGAGTACTTTTCCGACGGATTCTTGTGGGTGCTGTTTTTACCGGAGGACCGGATCAAGGTGTACGCGTCGCAATGGATGCCCGGCTTTCCGGGGTTCCCGGAAGGGCTGCAAGCGCCGAACGAGGCGTGTCCGGGCCACTTCACGCTGAGGAACGATGATCCGCGCTGCCCTCATCCGGATAAGAGAATCAAGTCATGAATTTGCACTTTGGCCCGATGAAGGTTTTTATTAGATTGACCATATTCCTGATTGTGTTTCTGGCCGGCGCGGGTTGCTCGCGGGCGACAGATCGAACGTCAGTCGACGAGGGGGAGGAGGCGCTCTCACAGTCAGGGGGCGATGCGATGAGTTTGAAATTGAATGCGCTTAACTATACCGATATCCCAATAGGTACGTTTTACGTAGATGGTACGTGGGGCAGCACAGTCGCATCGCGCATAGGGAGCGGTGGGGGACGAGTTATATGCTGTGTATCTTTACCAACTAAATGGCGTCCTGGGCTGACGGTAACGGTGCAATGGCAAGATGACAATCTGTACAAAAAAGCCACAAATGCGATGGCGAGCCGGGTGATACCGGTTGAGAAATACGATTACTTCTCCGACGGATTCCTGTGGGTGCTGTTTTTTCCGAACGACAAGATCAAGGTGTATGCGTCGCAATGGATGCCCGGCTTTCCGGGGTTCCCGGAAGGGCTGCAAGCGCCGAACGAGGCGTGTCCGGGCCACTTCACGCTGAGGAACGACGACCCGCGTTGCTCTCATCCGGATAAGAGAATTAAGTCATGAATTTGCACTTTGGCCCAATGAAGACTTTTATCAGATTGACCATATTCCTGATTGTGTTTCTGGCCGGCGCGGGTTGCTCGCGCGCAACAGACAGGGCAGCCGTTCCCCTCGCTACGGAACGTGAAGATGTCACTCAGTCGGAAGACGACATGATGAGTTTGAAGTTGAATGCGCTTAACTATACCGAGATTCCAATCGGCAGATTTTATGTCGATGGGACGTGGGGAGGGAATGTCCCATCTCGAATTGGTAGTGGTGGTGGCAGAATTTTTTGTTGCGTTTCCTTGCCGAATAAATGGCGCCCTGGGCTGACTGTCACAGTCGAGTGGCGCAATGACGATATGTTTAAAAAAGATCCTAAGTCGATAGCAGGTCGTGTTGTACCTGTCGAAAAATACGAGTATTTTTCGGATGGATTTTTATGGGTATTATTTTTTCCGGGCGATAGAATTAAAGTATACGCATCACAGTGGATGCCTGGATTTTCTGGTTTCCCGGAGGGGTTACAGGCGCCAAATGAGGCTTGCCCGGGAAATTTCACGATACTGAACAGTGATCCACGTTGTCCGATTCCCGATAAAAGGATCAAGCCATGAGCATTCGTTTCGCTTCTGTCGAGCGTCCTGATGCTAATGTCGTCACGAAGGAAGAGCAGGACGCGATTCTGCGCAGACTCCAATCTGACGATGGCATGAGTTGCTGCAAGACACTGCACGTTGGGATTTTTTTTGATGGCACACGCAATAATGCGGATCGTGACAGAACCGGGCAAAAGCATAGCAATGTGGCTCGTCTGAGTGATACTTTTCCTGCCGACAGATATCACTATCGCATCTACGTTGCAGGAGTCGGTACTCCTTTTACTGACCAGATCGGCGATTACGGTGTCGGATTGCAAGCGGCGGCAGGTGCGGCAGCGGGATGGGCAGGGGAAGGGCGTATCAATTGGGCACTTTTGCAAATTCACAACGCATTACATACCTACGTTTACGGTAACTCGTTAACCGTGGCGTTAGGAAAAAAGGATAAGGAAATCGTAAAATCGATGAGCCTCGACATGAATTTCAAGGGCATCGATCTTGGCGGCACACCACCTAAACCGGGAAGCGCAGGCGACATCAAATTGCGCGCGAATTCTGGTGTGGGGGCGCTCAAGCTGATTGCTGCCGAGCAGAATGGCGTCGAATTGACTTGGGATTGGGATTCGAATTGGGCGCAGCTCAAGGACGAGTTGGATTCATCGAAGTGGAATGCAGCCGTGCAAGATTGGGACAGCAAGCGCCGCAAGGTATTGCTGGATCGTCGTACCCAGTTAAAAGAGCGCATCGGTGATCTGCTGGTCAAAGGAAAGCCGAAGCTGCAACGCATTCGGCTGTACGTATTCGGATTTTCGCGCGGCGCAGCGGAGGCGCGCACTTTTTCGAATTGGCTTGCTGACGCACTCGATCCCGATTTCAGTTTGTGCGGGGTGCCGGTTTCATACGATTTTCTCGGCATCTTTGATACGGTCGCATCGGTTGGCATCGCTCAGAGCGCCGCTGCAACCTTGTTCGACGGACATGGGGGATGGGGGCGCAAGGAATTGATGGCCGTGCCTTACTACGTGCGCCGTTGTGTGCACATGGTGGCCGCACATGAACCTCGTGGATCATTTCCACTCGATCTTATCGATTGTTCGATGGACGGCCGTGAGGAGATCGTCTACCCGGGCGTTCACTCGGACGTCGGCGGCGGCTATGGGCCAGGCGAACAGGGGCGCGGTCGGGACGATGCCGACAAACTTTCGCAAGTCCCGCTGCTTGATATGTACCGGGAAGCGCGTAAGGCAGGTGTGCCTTTGGATATCCAGGGACCAGGTATCGGCGCGGACGTCACCGCTTCATTCAAGATTTCAGCAGGACTAAAACAATCTTTCGAAGCCTACGTAAAAGCGAGCGAGAACTACTACTACGAGAAGGACCACGGCACTCCTGGCCTGATGCGCTGCCATTACGGCTTGTATCTTCGTTGGCGCAAGATGCGGCTCAAGGACATGCGCGCGCAGCCGAGCTTCAAGGCTGCGCAGGCAAGCTACCCGCAAGATGCAGCGGATTTGGACAGCGCGAATGCGGAGTTGAAGGAGGAATGGGACGATCTGCTGGAGGTCGAGAAAGCCGGCGGCCCGACGGTCACCCGATACGTGAAGAAGTTTGTTACGAAATGGGCCAGCGAGAATCCGAAAACAGCCGCTGTTGTCTCCACGTCACTACTTCCGGCCGCGGCCGCTGCTGAAGTTTTCATTCCGGGGGCCACCCCTGCGACCGTGCTATTCGGCGACAAAGTGGTCAAATTGGTGCAAGCCCAACTCAATGAGAAGTGGGAGCAGTGGCAACAAGTTCGCAGCGACTGGAACATGGACCCTCCCGAAGCGCCGATCAGCGTGCTGTACGACAACTACATGCACGATTCGCGCTCTTGGTTCAAGCCGCTGGGCGACGACGACGACGTGTGGAACCATAAGCAGATTCAGGAGATTAAGGCCAAGCAAGCCGACTTCGAACGTGCGCACGCTGCCTGGAAAAAACGTGTAGAAACGGGCATGCCCGGCCCGTGGCAGATTACGCAAGCGATGAGCGTGGGTTCCACGGGATTGGGGCCCGTCGGTGGGCTTCCGCCCGAGCCCGAGCCCCGCTCCCCCCTCACCGCGCCGCAAGCGGACCTGCTGAAGCGCTACGACGCCGCGATGCAGTCGGCCAAGCAGGCGCGCGCCGCGAAGGACCCGAGCGCGCCGACGGACAGCGCCGTGCTCACCGACCCGAAGGTGACGGGCGGCCTCGCGCTGCAAACGAGCGGCCGCGAGTTCTATTTCCTGTGGGGCTTCCTGCGCTGGCGGACCGTGTTCGTGAACGGCGTGCGCTGGGATCAGCCGCGCGTGCCGACGATGCAGGAGGAAATGGAGGGCATGCGGATGCAGATGCAACGCCAGGTCGACATGAAGGGCATCGGCGTGCTGTTCCAATGAACGAACGCATGCGAATGGTCGGCGACCGCGCGCCGGGCGAAGCCAGCGCAATGACGCGCATCGAACGCAATCGCCGAGCGCGAACGCACACGAGTACCGGGAACTGACATGGATTTAGTCGCAGCATTGACGGGCTATTCGCAAACGACTCGCCACATCCGGATCGATACCGCGATGCCGGGCGCGTTCGTCGTCGAACGCTTCCACGGGCGCGAGGGCGTCGACGAATCGTTCCGCTTCGAGATCGACGTGCTGTCGAGCGAGCCGTATCTCGACCTGACGCCGCTCATCGGCCACGCGGCGCGGCTGCGGATTGCGACGGGCGCGGGCGAGCGAAGCTGGAACGGTTACGTCACGCATGCGGCATACGCGGACAGCGACGGCGAGATCACGCGCTATCGCATCACGATGGAGTCGTGGCTCGCGCTGCTGCGCCTGCGCCGCAATTGCCTGTATTTCGTCGACGTCGATACGAAGGACATCTGCGAGCGTGTGTTCGGCGACTATCCGGAAGCGCATCGGCGCTACGAGCTGAAGGAGCCGCTGCGCAAGTTCAGCCTGCGCGGCCAGTATCGCGAGACCGACGACGCGTTCGTGCTGCGCCAGCTCGCCGAAGCGGGCCTGTCGCTGCGGATCGAGCATGCGCAGGACGCGGGCAAGGACGCGTCGGGCGACCACACGGTCGTCGTGTTCGATCGTCGCGCCGAGTTCCCGCGCGGCAGCGCGATTGCGTACCGCCATCAGGACGTCGGCGATCCGGACGGCGTGATCACGCAATTCTCCGAGCGCCATCAGATGGTGCCGGACCGTGTCGTCGCGACGAGCTGGAAGGCGGACGAATTGCTCGCGCTCGCCGGGCACGCGCAGCGGCAGCCCGATGACAAGGCGCCGGTGCTGCCCGTGCGCGAAATCTACGACGGCCAGCGCGCCGGCCGCTTCGAGACGATCGACGACGCGCAGCGCTTCGCCGAGCAGCGGCTCGACGCGCTGTGCCTGCCGAAGCTGATTCATTACGGAGCGGGATCGTCGCGCACGCTCGAGATCGGCAAGGTCCACACGCTCACCGGCTATCTGGGCAAGGCGATCACGTTCGTGCCGCTGTCGATCGAGCACGAGGCGGTCAACAATCTCGGCGCAGACATCGGCGCGCTGCTCGGGCGCGGCGAGCTCGACAAGGGGCTGTACCGCAACCGCTTCGTCGCGGTGCCGGAGGGCACGGCGATCGTGCCGCCATATCGTGAACGGCCGACCGTGCACGGCGTGCAGACGGCGATCGTCGTCGGCGAATCCGGCAGCCGCGTCAGCAGCACGCGCGATCATCAGGTGCGCGTGCAGTTTCCGTGGATGCGCGGCGCCGCGCCGCTGCCGGGCGGCCTGACCGACACCGCGAGCCGCTCGAACCCGGCGGGGCATGCGCCGGGCGACCATCGGTCGGGCGTGCTCGTGCGCGTCGCGGAATCATCGGCCGGGCCGAATTTCGGGCATGCGTTCACGCCGCGCGTCGGTGCGGAAGTCGTGATCGGTTTCGAATCGGGCAACATCGACATGCCCGTCGTGCTCGGGCAGGTCTACGGCGGACGCGTGCAGCCGCCGTTCGCGGCGGGCGAAGGCAGCGACGCGAATCATCCGGGCACGCTCACGGGCCTGCAGACGCAGACGCTCGACGGCCAGTCCGGCAGCCGCTGGGTGATGGACGACGCCGCAGGGCAACTGCGGCACGAGCTGAGCAACTCGACCGCGAACAGCCGCCTCGCGCAGGGCTATCTGATCGAGCAGCAGGGCTCGGTGCGCGGCGCGTATCGCGGCGAAGGGTTCGAGCTCGCGACGCAGGGGTGGGGCGTCGTGCGCGCGGGCGAAGGCGTGCTCGTGTCGAGCACCGCGCGGCGGCTCGCTACGTCGACGCAAATGGACGTCGCGCAAAGCGTCGGGCAATTGAAGCAGGCGGTGCAGACCGCGCAGGGCATGAGCGAAACCGCTGCCGCCGCGCACGCGCGCGAATTGGCCGCCAATGCCGCGCAAGCGGATTTCCTGAAGGCGATCGATCCCGCGCAAGACGGCAAGTACACGGGCGCGGTCAACGGGCAGAGCGCGACGAAGGCGAGCGGCTCGCAGCGCGACGGCGGCGATCCGGTCGAGCGCTTCGCTGCGCCGGCGGTGCTGATGGAGTCGCCGGAGAACATCGTGCTGACGACGCCGCACAGCGCGGCGTCGTATGCGGCGCAGCACGTGCATCTGACCGCGCAGGGCGATGCGCACGTGGCGGCCGCCGCGACGGTCGCGGCTGCGTCGGGCGATGCCGTGAGCCTCTACAGCGCCGCGGGCGGGTTGAAGGCGATCGCGAGCGACGGGCCGGTGAGCGTCGAGGCGCACACGTCGACGATGGAGATTCTCGCGGACCAGTCGGTGCGCATCGTATCGACCGACAACCGCGTCGACGTGCTCGCGAAGGATGCGATCGTGCTGCAGCAGGGGCCGAACCGGATCACGCTGAAGGGCGGCGACATCACGGTCGAGACGCCGGGGCAGTTCCTCGTGAAGTCGGGCGCGCATCCGTTTCCGGGGCCCGCGTCGGAGAGCGTGTCGCTGCCGCCGCTGCCGATTCCCGCGCCGCTCGCGCTGTTCGACGAACAGATTCGCTTCGTCAACGAAAACGGCGAGCCGCTCGGCAACGTCGCGTACAAGCTGAAGCTCGCCGATGGCTCGACCGTGTCGGGCGTCACTGACGACAACGGGAGAACCGAGCGCGTGTCGACGGACGGACCGACGTCGATTCAGTCGGCGACGCTCACGCCGACGCAGGTCGTCGACTGCTGCGGGAGAACGTCGGATGCGCCGCCGCCGTCGGTGAAGGTCGACATCAAGGGAATCGGGACCAACAACATGCTGGTGGGTAGTTCGGAGAAATCGGTCACGGTCAAGGGCGAGAGCCGGCCGCTGACCGAGGGCGAGATCGAGATGGCGAAAACCGTGTTCCAGGACAGCATCGATTACAGCGCGGTGCGCGTGCACAAGGGCAGCTATTTCTGGTTCAACTTGCAGAGCAAGCATACGGCCGTGACGCCGAACAACAACATGTATTTCCTCGAGGAGGATTTCGAGGAGGATTTTTCAGCGGTTTCTGACGAAAAGACGTACATGCAGTCGTGGTTCATGCACGAGATGACACATGTCTGGCAGCACCAGCGAGGATACGCAGTGCGTTGGCATGCGTTAACTGTCACGATTCGCGGCAATAGCGCTTATGAATACAAAGTCGAACCCGATCAGGTCTTTCACGACTACAACATGGAACAGCAGGGTAATCTCGTGAGTGACTACTACGCGCTCATTGTTCTGCGTTTGCATACGGCAGTGAGTCACCAAGGCTACGTCGGGACACCGAACGAACTTCGTCAGGTGCTTGCACCACTTTTACAGGACCCCAGGAATGAGGCGAATCTTCCGAAGTAGTGCGCTATGCGTTGTATTGTCATTGTGTGTTGCCCAGACCGCGGCGATGTCTCGAGGGGCGCTTCTTCTCGATATCAAAGAGGTGGATGGGAAACCAGCGGCCTGTATTCCAGCGAATGATGAAGAATTCGAAAATGTCGTGCAACTTGACTTTATTGGAGTTTCGCGGTCAATGGGGCCGACCACTCCAGGCATCAATTATTGGGAAGTGCAAGTTCCAACCAGTGCGAAGCCTGTTTATCTGAAACGCGGCGAGTGCATCGTATATGGTCAGTACATCGAAGGCGCGCGCGTGGATACGCCACCCAAGCCTTTGGATGCCGGCAAGACGTATTATTTCGCGATTATTCCTCGCGGTGAAGCGCCAGGTCCAGTGTACGGCGCTGGTTTTTGCGTTCTTAAACGCACGGGAGGGGGAACCCAAATTGTGCAGCCGACAAAAGACAATGATCCGTGCCCGCATCGTCGTTGATCTAATGACGTTCGCGATTGCTTGCGTTGTTGTGTTAATAAGGATTCGTGCCCGAACGGAAAATGGCGGTGTGCGCATCGGCCGGATATGCAACTCATGATATTCGAAACGTTGCATGCCCCACGCGTTCGATGCTGACTCCGCGTTGCGGGTGCGTGGATGTGGCGAGCCGTGCGCGCCGTCCCGATGAAGGCATCGAACATTTGCATGTTGAACGGACTATCGATGAATTTCCGCACCCACGTCTCTCGCTTCCTGCAGTGGCCCGCATTGCTTCGTTCGCGTGTGTCCGCACGCGCGTTCGTTCGCGGGGCAACGGCGCACGAGCGCGCCGTGGATAGCGAGCGCCGCGAACGGCGAGCAATGCGGACATCATGCGCGTCGGCAGCCGAGGAGACGAGCGCGCATACGCGCAGCGACGAACAACCCGTGCCCCGAGTCGCAAGAGCACGTGGCGTCGCGCCCCAATACATGAACCCGGCCCCGCGGATCGTCGCGCGCCCGGCCCACTGAACGGACAAGCCATGTCGATCCCAACTGACGTTCTGCAAGCACTCTTCGGCGGCTGGTCGCAGCACGACCGTTTCCTCTGGATCACGACGCCGCTCGGCGCGAACGCGCTCGTCGCGGAGAGCCTGCACGGCTGGGAAGCGCTCGATCACGGCGGCTTCCGTTTCCAGCTCACCGCGCTCGCCGAGAACCCGTCGCTGCCGCTCGCGCAATTGATCGGCGCGCCGATCCTGATCGAGTGGCAGGCGGCGCAAGGGCGCGATGCGCGCCGGCCGTTTCACGGCCACGTGATCGCCGCCGAACTGATCGGCTACAACGGCGGCCTCGCGCGCATGCGGCTCGTCGTCGAGCCGTGGCTCGCGCTGCTGCGCCAGCGCATCGACAGTTACAACTATCTGAACGCGAGCGTCGTCGAGATCAGTGAACAGGTGTTCCGCCGTTACACGCGCGGCGCGATCGCGCCTGCATGGCGGTGGGCGCTCGCCGATGCGACGAAGTACCCGAAGCGCAGCCTGACCGCGCAGGCTGGCGAATCCGATTTCGCCTTACTCGAGCGGCTCTGGGCCGAGGAAGGCATCTTCTACTGGTTCGAGCACGAGGGCGATCCGCGCGCGTCGAGCCTCGGCAAGCACACGCTCGTGCTTGCCGATTCGAACCAGCGTTTCGCGCCCGACGAACCCGAGATCGTCGGCTTCCACCAGACGAGTGACGACGATCCGCAAGGCTGCATCCAGCACTTCATGCATGCGCGGCGCTGGCGGATCGGCAGCGTCGCGCGCGCGAGCTGGGATCATCGCAGCCTGTCGACGCGGCCGACGGGCGCGCGCGCGAGCGGCGCGGTCGTGCCGGGCGAGGATCGCGACGTCGCCGGCCCGTATGCGTTCCAGACGGGCGCGATCGGCGATCGGCGCGCGCAGCAGCAACTCGACGCGCAACGCGTGGCCGCGCTACAAAGCGAAGGCCGCAGCACGCGGCGCGATCTGCGCCCGGGGCTGCGTTTCGCGATCGCGCATCATCCGACGCTCGGCGCGTCGGACGCGCTCGTCTGCCTGCGGGTCGAGCATTCGGCGCGCGCGAACGTCGATGCGACGGTGCGCAGCGCGATCGAGCAACGTCTCGGCACGATCCCTTCGATGACCGGCGCCGCGCCCGCACTGCGCGGCGCGGCGAACGCGCTGCACGCGGCGCTTGGCGTCGACACGCATCATGGCGGACAGCTGACGCTCGACGACGCCGTTTATCGCAATCGCTTCGTCGCGCTGCCCGTCGAGCAGGCATACCGGCCGCTTGCCGCATCCGGGCACGGCGCGCGCGCGCATCCCGTCGCCGTGATGCCGGGCGCTCAGACGACGATCGTCGTGGGCTCGGGCGATCCCGTTCACACCGACCGGGATCACCGGATACGGATTCAGCATCACGCGCAGCGCGGCCAGCAAGCGGCGAGCCGCGAGGACCATCCGCATGCGGCGAACGCGCCGGCGGACCGGAGCGCCGGCACGTGGACGCGCGTGCTGACGCCTGTCGGCGGCGACAACTGGGGCGGCGTGAGCGTGCCGCGCATCGGGCAGGAAGTGTGGACCGAGTGGCTCGAAGGCCAGCCCGATCGCCCGGTCGCCGTGGCCGCGCTCTACAACGGTCAGGGCAACGCCGACGCGCAGCACAACGCGCAAGCGGGCGGCCCGAGCGGGAGCACCGGCAACGCGGCCGCGTGGTTTGCGGGCAATACGCATGCGGCCGTGCTGACGGGCTTCAAGACCCAGGACATGAGCATGAGCCAGCAAGGCACGGGCGGCTACCGGCAGTTCATGCTCGATGACACCGCGGGCCAATCGAGCGCGCGCCTGTACACGACCGATCGCAATAGCGGCCTCACGCTTGGGCACATCAAGCAGACCCAGGACAACCAGCGCCAGGCCGATCGCGGCTACGGCGCGGAACTCGCGACGGATGCGGCCGGCGCGCTGCGCGGCGGCGCGGGGCTTTTGATCAGCACGGCGCCCGGCGTGAGCCAGATGGACGCGAGCGCGCCGAGCCAGGTGCTCGCGCAACATCGGCAGACATTGCAAAGCCTCGCGGAGCTTGCGCAGAAGCATGGAGCCGAGCCGGGCAACGGTACGGCAGTGCAGGCGCCGAGCGCAGCGGATACGCCGCCTGCGTCGACGGGCAACGCGGGCAACGCGGCGGGCAAGTCATTGCCGGCCGTCGAGGGCGTCGAGCGGAGCCGCGAGGCGATCGGCGTGACGCGCGAGGGCAGCGGTGGCGGCGATGCGACGGGCGGCGGGAGCGGCAGCGCAATCGCATGGAGCAAGCCGCATCTCGTCGCGCACGGCGAGGCTGGGCTCGTTGCGATGTCGGCGAAGAGCCACGTGTGGGTGTCGGGCGCCGAAACTGTGCTGAGCGCCGGACAGGACGTGCAGTTGACGGCGAAGGGCAAGACGAGCGTTGTCGCGAATCATGGCGTTTCGCTGTATACGCAAGGCGCTGCGGGCGGCGGGCGGCCGGTGGCGGGGCAAGGCATCGCGTTGCATGCGGCGACGGGCTCGGTGAGCGTCCAGGTGCAGAACGCGGGCAAGCTGAGCGCGAGCGCGCAGAAGGCCGTGACGGTCGCGAGCGCGCAGGGCAGCGCTTCCGTGCAGGCGCAGCAGCGTGTGTTGCTGACCGCGGCGAAGGCTTATCTGAAGATGGAAGGCAACGACATCGTGGTCGGCGCACCGGGACGCGCGGATTTCAAGGCGGCGGCGCATCAGTTGACGGGGCCGAAGAGTGCGAGTGCTCAGAATGCGTTGGGCAAGGGTGCGTCGAAGGACTGTCCGCAGACGATGAGCGACATGGTTTCTTCCAGTGCCGCATTCGCGGATCTATAAGTCATGGTTCGAGAACAGACGCTTTCAGAGCCGCGAGCGAGCGACGCGATTGCGGGCCGCGAATCGGCTTCGCCCGAGGACGCGCTGTTGGGGCAACTGCAGCAGCGATGCGCGGCGCAAGGCGGCGCCACGCGCATCGTGTTGCTGATCGGGCCGGCGATGCTTCAGGAAGCGGACTCCGAAGTATCGAAGGCGCTGCGCGCAGATGGTGCACATTCGACGCTCGACGTGCAACTGCGTCCGGGGCAGATTGATTCGGATTATTGGCCGTCATTGGTCGAGCTGGATTTCATGCGTCAGCATTCGATCGACGCGTGTCGCATCGCACTGCGAGCGGCCTTGGAGGATTGGCGGCCGGGTGCGCTGGCCGAGGGGCGAGGCCATCGTATCGGCGCGCTGTTGTTCGGCGATGCGTCATTGGCGGAAATCGCGCATCACATCGCGAACGTGGCGATTCAGCAGCGTTCCGATCGACCGGGGCAGAGACTGCTGGCGTTGGCCGACCCGGCGGCTTTCGAGGGCGTATGGCGGGTGTGTCGCGACGATCAACGTTGCCGCCTGCTGGGCCCCATTGCCAGATGGTGCACCGTGGATCGCTGGGGACAACTGACGGATCACGCATGCGCGATTGCGGGCGAGCGCGCTCCGGCGCGAGGCCGCTTCGTCGGGTTCGACGACGCGCAGTGGATGGCGTTGTCCGATGTCAGGCCGATCAATCGCGCGTGGATGCGCATGCGCGCGGACGGCGGTGTCGTTCGACGTGAAGACTTCGCCCGCATGCCGGACAGTTTGCTTCGTGCGCGGCGATATGGCTTGAGCGATCCGGCCGATCTGGAATTGTTCGCGTTTCACGCACTCGAGTCGGGGCCGGACTTCGATTTGCATCCTTTGATGCAGACGTTGCTGCGCGCGCGTCCGGAGGACGTCTACTACAGTCGCGCCGTCGCCGAGCTGGACGACGCGCAGTGGGACGAGATTCGCGAGGCTCGCCGAGCCGCGCCCATCAATTGATCAAGGAATGAAAAATGGCGGGAAGCGACGATCGTTGCGACGTTTGCAAGCTTCAGGGGTTGGCGGTCTACCCGTCGCGCTATGCGGTGGTGCCGAAATCGTTCGGCGCGCCGGCACTCGGTTCGTTCGACGACAAGAGCGTCACGGGTGTGGCGTTGACGCAAGGCAAGTACGGCTTGCGCCAACTGCGCGAGGGTTTCGTCTATCTGTTCTACGAACTGGGCGCTCGCGGTGCGTACTATTGGGAAGTGTATTCGGTTGCACCGGATGGCTCGTTGTGGAAGCAACTGGATACCGCGAGCGCGAAAAGAATCGATGCGCCGCAAGCATGTCGACGCACAGGGCACAGCGCGTCGCGCCTCCAATATCTCGTCATCGAAAAGCCGCATCAGTGCGGCAACGTCTGGGTCGCGTTCAGCGAATGGCCGTGGAGTCGGGACACCGTCAAACGCTACGGCGCGCGGGATGCGCAGGCGGCGAGCCTGCGCAAAAAGCGCATGCAGCTCATCGAGCCCGCGAAGTGGATATCGGCGCCGAAGACGGGAACGTATTCGGCGCCGCTGACCGAGGCCAATCTGCAACACGTCATCGAATATGCGCCTGCTGTCGCGACCACCGCAAAGGGGGAGCCCGTCGGCCTGCAAAGCACGGAGCTGCCCGAGGCCGTCAGCTTCGGCGAATTGGGAGCGTTTCGGGACGCCCGTCTGCAGACTTGCACGTCGCGTTATCCGTGGACCATGCGCAACAAGGCCGCGGCAGGCGCGAAGCTGAGCCCGGCGGCCGAGTTGGTGAAGCATGCCGAGAGCAACAGCCGGAAAGAAAAGGGCGCGGCATGCGTGCCGATGATGCTGGCGCTTTGGGATGGCGTGGGGATCACGCACGAATTGAACGGCTTCCGAAACGACGCACAGGCGCGTTTTCTGCAGTATTGCGACGAGCAGGCGCTCAGGATCAATGCGCTGCAATGGATCGATCAGGCGAAGCTCGCGGTGGAAGCCGGCGCGCGCAGAAAGGCGACATTCGACCATAGCCCCGCGACGCCCGGCAGCACGAGCTGGTATTACCCGGACGCGGTTGCGAAGCAAAAGGCGGCCGCGAAGACGCCGGCGGATCAGCAGTTCTGGAGCGACTACCAGTGGATGGGGGAAAACGGCGTGCCGCCGTCGTACGCGAGGCAGATTACGCAGTTTCGCGCGGCGCCTTCTTCGCCTGCGTATCAGGACGCGATGACTCGCGCGCGCAAGTATGTGGAGGCCAAGCCGAGGATCGAGGAAAATCGGGCCCGGAGGATCGATCAGGACACCGCTACCGGGAGCGTGCAAGATTGGTCAAAGTACCGCGAGAAGCTGGCGGACGATACATCGGGCAAACCGGGAAGCGCGAAAGGGAACGTCAAGCGTATCGACGTGTTCCGCATCCTGTATCAACGCATTCAGGACCAGAAGCAAGCGTTGCTCGCGCAGCGTACGGCGGATGTCGCGAACTGGCTGGACGCGCCGCTCTTTCTCGCCGCGCTCGAAGATTATCACGATCAGAACGGCTTCGACGGGGTGGCGTTCGAGTTCGTCATTTTCCATGCGATCGTCGGGCTGAGTGCCGATTCGAGCGGCGTTGCGGCATTGAACAAGTTGATCGACCGCCTCGACCCGACCAAGCCGGAAAGTTTGATCTGGCGGATGGTGGCCAGCAATCAGAAGGAGTCGAAGGAAGCGCTCAAGCTGGCGCTGGCGCGGGCGGAGGCGCACAAGACCACGCTGCTGGGCATGGCGGGAGAAGGCTTCAATGCATTCGCGGAGGCCTGCGAGAAGCTGAAGAAGTTCGCGGAGTTCTACGGAAAGATGGACGAGATGAGCAAGCAGGCCAAGCAGCTCAATGCCGTCGATCAGGCGATGCACGATAAGGGCGTCGACAAGGCCGCGGTTAGCGTAGGGCACCTCATCTTTCAGCGGTTCTCGTTCAAGGGATTCAACCTGCAGAATCTCGGCAACGGGGTGAGCGAGGCGATCATCAACTCCGTGTTCATGCTGAGGGTGGGCATCAAGAGCGACGAGGTGAAAGAACTCGTTCTGCTGCAAGCTAAAATCGAGCCGCAACTGCGCAGCAAGTTCCTCGGTGAATATCAGGCTCAACGCCGAATGGGGAGAAGTTCGCCGGAGGCGTTTCGAATGGCCACCTCGGCCGTCGCCGAGACCGAAGGATCGAATGTTCTTTCCAGGCGGTGGCGCGCGATCAAGGTGCGCGAGAGCGTGGGTCTCGTAGGCGTGATCGGGCTGATCGAGGTGTTTGCTCTGATCAAGCTGATCAATAAGAAGGATAAGGAAAAGCGGGATTGGGCGGAGTTGGGGGGAGCGTGTTTTTCGGTGGCGGGGGCAGCAGCGGAGGTTGCGCTTAAGCCTTTGGAGGCACTCAAGTTCGAACAGGGAGCCAAGAATCTCAAAATAATCGGTGGGTATTGCGGAGCGATTGCTGGAGGCGTCGGGATGATGCTCGATTTCATGGACGCCAGGGGGAAATGGAATAATGGCGAACGGCTGATCGGCCTTCTTTATGCTGGTAAAGGCATTTTCGGATTTGGAGCGACGGTAGCATTCGGTTTAACTGCTTTGAGTTCATCGGCACCATTTTTCGAGCGAATTGCATCGAACGTTACCGGTCGAAAGATTCGTATCGTTATTCTCGACCGTATCGGGCAAGGTATTGTCGATGCGACCATGCGCAAGGCAGCCATTGCGGCGGGTCAGGAAGTCGCAGCTGTCGCTGCCGAACGAGTTGGGGCCATGGTAATGGGTAGAGTGCTCTTGTTTATGGCTAGCTGGGAAATGCAGGTGGCTGTTATCGCTATTCAAGTCGTGATTTGGACGCTAAGCAATGATGATTTGCAGAACGCGATACTCGATTCGGTGTTCGGGAGGGAGGGGAAATATAAAATGATATCGGATATTAAGAAGCAAGATGAAGCATTCGACAAGGCATTAGTGGCTGTTGGCTTCAAAGCTGAAGAGACGGTGGAGACAGGAAAAGCGAAGCAAAACGGGTAGGAGCGCATATGGATAATGGACGAGCGGTGATTTTGCGAGGGGTCGTAAGTAATTTCAGTAAGGAGCGAGCGACGGGAGATTTTCTCCTGAGCGATGCCGATCGATCAGCTGCGGGACTTACCGCGGTCGCGGCGGCGCTGGCTGGCTCGGGAGGAGCAGTCGGATTGGCATCTCTGGCGGGGATCAAGGAAGAGGCTGATAAGGTTCAATTTGAACTTAACGGTAAGAAAATAACGGGGTGGTTGATGTGGTCGCCATTCAAAAATGGCGACGAAGTCGAAGTAGTTGCTGAATTGCTGCGGGATGGTACATATCGAAGTTTTGCCGTTCTCAAACCTGAAGATCGTACCATTGCTCTATATCCGCATTGTTCGAGAGGGAGAATTGCGCACTATAAAAATTCCCTGAAGTGGTTTTTTATGGCATTCGCTTTTATTTTCTTGGGATCGTGTGGCGTTATGGCGGGAATTTTTTTGGTTAACCATGATGACGATTGGAGGAGTTTCGTGGGATTGATGGGGGGAGGGGGGCTGATTAGTCTTGTGATTTACGCCATTATTGCCTATAGAATTTCTAGGAAATTTATGCCATTTGTTGTTATGGCTGAAGGAATATTCCAATCTTTGGGTTGGCGTGATGTGAAGAGTGTGGATTTGCCGGCTAGAAGTAAGGCGGCGAGGAAGGCCGAGAGACGGCCCGGTCTTGGGACGTTGTATTTTAGATATTGATATAAGTGTCGTATATTTTTGGTTCTGAATGGCATGTCATGTGAGAATTTTAATTTGCAGTGTCGACGAGAGAAATTGGCGACTATATGTTATCAACCTGATCGCTGTCACTCAAACCGAGAGCAACAGCCGGAAAAAAAGGGCGCGGCATGCGTGCCGATGATGCTGGCGCTTTGGGATGGCGTGGGGATCACGCACGAAGGGACTGTCAGTAATTTCGTGTTCAAGGCATATCATGCTCGCTAGGAGAACATATGCCTCGCAAACCGAAAGCCAAGCCGGCGGAGCTGCCGGCGATTCCTGCCGAGTTGCTTGAACAGTTCGGCAACGGGCCGATGACGGCTGAAGCGATCAATGCCGCGACGCTGGCCCTGAAGAAGGCCCTGATCGAGCGGGCGCTGGGTGGAGAGATGAGCCATCATCTCGGCTATACGCCCGGCGCCGTCACCAACCAGCGCAACGGCACGGGTGCCAAGACAGTCCTGACCGAGGATGGTCCGATTCGTATCGAGGTCCCGCGCGATCGCGACGGCAGCTTCGAACCGCTGCTGATTCCCAAACACGAACGACGCTTCACGGGCTTCGACGACAAGATCGTCGCCATGTATGCCCGGGGCATGACCGTGCGCGAGATTCAGGGCTTTTTGCTGGAACAATACGGCACCGGGGTCTCGCCCGATTTCATCAGCTCGGTCACCGACGAGGTCATGGCCGAAGTGACTGCCTGGCAGGCCCGGCCGCTTGAGCCGATGTATCCGGTGGTGTTCTTCGACGCGCTGCGGGTCAAGATCCGCGAAGACGCCGTGGTGCGCAACAAGGCGGTCTACCTTGCGCTGGGCATTCTGCCCGACGGTACACGCGATATCCTGGGCCTGTGGATCGAGAATACCGAAGGCGCCAAGTTCTGGACGAAGGTGTTCAACGATCTCAGGACGCGCGGCGTCAACGACATCCTGATCGCCGTGACCGACGGCCTCAAGGGAATGCCCGAGGCGCTGGCGGCAGTGTTTGCGTCGACCACGTTGCAGACCTGCATCGTTCACCTGATCCGCAACAGCCTCGATTGCGCGTGCTGGAAAGACCCCAGGGAACTGGCTGCAGTGATTCGCCCGATCTACACCGCGCCCAGCGCGGAAGCGGCCCAGGTAGAACTCGATGCGTTTGCCGACGGGCCGTGGGGGCAGAAATTCCCGACGGACAGTGCGGCATGGCGCAACGCCTGGGATCGCGTGATTCCGTTCTTCGCCTTTCCACCGGCAGTTCGCAAGGTTATATACACGACGAACGCCATCGAGAACATCAACTCGCAGTTGCGCAAGATCATCATGACCCGGGGCCACTTTCCGACCGATGAGGCCGCGGCGAAGCGCATCTGGCTGGCACTGCGCAACATCACTGCTCATTGGGGCCGCGCGGCTCATGACTGGAAGGCAGCCATGAACCAGTTCGCCATCCTCTATGAGGATCGATTCGTTCGACCATCCGTGTGAATCTCAATCCGCCTTGAACACGGAAATTCTGACTCCCCCCGGGCGGCAGATTCGTATCGTTATTCTTGATCGGATTGGCCAAGGCATCGCTGACGCAACTGCACGCAAGGTGGCAATAGCGGCCGGGGAGAGGGTCGCAACGGTCGCGGCTGAGCGTGTTGGAGCCATGGTGTTGGGTAGAGGGCTGCTGTATATGGCCAGTTGGCAAGTCCAGGTTGCTATTGTTGCGATCCAAGTTGTTATTTGGTATTTTGGGAATGATGATTTGCAGAATTCATTAAATGATTCTGTTTTTGGGGTAGGTAAAAAATATAAAAATAACGATGACTTAAAAAAACAGGATGAGGCATTCGATAAGGCTCTGGTGGCTATTGGATTCAAAGATGATGCTACTTCTGGCGCGGAAGAAGCAAAGTCGCATGGATAAGTGATCGATATATGGATACTAGTCGTGCAGTCGTGTTGCGTGGAGTACTGGAGAATTTTCATAAGGAACGGGCCACCGGAGACTTTCTATTGAGCGACTTGGAGCGCTCAGCTGCTGGGTTGACGGCCGTAGCGTCTGCGTTGGCTGGCTCGGGAGGAGCAGTCGGACTGGCATCTCTGGCGGGCACAAAAGAAGAGGCTGACAAGGTTCAATTCGAAATCGACGGAAAGCAGGTTGCCGGCTGGTTAATGTGGTCTCCATTCCAAAACGGCGATGAGGTAGAGGTGGTGGCTGAGCCATTGAGGGATGGAATGTATCGAGCATTTGCCATACTTCGACCATCTGACCGAACGATT
This sequence comes from Burkholderia sp. ABCPW 111, assembly GCF_000773065.1. Lineage (NCBI taxonomy): Bacteria > Pseudomonadati > Pseudomonadota > Betaproteobacteria > Burkholderiales > Burkholderiaceae > Burkholderia > Burkholderia sp. ABCPW 111. The sequence continues at coordinate 120,209 of NZ_JPWT01000088.1, read as the reverse complement.
GCGTTATATCCACACTGTTCGCGAGGGCGGTGGGCGTTTTTTAAAAATGCTGTGAAATTATTCATGCTATTTTTTATATTTATTGTGATAACGCTTGGAAGCCTTTTGTCGGCTGTGTTTTTTGTGAGAGGGTACAGTGATTGGCTGGGTGTCCTTGAGTTGATTGCAATGATATCGGGGGGGCTGTTTGTTGTATATGGAATTATTGCGGTTAATATTGCTAGAAAATTTATGCCATTTGTTAATATGGCAGAGGGGATTTTTGAGGTTTTGGGGTGGAAGGGGGTGAGTCAAATCGATCTCCCGGGAAGAAGTAAAGTCGCGCGGCGAGTGGAGGGGCGGCCTGGGTTGGGAAAGCTATATTTCAAGTATTAGTGAAAGTTTGTGAGTTTGATTGAATTCTATGTGCTCGTTCATGAGGTACAGCCGCGTTGGAGACGGAGGTTGTGTGGAGCTGTCGTGGTGAAGGGCGTGAGAGAACGAAATATGGATATCGATCGAGCTGTAGTGTTAAAGGGAAGGTTGAAGAATTTCAAAAAAAATAGAGTTGCGGTGGATTTTCTGTTAAGTGACATGGATCGATCGGCGGCGGAACTTACCGCGGTGGCGTCGGCGCTGGCCGGTTCGGGTGGAGCAATCGGCTTGGCGTCGTTGGCGGGCACCAAGGAGGAAGCGGACAAGGTTCAATTTGAGTTGGGCGGAAAATTTTTTACGGGCTGGTTGATGTGGTCGCCATTTCAAGACGACGAGGAAGTGGAAGTGGTGGCGGAACCTTTGAAAGATGGAACCTATCGTGCTTTTGCGATTCTTCGACCGTCGGACCACACGATTGCTCTGTATCCGCACTGTTCGCGTGGGAAGAGTGCGCACTTTAAGAACTCTTTCAAGTGGTTTATGCGGGGATTCCTCATTGTGTTCCTTATCTATTTTTTTGTGATGCTGGCAACATTTTGGGGAGAGGGGATCTGGCGAGAGTTTTTTATTGCACTGATCGGTGGCGGGTTGGGGGCATTTTTTGTTTATGGGGTTATCGCCTACAGCATGGCCAGAAGATTTTTGCCATTCGCCAACATGGCTGAGCAAATTTTTCATGTTTTAGGATGGCGAGACGCGGCGAAGATTGATTTGCCGGCTAGAAGCAAGATGGCAAGGAAAAAGGAAGGGAAGCCTGGGTTAGGGGTTCTGTATTTTAGATATTGATAATCGAGAAGCTTGGTTGGCGCGATATGGTGGGGGCGAGAAATTGCGCTGGATGCCGCGAGGGGCTATGCACATGGGCTGGATGCAATCGCTTCTTGTGGAACTATGGGCTCGATGCGCATAGACCGGTGAGCGAGCTGCCGCGCGAAGGACAACATAACAAGACGTGCCAGGAGCCGCAGTTCCCGCCAGAGATCGAGGCCGAATGCCAGGTTGGGCCAAACGATCCGAACGTCTGGTGTATTCCCGCGTCGATCGCCGAATTCGCGGTGACGGTTCTGGGCTTCATGGAGCGCGCACAGGAAAAGGAGGGGCTCGCGCAAATGGCCGAACGAGTAGCGCAGCGAGCGTAGTCGGAAAGAAAACCTCGCGATCGATGTGCGCGGTAGTGCCCATGGCGGTGGCAATCGTCGCCTGCGAGCGAAAAGTGCGTTGGCAAAATGTTATCTATTCATTCGAGGATGGCGTCGTCGACAGTCAATGGCGTTTCGCGTGTGTTTCCGTTGCGGCGAACAGCGTCGAAGACTAGATGACACGGCTCATGCTGAAATTGATCGAAGGTTCGAGCAAGTTTCATCGTTGACATTGGATATTCGGGAATTCTGCTTGTGCGCACGTCGAGCGGACATACCAGATCGACAAGGTTTTGTTTCCTCGAAGGTCGCGCCGACGGTTGGCCTCAAGTTCGAGGAGACGATGAAAAGAGAGGGCAATGTACATGAACTGCGATCGAGCAGTGATTCTGCATGGGACGATAGAGAAATTCAGTAAGCAGAGAACGACGGGGGATTTTCTGTTGGACGATTCCGATCGTTCGGCAGCCGGACTGACTGCAGTGGCTGCGGCGTTGGTTGGTTCTGGCGGTGCCATCGGGCTAGCAGCCCTGGCGGGGACGAAAGAAGAGGCCGACAGAATTCAGTTCGAGCTGGACGGGAAAAAGATATCGGGATGGTTGATGTGGTCCCCTTTCAATAATGGAGACGAAGTAGATGTTGTGGCGGAATTATTGCGAGATGGTACGTATCGAGCATTCGCGATGCTCAAGCCGCGTGATCGAATTATCGCTTTATATCCACATTGTTCGCGTGGCCGGATCGCACATTATATAAATACTCTGAAATGGTTTGTTTGGATTTTTGGGGGCATATTTTTGGCTTCTTGCTGCGTTATGGGTGTGATTTTCTGGGTGAATCATGACAGCGATTGGCGCGCTTTTGTTGGATTAATGGGCGGTGGTGGCATAATTAGTTTCGTGATATATGCCATTATCGCATTTAGTATTTCAAGAAAATTCATGCCGTTTGTCAATATGGCTGAGGGGATTTTTCAGGCTTTAGGATGGCGCGATGCAAAAACGATTGATTTGCCCGCTAGAAGTAGGGACGCAAGGAAGGCAGAAGGTAAACCTGGTCTGGGGATTTTGTACTTCAAGTACTGAAATGTGGGAAGGACATGGATATGGGCCGACTGGTCGTGTTGCGCGGGACGCTGAAAAATTTTCATAAGGATCGGGTGATCGGAGATTTTTTGCTGAGCAACCTGGAATGGTAGTGGGCGGAGGTCTACTGATTATGGCTAACTGGCAAATCCAAGCTGCTATTATCGAGCTTCAAGTTGTTATTTTGTATTTTGGAATGATGATCTTCGGAGTGCAATAAAAACTATGTTTTGATCGTAAAAATATAAAAATAACGGCGACTTGAAAGGTGTGAGACTTTCGATAAGGGGCTGGTGGCTGTTGGGTTTAAAGATGAGGTCAATTCTGGTGAGGAAGAGGAAAAATCTCATGGATGACTGATGATATATGGATACGAATCGTGCAGTGGTATTGCGTGGAGTATTGGAAAATTTACGAAAGGAGCGAGCGGCCGGAGATTTTCTGTTGAGTGATTTGGACCGCTCAGCCGCTGGGTTGACGGCCGTGGCGTCAGCGTTGGCCGGTTCGAGCGGCGCGGTCGGTTTGGCTTCTCTGGCGGGGACGAAAGAAGAGGCCGACAAGGTTCAATTCGAAATCGATGGAAAGCAAGTTGCAGGTTGGTTAATGTGGTTTCCGTTTCAGGATGGTGACGAGGTAGAGGCTGTGGCGGAACCATTGAGGGATGGGACGTACCGGACATTTGCCGTACTTCGACCATCGGATCGGACGATTACGTTATATCCGCATTGTTCTCGAGGACGATGGGCTTTTTTTAAAAATTCTGCGAAGCTCTTTGCGTTATTTTTTATTCTTATGGTGTGTTCGATGGGGGCGCTCATGTCGCTCATGTTTTTTAGTAAAGGATACGATGATTGGCGGGGTGTTGCCGAGTTGATTTCGATGGCGTCGGCGGGGGCGTTTGTTATATATGGGGTAATCGCAGTGAATATTTCGAGAAAATTCATGCCATTTGTTAATATGACGGAAGGGATATTTGAGGTGTTGGGTTGGGAGGGAGCGGGGCGAATTGATCTTCCGAAAAGAAGTAAAGCCGCTAGGCGAGCGGGAGGAAGGCCAGGGCTGGGGAAACTATATTTCAAATATTGATGCGAATTCGTGCATTTGGTCGAAATTGCAGCGGCTCACTCGCGGGGTGGTGGTGATCTGAAAATTGCTTGAGTGCTCAAAAAATCCTCTGGCAGTGCCGGTTGAGGATACGAGTATAGAGGCGCTCAAAGTAAAAGGCGAAAGGTCGAAAATATGGATGTCGACCAATCTTGCCGCCGCGGCATGTCAAGAGCTTCAACGGGCGGTTCCGCGATGAATGCCTGAGCGAGCACTGGTTCGTCTCAATGCGCCACGCCAAGGGGCTGATTGATGAATGGCGTACCGAGTACAACGCCGAGCGGCCTCATAGTTCGCTTGGCTATCTGACGCCTGCGCAGTTCGCCCAGGCGTACGATGAGAAGCAGCAGTTTTTAACCTCTGACTCTAACTACAGTCCGGACTAAAACCGAGGGCAGGCCGGTTTCGCATCTCGGGGCGACATCGTCGCACGTGCGTCGCGCGGCGGATGCCCGACGCGAATTCAACGCGCGTTCATTGCTTCGGATGGCGGACGATCGACGAGGGTCGGATGCGCAGTCCGGCATCGCCGCCTATCGCGCGGCCAGCAACCCGAAAGCGCGGGCGAAGCGCTTCGCACACGGGCCATTGTTTGCATTAGCGAAACGGACTGTTAAGCGTGACGGGAATGATCTATCGCGCGGAGCCGGGCATACTTTCGCGTGTCCCGTTGTTCTCAGTGTGCTCGAAGAGCGCGCCGTCAAAATTGAAACTCCGCGTTCTCAAATCGTCGTCCCTATCGATCGTGGTCAGCGCGCTGCTGCTGGCCGCATGTTCAAGCGCGTCCGACATCAGCGCAACCGAGAAGCCGAACGTCTACACCGTCGATTCGAGCTCGCGCGGCATTCTGCTGTCGTGGGCGGGTGCGCACGAGCGGGCCGTCAACGAAGCGACGAGCTACTGCGCGCAGCGCGGGATGCAAGCGAGCGTGAAGCGCGAATCCGTTGATCATGGAAGCGGGCCGCAAGGGCACGCGCAACTCGCGTTCGAGTGTCATCCGGCATTCTGAGCGACGGACGCGACCGACGGATGCAGCCGCGCATCGCGGGCGGCACGACGGCAAGCGCGCTCGCTGCTTGTTGCTCGGTTTCGTGCCGCAGCATGCCGCATGGCTGCGGCGCGGCAAGTGATACATGTTCCGTCGCATGTCGCCGCGCGTCTTCACCATGAAGCATGCTCGGCCAAGCACGATTTGCGGTCGGCGTTGCCCGGTCATTCGGGCATCGGCTTCGACGGCCGTGATTCTCGCGGTCGCACGACGGCGAGATCGTCTTTCTGCCTTCTTCGCACGCGGTTTCCGACCGCAACCGGCGAACGCGTCGGCGGCGTATCGTGTTTCGCGCGGCTGGCGCCCGGCCCCAATGAAAAAGCCCACACGGCTCGAACGAACGAGCGGTGTGGGCTTCTCGCGGCGGGAGAACGGCGGCGCTAGCGACGCGAGCAAACGTTGTCGAGCGCGGCCGCATTAAGCCGCGGTTACACGACGAATGCGGCGCGATCCTTCCCGGCGATCCACGAAGGCGGGCGGCCGCGGCCCGTCCACGTCGCGCCGGTCTTCGGGTCGCGATACTTCGGCTTGGGTTTGCCGCGGTGGCGCAACGCGCCGGCACGGCCGAACACTTCCTGCGTCGTGAGCTCGAATTCCTCGACGATTCGCTTCACTTCGGACAGCGCCGCGCTTCGTGCTTGCGTGCGCGCCGCATCCAGTTTGATCATCAGGGCTTCTCGTTCTACCAGAAGGTCGAGGTAAGTTTCCATCAAAAAAATGCTCCCTTGCCTGTCGGGATTCGATCGCGTCCCGTATCGGCCGGCAAATGTATGGGTGTGTTGGACGAATGACGACTAGCCGATTGCCCATCGGAATGAAGCGCGGCCCGATGCGGCGATCTGCGGTTGAAACGAAAAAAATGCGAACGGGTTTCGACGTCGATCGCGATGCCTTCCACGGTCAGGCGTTGGCGTTCCGCAAGCAGGCGATGCGTTTCCCGGCCTGCGTGCGGAGTGAAAAATCGATATCCGCAGGCGATGTCCGGTGTCCGTGCGAAAGCGCGTCGGCTCGACATTCGTTCGCGCGCGAAGCGCATCGGACAAGGGGCCGGATGATCGTCATTGGGATGGCGAAATTCTAATGGCCGGCATCAACGCGAACCAGCGGATCGAGCCGAGATATTCATAAATTTTCGACATACATCGGCGGCGCGAGCAGCGCGGCGAAACGATGTGCGGATGCGGTGTGCGGATGCGTCGAATGCAATCGTTTAGCTGTCGAAACGATACAGCGTGCGCGCCGAGTCGCAGAGAACGATGCGCCTGAGCGACGGATCGGGAACCCAGTCGTCGAGCGCCGAGCGCGTCGCACGGAAATCGGTTCGGTCGCGATGCTGCGTGTGCGGCCAGTCGCTGCCCCACACGAGGCGATTCGGCGCAAACGCGCCGAGCAGCTCGCGCGCCGCGCGCGTGCCGAACGCGGTGCCGTCGCCCGATTCGATGTTGCGATACGCGGCGGACAGCTTGACCCAGACTTGCCCCGTTCCGGCGATCGACAGCAGGAAGCGGAAGCCGGGATCGCGCGTGCCGAGATGCGGCGCCGGGCGCCCGAAATGGTCGACGACGACGCGGCACGACTGTTCGAGCAACGCGGGAATGATCGCGGGAAGATCCGCCGCGCGCCGATGTACTTCGACATGCCAATCGAGCGCGTTCGCCCGCGCGAGCAGCGCGCGCCACCGCGGCGCGGCGAAATCCGGAATCGGCAGGCCGACGAGATTCAGGCGGATGCCGACCACGTCGGTCGCCTCGAGCCGCGCGAATTCCTCCTCGGCCATGCACGGGTTCACGACCGCGACGCCGCGAAAGCGCTGCGGATAGCGTGCCAGCACGTCGACGAAGAAGTGATTGTCGGTGCCGAGAAAGCTCGGCTGAACGAGAACCGCGTGCGTGACGCCGGATGCGTTCAGATGCGCGACATACGATTCGAGCGTTGCGTCGTATTCCGGCGAGTGCCGCGCGCTCGGAATGCGCGGCAGGCTTCGCAGGAACACGTGCGCGTGCGAATCGACGGCTTCGATCGGCGCGATGCCGTCGCCGTACCACGCATCGACGAGCGGATCGCGCGCGTCGTGCGTGTCGCGCATGTGTCGTGCGCGCGTGGCGCAGGTGCGGCCCGTCGTTTCGACTGCCGGATCGTTGCTTGCCTGATCCATGAAAAACCCACGAAATGACGGGCGCCCGGCATGCCGGCCGGCTCCTACAGCGCCGCTTCGCGGATGCGCGGGTCGGGTTGCGGCGACTGGAAATCGCGCGCGCGCGTTTCGGGCAGGAACCAGGCGGCGATGAACACGAGCCCGTAAGCGATGCCCGCGTCGATGCCGAGCGCGAGGCCGAGCGGCATCGACGTCCCCATGTGCCCGACGAGCACGGGGAAGATCGCCGATGCGACGCGGCCGAAGTTGTAGCAGAAGCCGACGCCGCGACCGCGCACGTTCCGCGGATAGAGCTCGTTGAAGAGCGCGCCGAGCGTGGCCGGGATGCCGGCAGCGAAGAAGCCGAGCGGAAAGCCGAGCAGCAGCATCGCGAGGTTGTCGAGCGGCAGCAGCACGTACAGATTGACCGTCACGACGCAGCATGCGGAGAACAGCATCAGGTTCTTGCGGCGGCCGATGCGGTCCTGCAAGTACGCGCTCGTCATGCACCCGACGATGAACGCGACGATGATCACGGCGAGATACGCTCCCGTGCCGAGCACCGACAGATGGCGCTCGGTCTTCAGATAGGTCGGCAGCCAGGTCGTGATCGCGTGATAGCCGCCGTGCGCGCCGACGCCGATCAGGCCGCCGACGATCGTCATCCTGAGCACGGACGGATCGAAGATGCTCGTTGCCGGTTGCGCGGGCGCCGCGTCGGCGGCCGACGCGATCGTGTCGGCGCGCGGCGGCTCGGGAATGGCGCGCCGGATGTACAGCACGAGCAGGGCGGGCAGCACGCCGATCGCGAACAGCACGCGCCACGCCCATTCGGGCGGCAGCCACGAAAAGATCAGCGTATAGAGCAGCACCGCGCCGCCCCAGCCGAAGCCCCAGGCGCTCTGCACGATCCCCATTGCCTTGCCGCGGTGCCGCGCACGCATCGTCTCGCTCAGGAGCACGGCACCCGCCGTCCATTCGCCGCCGAAGCCGAGCCCTTGCAGCGCCTTCAGCACCAGCAGTTGCTCGAAGTTCTGCGCGAACGCGCTGAGGAACGTGAACAGCGAGAACCAGCACACGGTGATCTGCAGCGCGCGCACGCGGCCGAAGCGATCGGCGATCGCGCCGGCGAGCAATCCGCCGATCGCACCCGCGGCGAGCGTCGCGCCGCCGATGAGGCCCGCCTGCCCCTTGCCGATGCCCCAGGACGTCAGCAATGCGGGGATGACGAGGCTGAACATCTGCGTGTCGACGCCGTCGAGCGCCCAGCCGGAAAAACATCCTTTGAATGTACGTCTTTCAACGGGCGATATTTCTTTGTACCAGCTCACTCATGCTCTCCGGAATGATGTCGCCACAATCGATTGGAAAAAGCCCGCATCATATCGTCATATTTTATCGAGAGGTAAACGATATATGCATCACGAAGTCGAGCATTATTGATAAAAGAAAATTATGATTGCGTATTTCGCCGTGACGTCGATCGCGTGAGGCGAAATGTTGCGCGAACGTTTGCGTGGCGTCGGCGTCTGTGGATTCAGGATCGTTTTGGTACGATTGATTCGGATATTTGAAATTGTTCGTCGAATAATTCTGTTTGGTTGAATGATGATGAGATTGAAAATGCGCCGGCCGAATTCGTCTATTGAAGGCGGGCGCGGAATGAAATCGTGTATTCGCAATACGTGTCCATCGTCTCGGCGATGCGGCGGCGCGGCCGTCGGAACGCAATCTCGTGGCGCTGCGTGATTATGGAATCCAAGCATCTTCGATACTTCCTTGCGATTGCGGACACGGGCAGCCTGACTCACGCGGCGATCCGCTTGGGCGTCGCGCAGCCCGCGCTCAGTCACGCGCTGACGAAAATGGAGCGCGAGCTCGGCGTGAAGCTGTTCGAGCGTTCGAGGCGCGGCGCGGCGCTGACGACGGCGGGCGAAGCGATCGTCGACGACATTCGCCTGAGCCTCGCGCGGATGGACGCCGCCGCGCGGCGCGCGAGCGAGATCGGCGCGCAGCGGGCGGGGCGGCTGAGCGTGGGCTTCGTGTCCGCCGCGCTGTTCGATACGCTGCCTTCCGCGGTGTGCGCGTTGCGCGCGGCCACGCCGCGCGTCGATCTCGTGATGCGCGAGATGAGCAATGCGGAGCAGGTCGTCGCGCTCGAGCGCGGCGAGATCGACATCGGCATTCTGCACACGCCCGTCGCGATCGGCGGTCCCGTCAACGAGAAGCTGATCCGGCGCGATCCGCTGATCGCGGTGATTCCGAAGTCGTTTCCGCGCCAGCCGGACGGCACGATCACGCTGCGGGAGCTGTCGCGCGCCGGGCTCATCTGGTTCCCGCACGAGCAACTGCCGTCGATACGCGCGGCGATCCTCAGCGCGTTCCGGCTCGCCGGCCATCCGATCGAGATCGTCCAGGACGTGAACCGCACGCTGACCGTGATCGCGTGCGTCGCGGCGGGCTGCGGCGTGTCGCTGCTGCCGTCGTCGATCCGCACGCTGACGTTCGAGGGCGTCGAGTTCAGTCCGGTCTCGGATGGGCAGGCGCTGCCCGAATTTCCGTTGACGGCCATCTGGCCGAAGCGATCGCGCCGAACGCTCGCCGACCGGTTCGCCGAACTGCTGCCTCAGTTCCAGCCGAACTGAGCGGGCGGGCGAAATGGCCGGCCGCGGCGCGCGCGCGGCCTGTCTTCGACGGCGCGACGCGTCGCGCCCGCGCCGCTGATCGTCCGGATGTCGGAATATTCGAATTGCTCAATATACGAATTTCGGAAATTAATTCGTGATTCGAATTGATGTGCGAAATTTCGGCCTGCGAAAGTCAAGATTTAATATTTCGGTTTCCCTATCGATTGGGCGGGCGAAAATTTTGGTCTCGCCAAAATAGATGGTCTTTCGTGCGCACGGTATCTTTTGGTGATGCGAACCCGAATCGGCGGAATTCGATCTTTCCCATCGCATAAATCCAATTTCTCTTGTTTCGTTTCCGATCGTTCGATGACGCTTGCGTGCCGCGCCTAACGCGGCGTCGGTCGAGCCGATCGCGTTTCAAATGCGAGATTTGGCGCGCCAGAATGAATCTTTAAATATTGTCAAATTTACCTAAACTCGGATTATTCCGATAGTAACAATTACTCTAACCATTCATCATCCATTCAATTATATTTTCGATGGAATCGGGGCGCGGTTCCGAAATAACCGCAATCGAGTAGACCAATCGGATCGGCTTCAACCAATTAAAACCGAGCCGGCCGAATTCCAATCCGATCTTGCCTGCCGCGGCGGCGGCGCGCGATGCGCCGCCGTTGGTCCGCGCTCGTCCGAACGCATGGCGGCGCGAGCCGAGTGCCGGGCGGCGGCGCATGTATCGCGCGCAAGGCGACGGGGCCGCCGCGCGCGGCCGGCGCGCGGCGATTGGGCCATCGAAAAACAACGACGAAATCAACGGGCGATCGTGTGGAGAGCGAAATGCGCAAGCGTGTGGTGCAGACGATGGGCGGGGCGGCATTCATGCTGGCTTTCGCGACCGTCTCGGCCGGGCAACTGACCGGCGCGATGCAGGTGAATTTGCAGGTCAGTCGCGGATGCGAGGTCGCGGGCGTTGCCGGAAGCGCGGATTTGGGCCGGCTGGATTTCGGCGCGCACGGACCGCTCTGGTCCGACTACCTGACGGCCGACGGCCGCGCGACGTCGAACGGCGCGGTGCGCGTCGTGTGCAGTCCGGACGTCGACGGCTTTCTGGTCTCGATCGACAGCGGCCGCAACGGGGACCAGTCGGCCCGCTATCTGGTGACGCGCGGCGCGCACGGGCGCGTCGTCGGCCGGATTCCGTACCACGTGTACCGCGACGCGGCGCGCAGCGTGCCATACGTGCCGCTCATGCCGCAGTCGTTTCTCGTCGACGGGCGGCAGGACGACGTGACGCTGCCGCTCTTCGGCGTCGTCAACGGCATGACGCGCGCGATGCCGTCCGGGGCCTACGAGGATTTGCTCGGGATCACGCTCGACTGGTGATCCGGAGCGGGTAAGCAGCAACAGTTCTTTTTCACCACACAGAAGGAAACAAGATGAAGGCTCACTGGAAAGTCTGGGCGGCCGTCGCCTGCGTGTCGGTTTGCGCAGGCGTGCAGGCGCAAACCAGCCCGCTCACGGGGACGGTCAACTCGCAGCTCGTGCTGACGACGGGCTGCGCGGTCGATACGGGCGGCGGTTCTGTCGGCGCGACGAACTTCGGCACGCTCGACTTCGGCACGCAGCCGAGCGGCTTCACGGGCCAGCTCTCGAGCGCGGCGAAGGGCGGCGGCTCGACGTCGACGCAAGTCACGTGCTCGCCGGACGTCACGTCGATCCAGGTGACGATCGACGGCGGCCAGAACGCGTCGAAGGGCGCGGCCGTCGGCACGGGCACGCGCGCGCTCGCGAACGGCGCGAGCTTCGTGCCGTACGAAGTCTATGCGGACGCGGGCCACTCGCAGCACTACGTCGCGGGCACGCCGCAATCGGTGTCGGTGCCGACGCCGGGCGCCGCATTCGAGCTGCCGCTTTACGGTGTCGTCAACAAGACGAGCTCGTCGGCGCTCGCCGCGGGTACGTACGTCGATGTGCTGAACGTCACGCTCGGCTGGTGAGCGAGCGCATCGACTCCGTTCAGTCCGGCCTCGCGGCGCGCATACGAGCAAGCCGCGAGGCGATCCCAGATTCCGATCGTCATGTCGACCTTTGAGCGAGTGGTTTTCCTGCTGTGCGCCGCGTTGCTGCCGGCTGTTCCGGCGATTGGCCGGGCCGACACGCTGTTGCCCAGAACCCAGGCCTTCACGGTCAGCGCGCAGATTGTCGCGGGCTGCGGCGTCGCGGGCGGCGGGCCGACGAGCGGCCTGAGCTTCGGCACGCTCGATTTCGGCGCGCATCCGGCCGTCGCGACGGGGCAGGCGAGCGCGGCGGTCGGCGGCGGCGCATTGCAGATCGAATGCTCGCCCGGCTCGACGCTGAAGATGACGATCGACGGCGGCGCGAACGCGAGCGCGGGCAACACGCAGCGCAATCTGGCGAGCGGCGGCGCGCGCGTCGCGTATCAGCTGTATTCGGACGCCGGACACACGCAGGCGATCGCGATCGGGCAGGCGGTGTCGCTGCCCGTGTCCGGGACGATCACGCTGCCGATCTACGGCGCGCTGACGCTGCCGGGCGGCGGCGCGCCCGCCGGCACGTACACCGACACCGCGCAGGTCACGCTCAGTTATTAATCAATCAGGAATCCGTGATGAAAGTTTCGAGATCGCCCGGCATGCCGGCGCGAGCCGCACGCATGTTGCGCCGCGCGCTCGTCGGCGCGGCGGCCGCGGCGGCGTTGGTCGCGCCGCACGCGCATGCGGCGACGTCCGTGATGATCTGGCCGATCGATCCCGTGATCGACAGCGATCAGCGCGCGGCGGCGTTATGGCTCGAGAACCGCGATCGCCGGCCGGTGACGCTGCAGGTGCGCGTGCTCGGCTGGCGCGAAGCGAACGGCGAGGATGTCTACGACGAGAGCCAGCAGCGCATCGCGGGCAGCCCGCCGATGGCGACTGTGCCGCCCGGCAAGCGCCAGTTGATCCGGCTGACCCGCCTCGCGGACGCCGCGCCCGGCACCGAGGAGGCGTACCGTGTGCTGATCGACGAGATCCCGCAGCCGGACGACGACGCGCGGAACGCCGCGAACGAGACGGCGCTCGGCGTGAAGTTCCAGATGCATTACTCGGTGCCGCTCTTCGTGTACGGCGACGGCCTGTGGACGAAGGAGAACCCGGACGAGCGTCGCGACCCTGCGACGGCGGGGCGGCCCGCCCTCCGGTGGCGCATCGTGCACGACGGCGGCAAGCGCTGGCTCGTCGTGTCGAACCGCGGCCCCGTGCATGCGCGGATCACGCGCGCGGCGTTCGAATCGAACGGCTCGCGCGCCGATTTGGCGCGCGGCCTGCTCGGCTACGTGCTGCCCGGCGCGCAGATGCGCTGGGCGCTGCCCGAGAGCATGAAGCTCAATTCCAATTCCAAGCTGGTCGCCACCGTCAACGGCGTGGCCGATCTCGCGATCGACGTGGGCGGCGCCGCTTCGAACCGGTAATCCGCATCACGACACAAGCGACGACGTCGCGACGGGGAAATGCCTTGAAGCGGTACAACGGGTACAACGAACACAGAACGAGAAGACTGCCGCGACGGCGCGCGGCGGCGTGGGCGGTGGGGATGGCGTTCGCGGCGGCGGGGGACGTGCGCGCGAACGAGCCGATGACGCTCGCGGACAGCTTCGGCCGCGCGCTGCCGCCCGCGGGCGGCGCGGCGACGCGCGGCACGTTGTACCTCGAGCTCGTCGTCAACGAGCTGTCGACCGGGCGGATCGTGCCGATCCGCTATCGGGACGGCGTCTACTACGCGCGCGCGGGCGATCTCGCGCAGGCGTCGGTGCGCACGCACGCCGAACCCGACGCGCTCGTCGATCTGTCGACGCTCGACGGCGTGCAAGTCGAATACGAGAGCGGCGAGCAGCGCCTGAAGCTGAGCGTGCCGCCCGACTGGCTGCCGCAGCAGGCGGTCGGCTCGCGGCGGCTGTACGACCGCACGCCCGCGGCCGTGAGCTTCGGGCTCCTGTTCAATTACGACGTGTACGCGAATTCGCCGACGCTCGGCACGAGCTACACGTCCGCATGGACCGAAGCGCGGCTGTTCGACAAGTGGGGCACCGTGACGAACACGGGGGTCTATCGGCGCGATTACGGCGGCAGCGGCGGCGTCGCGAGCAACCGCTATCTGCGCTACGACACGTCCTGGCGCTACTCGGATCAGGACCGCATGCTCACGTACACGGCGGGCGACGTGATTACGGGCGCGCTGTCGTGGTCGAGCGCGGTGCGTCTGGGCGGCGTGTCGATCGAGCGCGACTTCAAGGTGCGCCCCGACATCGTCACGTATCCGCTGCCGCAGTTCTCGGGCCAGGCCGCGGTGCCGACCGCCGTCGATCTCTTCATCAACGGCAGCAAGACGACGACGGGGCAGGTGAATCCGGGGCCGTTCACACTGAACAACGTGCCGTTCATCAACGGCGCGGGCGAGGCGACCGTCGTGACGACCGACGCGCTCGGCCGCCGGGTCGCGACGACGATTCCGTTCTACGTCGCGAACACGCTGCTGCAGAAGGGGCTCTCGGACTATTCGCTGTCGGTCGGCGCGATGCGGCGCGACTATGGCATCCGCTCGTTCTCGTACGGCAAGTTCGCGGCGTCGGGCACCGCGCGCTACGGCTTCACCGATTACCTGACGATCGAAGGCCATGCGGAGGGCGGCGAACGCCTCGCGCTCGGCGGCCTCGGGTTCGACGTCGGCGTCGGCATGTTCGGCGTGCTCAACGTCGCGGCGACGCAGAGCCGTCTCGCCGGCGCGTCCGGCCGGCAGTACGCGTTCGGCTACAGCTATTCGTCGCAGCGCTTCAGCGTGGCGCTGCAACGGATTCAGCGCACCGACGGGTTTCGCGATCTGTCAGTCTACGACTTGCCTTCGGACGTCGCGTACCGGCTCGTGCGCAGCAGCACGCAGGCCACGGGCGCGCTCAATCTCGGCGCGATCGGCGGCACGCTCGGCGCCGGCTATTTCGACGTGCGCGGCGCCGACGGCGCGCGCACGCGGATCGCGAACCTGTCGTACACGCGTCCGATCTTGCGGCGCGCGACGCTCTACGCGTCGGTGAACAAGACGATCGGCGACCACGGCTTCGCCGCGCAAGTGCAACTGATCGTGCCGCTCGGCGACAAGGGCGTCGTGACGGGCTCGCTCGCGCGCGATCAGAACAACAGCGTCAGCGAGCGCGTGCAGTACAGCCGCAGCGTGCCGAGCGACGGCGGCTTCGGCTGGAACCTCGCGTACGCGGGGGGCGGTTCGCACTATCAGCAGGCGGACGCGACGTGGCGCAACCGCTACTTCCAGGTGCAGGGCGGCGCGTACGGCTACGGCGCGGGGCGCGGCTATGCGCGCTGGGGCGAGATGCAGGGCTCGGTCGTCGTGATGGACGGCGCGATGCTGCCCGCGAATCGCGTCGACGACGCGTTCGTGCTGATCGACACGCAAGGCCGCAAGGGCGTGCCCGTGCGCTACGAGAACCAGCTCGTCGGCAAGACGGACGGCGGCGGCCACCTGCTCGTGCCGTGGGCGCCGTCGTATTACGCGGGCAAGTACGAAATCGATCCGCTCGAGCTGCCGAGCAATGTGCGCGTGCCGGTCGTCGAGCAGCGCGTGGCCGTGCGCGACCGCGGCGGCGCGCTCGTCACGTTCCCGATCGAGAAGATCGTCTCCGCGCAAATCTCGCTCGTCGACGCCGCGGGCCGGCCGATCGGCATCGGCTCGCGCGTGCTGCACGAGGAGAGCGGCCAGACCGCGCTCGTCGGCTGGCAGGGCGAAACTTATTTCGAAGGCTTGTCCGCGGTCAATCATCTGCGCGTGACGACGCCGGACGGCCGCACGTGCCGAGCGACGTTCGATGCCGACGTCGACGCGGCTAGGATGAGCCGCATCGGCCCGCTCGCGTGCGGCGAATAACGACAGGATTCATCGATGAAGCCATTCTGCCAATTCCTCGTGCGCGTCGCGGCGGCGCTCGCGCTCGGTCTTTTCGCGGCGATGCACGCGCACGCGACGTGCTCGGTCGTGAGCGCGGCCCCCGCGTCGTTCGGCACGGTCACGTCGTTCGTCGCCGCGAGCCAGCCGCAGTCGACGTCGACGACGAGCAGCGGCCTGTCGTGCTCGGGCGCGCTGCTCGGCCTGTTCGTGATCGGCGACCAGATCAACGCGACGATCACGTCGGCCAACGGCGGCAAGCTCGTCGGCCCGACGGGGGACGCGGTGCCGTACGCGGCGTTCGCCGACCAGAACTATTCGATCAAGCTCGACTACAGCACGACCTACAACTGGGCGAGCGGGCAGTTGCTGAACCTGCTCGGGATCTTCGGCGGCCCCGCGAAGACGCTGCCGCTGTATTTCCGCACGATCCAGGGCAGCAATGTCGCGGCGGGCACGTACGCCGACACGCTGACGATCGCGTGGAGCTGGGACTACTGCAGCGGGATCGGCATTCTCGGCCTCTGTCTCGGCCGCGACCGGGGCTCGGGCTCGGCCGTCGTGCCGGTCACGCTCACCGTGACGAACGATTGCGTGATCGTCGCGCCCGACGTGAACTTCGGTTCCGCGCCGACGGTCGCGAGCTTCGCGCCGGTGACGGGCAGCGTGTCGCTCACCTGCACGAAGGGGATGGTCTACACGGTCGGCCTCACCAGCGGCGCGAATCCGCACGCGAGCGGGCGCCGGCAGATGGCGAACGGCGCGAACCGGCTGCAGTACGACATCTTCGGCTCGGGCGGCGGCGCGGTGTGGGGGCAGTCGACGAACCGCGCGGGCAGCGGCGCGGCGGCCGACGGCCGATCGGCGCAGCAGTTTCCGTACACCGCGCGGATCTACTCGGATCAGCAGACGCCCGCCGTCGGCACGTATACGGACAGTGTGGTGATCGACGTGCGCTATTAGCCGAAAATCGGCGTTTTCTGAAAATCGTTTCGGACATGCGAATCGAGTCGGACGGGGGGATATGGAGGTGAGCGGAAAAGCCGGAACAGTTTTTTTCGTTTTCGAACGAAGCGTAGATTTGACGATGTGCGAAGCCCGAAACGGCCAATTCGGGCGCGAGAATATCGCCCTGCGCATGCGTTGATCGCCGACTTTCGCGTGTCGGCCGTCCCATTTTCGTTCCGGGCCGGCCGCGGGCGGACGCCGCCGCTCTGCGCTGCGCGCCATCGAATCGAGGAATCGGAGAAAGCGCACGTGCGATGGGATAAACGACCCTACCCATAAATGGAACGGCGACAAGAAAAAGGAGGTGCGAGTTTTTTCCGGAAACGGAAGAGATGCGTATTCTGACGAGGTTCCATATGGGATAAAGGTATGAAAAGCGACGGCTTTTGCGGAGGCAAATTCTGTCGACGCATACTGGTGTGCATCTCCGCAGCAGCGCTCGCGTTCTTGACGCTGCCGCAGGCTTCCGCGCGGGTGCAGGACAGCATGCTGATCGCGGCGACGCCCTGCAAGTGGACGCATCTGTACCCGTTGCTTTGGGGAGGCAGCCACGTGCTCGTCGCGCTGCTGAGCTACGGATGGGCGCACCGCGATCTGAAGCGCCTGCAGGCGGCGCTGCGCGCGAGCCGGGGCTCGCTCGCGACCGCGAGCCACGAGCTGCGCGCGCCCGTCAACGGCATGCTCGCGCTCGTCGAGCTGCTGAAGAAGGGGCTGCTCGCGCCGGAGCAGCAGCGGCTGCTGAGTCTCGTGCAGGACTCGGGGCAGTCGCTCGCGCGCGTGCTGAACGACATTCTCGATCACGCGAGCATCGAGGCGGGGCAGTTCGCGATCGAGAAGACGCGCGTGGACGTGCGCGAGCTCGTCGACAGCGTGACCGCGATGCTCGCGGTGCAGGCGCAGCGCAAAGGCTTGCGAATCAGGCTATACGTCGACGCTGACGTGCCGGCCGCCGTGCTGACGGACGGCAATCGGCTGCGGCAGATTCTCGTCAACCTGATCGGCAACGGCATCAAGTACACGGAGCGCGGCAGCGTGTCGGTGCGCGTGCGCGCGGCGCACGAGGCCGACGGCTCGGTCGAGATCGTCGCGACGATCGTCGATACGGGAATCGGTATCGCCGCCGACGAGCTGCGGCGGCTCTTCACGCCGTTCGTGCGCGCGGCGCGCGGCGCGCGGCGCACGGAATCGGGAACGGGGCTCGGGCTTGCGATCGCGCGCAAGCTCGCGAGATTGCTGGGAGGAGACGTGACGCTGTCAAGCGAGGAAGGCAGGGGAACGACGGCGACGGCGCGCATCCGCTGCGCGGTCGCGGCGCGCGGCTACGCGCCGGATGCGCTCGCCGGGCGCGTGGTGTCGATCGACGTCGGCGATCCGGCGGCCGCGGCGACGCTCGCCGCCTACGCGCGCGCCGCGGGCGTGCGGCTCGCCGCGCGCGGCGCGACGGACGTCGACGCGGTGGTGTGCGACGAGGCGCGCGTCGACGCGGCGCGGCCGCAGATCGGCTGGGTCGGCGTGACCGACGCGGCGCAGCCCGCCGGCTGGCTCGACGACGGCACGCACGTGCGGCTGAGCAGCAACCCGCTCGGCTGGCGCGCGTTCACCGAGAGCCTGCGCGCCGCGCTCGACGCGCGGGATGCGGCGTGCGCACGCGCGGCGACGGGAAGCGAGCCGCGCGCGTACCGCGTGCTCGTCGTCGACGATCAGGAAATGAACCGCGTCGTGATCGGCTACCAGCTCGACGCGCTCGGCCATCGCGCGCGCCTCTGCGGCGGCGGCGAAGAAGCGTTGCGCGCGCTCGAGGCGGGCGCGTTCGACGTCGTGCTCACCGACTGCCGAATGCCGGGCATGGACGGCGTCGCGCTGACGGCGGCGATCCGCGCGCATCCGGATGCGCGCGTGCGCGCGACGCCCGTCGTCGGCGTGACGGCGCTCGTGTCGGACGCCGAATACGCGCGCTGCGTCGCGGCCGGCATGACGTTGTGCATCGGCAAGCCGACGACGCTCGACGCGCTCGAGCGCGCGCTCGTCGATGCGATCGAGCCCGCGCCCGCGCTGCGCTTCGATCCGTCGCGCATCGACGCGACGCGCCTGCTCGCGGGATTCGGCGCGTCGTCCGCGCACGGCGCGGCGCGCGACGCGATCCTGCTTGCGTGCCGCCGCGCGCTCGAGCGCGACCGGGATGCGCTGACGCGCCATTTGCGCGACGGCCTGTCCGAGCGCGAGCTGCGCGCGTGGTGCCACACGGCGCGCGGCACGTACGGCCTGTTCGGCCAGGCGCACGTCGATGCGCTGCTCGACGAATTCCACCATCTGCTCGCGGCGGGCGACGCCCGCGCGATCCGCGGCGCGGTCCGGGACACGCTCGCGATGGTGAACCATCTGCTGCGCTGCGTTGCGCATCCGGCGCAATCGCGCGATCGCGGCGATCCAAAAGGAGGAAGGTAAATGAGCGTTCAAGTGTTGATCGCGGACGACCATCCGCTCGTGCTGTTGGGCGTGCGTCACATGCTGGCGGACATGGCCGACGTGTCGATCGTCGGCGAGGCGCACGATCCGGCGGGGCTGCTCGCGCGGCTCGCGGCCACGCCGTGCGACATCGTCATCACCGATTTCGCGATGCCCGACCAGCCGGCCGCGGACGGCCTCGCGATGCTGACCGCGATCCGCGACGGCCATCCTTCGGTGCGCGTGATCGTTCTGACGATGCTCGACAACCCGGTGCTGATGCGCACGATGCGCCAGGCGGGCGCGCTCGCGGTGCTGAGCAAGCGGGGCGACCTCGACGAGCTGCCGCGCGCGCTCGCCGCCGTGTGCCAGGGGCGGACATTCGTCGGCACGCACGCGGGCGCGGCGAGCGGGCTCGCGATGCGCGCGACGGACGCGCCGCCGCAGCTGAGCCCGCGCGAGATCGAGGTCGTGCGCCTCTGCGCGACCGGCATGACAATGACCGACATCGCGCACCGCTATGGCCGCAGCATCAAGACGGTCAGCACGCACAAGCACAATGCGATGGGCAAGCTCGGGCTGAAGTCCGACGTCGATCTGTTCATGTACGCGTCGGAGAACGGGCTCGTGTGACGGGCGCGCAGGGACGCAGGCATCGCATCGCGCGATGCCGATGCCGGGGGCGCCGGGCCTGGCGCCGTGCGAAGAGGCGGCTGCCCGATGCGCGAATCAGTCGATCAGATTCGCCATCCGCACGTTCGGGTCGACGTGCGCGTCGTAATCGACGCCGTCGATCTCGAAGCCGAACAGACGCAGGAATTCGGTCTTGTAGCCGGCGAAATCGGCGAGCGTGTACAGATTGTCGTCCGTCACCTGGTCCCACAGCTCGAGCACGCGCGCCTGCACGGCGGGATCGAGCTCGCGCCCGTCGGCGCGCAGCCGGCCTTCGGCGTCGACATGCGGATGCGCGCCGTAGAGACTGTCGCGGAACAGGCCGTCGACCTGCTCGATGCAGCCTTCGTGCGTGCCGCGCGCCTTCATCACCTTGAAGAGCAGCGACAGGTACAGCGGCATCATCGGAATCGCGGAGCTCGCCTGCGTGACGACGGCCTTCAGCACCGACACGCGCGCGTCGCCGCCGCGCGAGGCGAGCTTGTCGCGGATCGCGAGCACGGTGCGGTCGAGGTCCTTCTTCGCCTCGCCGATCGAGCCGTTCCAGTAGATGTCGTGCGTGACCTTCTCGCCGAGATACGTGAACGCGGTCGTCTTCGCGCCGTCGGCGAGCACGCCCGCCGCGTCGAGCGCGTCGATCCACATCCGCCAGTCCTCGCCGCCCATCACGGCGACCGTGCCGGCGATCTCGTCGGGCGTCGCCGGCTGAAGCAGCGTTTCCTTGATCGCCTCGTTGTCCGTATCGATCCCGCGCAGCCGCACCGCGCGGCCGATCGGCTTGAGCGTCGACTGGAACGTCTCGCCCGTCTTCGGATGCGTCCTGCGCGGCGCGGCGACGCTGTAGACGACGAGGTCGACCTGGCCGAGATCGCGCCTGATCGCGTCGATCGTCTTTTGCTTGATCTCGTCGGAGAACGCGTCGCCGTTGATGCTCGCCGCATACAGGCCGCGCGCGGCCGCCTCTTCATGGAAGGCGGCGCTGTTGTACCAGCCCGCGGTGCCGGGCTTCGCGTCGCCCGGCGCGCGCTCGAAGAACACGCCGAGCGTGGCGGCCGCCGATCCGAACGCGGCCGCGATGCGCGCGGCGAGCCCGTAGCCCGTCGACGCGCCGATCACGAGCACCTTCTTCGGCCCGTGCCCGATCGGGCCGCCGCGCTCGACGTAGGCGATCTGCTCGCGCACGCTCGCCGCACAGCCGGCCGGATGGGTGGTGACGCAGATGAAGCCGCGTACGCGCGGTTTGATGATCATGGCGGTCTCGCTTGGATGGCAGGGACGGTCGGAAAGGGAGCGTGCATTCTAAACGAGGCGCGCGGCGGGCCATGCGTTCGCGAGGGCGGACGGCGCGCGCGGCGGCGGCCGGAATGCGCGGCAGGCGGAGCGGATGGTGCGGGATCGGCGCCGGATCGGCGCGGATCGATGCAGATCGGCACCGGAGTGCCGCGGGGGTGCCGCACGCGATGAATCGGGCGGCGGACATCGCGGCGCGCGGCATCGCATGCGAGCGTCCCGCGCGCGCCGGGCCGCACGCGTGCGAATGCTTGCATCCGATCGGATGCGGCGCGCCGAGTGCGCCGCGCGCGGGCCGAAAAAAAAAAAGGGCGGCCGAAGCCGCCCAATGAAGCGATGTCGCGTCGTCGTGATCCGGTAGCGCGCTCAGTTGCCCGTCGACAGCGTGAGCGCGTTCGTCAGGTCGCCCATCGGCTTGAGGCCGTTCGCGACGAGCGCGTCGTCGCGCTGTTTGAGGCCCGCGAGCTTCGGCAGCGAGAAGCGGCGCGTGATGAAGCGCAGGATCGACGCGGTGTCGTATTGCGTATGGTCGACGAAGCCTTGCTTTGCGAACGGCGAGATGACGAACGCCGGAATGCGCGTGCCCGGGCCCCAGCGGTCGCCCTTCGGCGGCGCGACGTGATCCCAGAAGCCGCCGTTCTCGTCGTACGTGACGATCACGACCATGTTGTTCCACTGAGGGCTCTTCTGCAGGTGCGAGATCACGTCGGCGATGTGCTGGTCGCCCGACGCGACGTCGGTGTAGCCCGGGTGCTCGTTCAGGTTGCCCTGCGGCTTGTAGAACGTGACCTGCGGCAGCTTGCCCGCGTCGATCGCCTGGATGAGCGTGGTGCCGTTCGAGCCGGCGTCGAGCAGGTGCTGCGCGCG
Organism: Burkholderia sp. ABCPW 111; assembly: GCF_000773065.1. Lineage (NCBI taxonomy): Bacteria > Pseudomonadati > Pseudomonadota > Betaproteobacteria > Burkholderiales > Burkholderiaceae > Burkholderia > Burkholderia sp. ABCPW 111. Next base: position 98,424 of record NZ_JPWT01000088.1, on the reverse strand, counting down.
GCTCGCGCTGCCGGGCGCCTGGTTCGCGTAATAGTTGAACGGCTGGTGATGCGGCTGGAAGTTCGGCGAGGTCATGTTCGGCCCGTAGATCACGCCCGACGTGTTGCTTTGCGCGGCCTGCAGCGCCGCGCCCCACGCGCCGCCGTACCAGGCCCACGAGATGCCCGAGTTCGTCAGCAGGTCGCCGATGTTCTGCTGCGTCTGCGGCGGCAGCGTCGACGGGTTCGACGGATCGGCGAGGTTCGGATCGCCGCCCGACGCGGCCGCGTTGCCGCTCGGCTGATACGGCGGCTGCATCGTGTTGACCGCGTAGAAATCCGGCGTGAGGCCGCCCGATTTGACGAACTTCGGCGGGCCCGACAGCGCGGAAGCGGGCGAATTCGCGGCCGTCGTGAGCGTCACGCCGTCCGGGTTGACCACCGAGATCTGGCTCGCGGCCGGGCTCTTGTCGGCGTTCGGGTAATACGGCGCGCACGCGCAGATCAGGTACTGGTGATTCAGGAACGAGCCGCCGAACGCGCCCATGAAGAAGTTGTCGGCGAGCGTGTATTGCTGCGCGAGCTTCCAGAGCGGCAGCTTCGACGGATCGGCCGTGTAGTGGCCCATCACGAGGCCGCCCGCGTCGGACCACGCGGCGTACTTGTCGTTCTTGCCGCCGTCGATCTGCATCTGGTTCTCGTAGAAGCGGTGAACGAGGTCGCGCGTCGTCACGCTCATCGGCGTGTTGAAGCCGTTCGGATCGTCGATGGCGAACGGCGAGTTCGGCAGGTTCGCCGTCATCGCCTCCGTCACCGCGGGCGACACGCCCGCCGCCGTCAGGCCGTTCCAGATCTTCGGCAGCGTCGCGAGCGGCGTGCCGTCGCGGTCGGCCTGCTGCGCGCTCGCGGCCGTCGCGTTCTGCAGGCCGTTCGCGCCGGGGAAGTTGCCGTACAGGTTGTCGAAGCTGCGGTTTTCCGCATAGATCACGACGACGTTCTTCACTGCCGACAGGCCGGGCGACGTGACGTCGTCCCCGCCGCACGCGGTGAGGCCGAAGGCGGCCGCCAGCGCGATCGGCGTCACGCGAATCCAATGCTTGTTCATCCGTTATCTCTCTTGTCGCACGAGGGGTGTGGGTATCGAGGGGCCGGCCGGCGCGCGTCGCGCGAAGCGGCGTGCGGCATGAATGTGCTTTGACAGCCGGCTGCGCGGATTGTGTAAGGAGCGTTTGACAGCAACATGTTGTAATGCTTTCGTTCAGCTGTCGATTTACCGTCATCGATTTGTCATTCTCGTGACATACGCTCGCGCCTTTCCCACTCGACACCGCCGAATCGATGATGCGCCGCCCGCTGCGACACGCCACCCGGAATCGTTCGACCTTCGCCGCGCTGCGCACGCTCGCGGCGGCGACCGCGCTCGCGGCAAGCGTCGCCGCCTGCGATGCGAACGGCCCCGCCGAGACGCGCGCTTCGGCGCCCGCTGCGGTATCCGCTTCGGCGCCCGCCGCGCAGGCGGGTGCGCCCGCCGTCGTCGAGCGCCGGCCGCAGACGCGCGCGCAGGTGTACGAAGCTGTGAAGCAGATGACGGCGCTCGGCCGGCAGCTGTTCTTCGATCCGTCGCTGTCGGGCAGCGGTAAGCTCGCGTGCGCGTCGTGTCACAGCCCGCAGCACGCGTTCGGGCCGCCGAACGCGCTGCCCGCGCAATTCGGCGGCGACGATCTGCGCCAGCAGGGCTTTCGCGCGGTGCCGACGCTCAAGTACCTGCAGAAGGTGCCCGCGTTCAGCGAGCACTATCACGAGTCGGACGACGAGGGCGACGAGAGCGTCGACGCCGGTCCGACGGGCGGCCTCACGTGGGACGGCCGCGTCGACAGCGGCGCGGAGCAGGCGCGCGTGCCGCTCACGTCGCCGTTCGAGATGAACGGCACGCCCGCGAAGGTCGCGCGCGCGGTGCGGGCCGCGCCGTACGCGGACGCGTTTCGCCGCGCGTTCGGCTCGCGCGTGCTCGACGACGACCGCGCGACGTTCGACGCGGTGCTGCAGGCGCTCGGCACGTTCGAGCAGACGCCCGACGTGTTCTATCCGTACTCGAGCAAGTACGACGCCTATCTGGCGGGCCGCGCGCAGCTCACGAGCGCCGAGCTGCACGGGCTGCAGGTCTTCAACGACGAGAAGAAGGGCAGCTGCGCGAGCTGCCACGTGAGCCGGCGCGGACTCGACGGCACGCCGCCGCAGTTCAGCGATTTCGGTCTGATCGCGCTCGGCGTGCCGCGCAATCGCGAGCTCGCCGTGAACCGGAATCCGGCGTTCCACGATCTCGGCGCATGCGGGCCCGAACGCCGGGACCTGAAGGGGCGCGACGAGTTCTGCGGGCTGTTCCGCACGCCGACGCTGCGCAACGTCGCGCTGAAGAAGACGTTCTTCCACAACGGCATCTATCACTCGCTCGAGGACGTGATGCGCTTCTACGCGCAACGCGACACGCATCCCGAGAAGTTCTATCCGGTGAAGAACGGCGTCGTCCAGAAGTTCGACGACTTGCCCAAGCGCTACTGGAAGAACCTGAACGACGAGCCGCCGTTCGACCGCAAGCGCGGCGATCCGCCCGCGATGACCGACGCGGAGATCAAGGACGTGATCGCGTTCCTCGGCACGCTCACCGACGGCTACGACGCGCAAGCGAAGCCGGCGCTCGGCAATCGCTGAGACGCGCGCAACGGGCGGGCTGCGCGACGCCACCGCCCGGCGTCACTCGCGCAGCGCGTCTTCGACGCACGCGGCGCGCGCCGCCGCATGATTCTCGTGCGTCGTATCCGTAAGGCAATCCGCATACGACGCGACGTAACGCTCGAACATTTCGCGCGCTTCATCGGGCGGCGCGCCGACCATCTGCGCGACGAGCGCGCGCGAGCCCACTTCGAAGTGCTGATAGTCGATCGGGTCGTCCCAATAGCCGCCCCAGCGCAGGAAGCCGTTGTTCGCGAACACGTCGACGGCGCGTTCGGCCATGCCGGGCCTCGGCGGCTTGCCGGGCCGTTCGTCGAGCCGGTTCATCGACGCCTTCGCGGCGGACTCGGGCAGCACGCGCGCGCCGCCGTCGCCGCCGAACGACACGTACGGGTTGCGCAAAGGATTGACGTCGATCGCGACGCCGTACGCGTGCATCGACCACTCGTCGCTGCCCGTTTTGGGCCGCGAGTTGAACGCCGACGTGTTGTCGTCGTTCATCGACGCGACGTCGTCGCCGCGATAGCGCTCGATCGGCACGGCCTTGTTCAGCGGGAAGCGCATCCGGCGGAGCGTGTCGAAGATCGTCTGCACGCGCTCGGCAACCGCATCGAGCACGACGACTTCGCCTTTTTGCGTTTGGCCGTCGAAATTCACGTAATCGAACGACACGTTTCTCAATCGTCCGCATTGAACCGGCGAACGATCGCTCATTACGCGTTCGGCATGCATATTCGCGCATTGCGCGGCCGTGATTCGGTTGATATCGGCAATCGCATTGGTCGTGCCGAAAACCGAAAGCAGCGTGAAAAGGGCCGTGCTATGCTGCGCGCACTGCCGAATCGGCGCGAATGTTCGCGGCAGAAGTCGCATGTCGATCACTGATTTGACGAATTCGATGCATGCGAATTCAGAGTGAATGGATATGCATGAAGTTCCGGAGTACCGATGAACCGAAAGCCGAAGGGAATTCCGGATCACGAATCAAATGACGTAAGTGCCGCGAATGCGCGCGGCAAGGACTCGGTGAAAATGCGCAAGAAAAGCTTGGTTCATTTCCCCGTCGCGCTGGCGGTGACGGCGGCGCTCGGCGCCTGCTCGTCGGGCGACGACGACGCGACGATCGAATCACGCGCGGACGCGATCGTCGAGCGCATGTCGACCCGGCAGAAGGTCGGCCAGAAGATCATGATGGCGTTCCGGTACTGGTGCCCGGACGGGCAGCCGGCCTGCACGAGCGGCATGACCGAATTCCCCGACGCCGCGCGCGACGCGTTGCGTGAGAACGGCATCGGCGGCGTGATCCTGTTCTCGAACAACCTGACGGGCATCGAGCAGACGCGCCGGCTGATCGACGGAATCCGCGCGGCGCCCGCGGCCGACAGCCCGGTCGGCCTGATGGTCGGCATCGACGAGGAGGGCGGCAACGTGTTCCGCCTGCCGCGCGTGGAGGCGACGGCGTTCGCCGGCAACATGGCGCTCGGCGCGGCCTACGAGGCGACGAAGGACGACCGGCTCGCATACGACATGGGCCGCGTGCTCGCGGCGGAGATCGCGGCGGTCGGCTTCAACGTGAACTTCGCGCCGGATGTCGACGTGAACAGCAATCCGCTCAACCCCGTCATCAACGTGCGCTCGTTCGGCGACGATCCGGCGACGATCGGCCTGCTCGGCCGGCGCATGGTGCAGGGAATGAAGAGCGAGCGCGTGATCGGCACGTTCAAGCATTTCCCGGGGCACGGCGACACGGACACCGATTCGCACTACGGGCTGCCCGTCGTGATCAAGTCGCGCGCCGACGCGTACGCGATCGATCTCGCGCCGTACCGGCAGGCGATCGACTCGGGCGAGGCGCCCGACATGATCATGACCGCGCACATCCAGTATCCGTCGCTCGACGACACGCGCGTCGCGACGCGCACGGGCGAGCAGATGATCGCGCCCGCGACGATGTCGCGACGCATCCAGCATGACATCCTGCGCGGCGAATTCGGCTATCAGGGCGTGACGATCACCGACGCGCTCGACATGAAGGGCATCGCCGATTTCTTCGACGAGGACGATGCGGTCGTCAAGGTGTTCCAGGCGGACGTCGACATCGCGCTGATGCCCGTCGAGTTTCGCACCGCGGCCGACGCCGGCCGGCTGACGGCGCTGGTCGATCGCGTCGCGGCAGCCGTCGATGCGGGCCGGATCGACTGCGCCGAATTCGATCGCTCGGTGCGCCGGATCGTGCTGACCAAGCTGCGCAACGGCATCGTCGCGGCGGACCGCGGCAGGCCGATCGACGAACTGGCGTCGATCGGCGGGCCCGCGCATCGCGCGGTCGAGCGCGACATCGCGCGCAAGTCGATCACGCTGCTGCGCAACGAGAACGGCACGCTGCCGCTGCAGGCGCAGGGCCGGCGCATCTTCATCCTGACGCCGTGGGGCGAGCAGGCGGAGGCGATGCGGCGCCGTTTCGCCGAGCTCGGCCATCCGCTCGTGACGGGCGCGAAGCTGAGCGCGATCACGTGGCCCGAGCAGCAGCAGGCGATCGACGCGGCGGATGTCGTGATCGTCGGCACGCTGTCGACGGGCGTCACGCCCGTCGAGCACAACGGCGATCCGAGCGCGCGCATCGTGCCGCCCGCGCCCGCGCTGATGCGGCAGACGGCGCCCGCGAACGGCGAGGAGGCGGGCTCGGTGATCTTCGATCACGTCGACGCGGGCGCGGGGGCGGGCGCGGATGTCCGCGCGCGCCGCAGCGTGCTCGCCGTCGCGGTGCCGAACGAGGCGCAGCAGATGCGCGACGCGATGGATTACGCGAAGGCGCGGCGCAAGACCGTGATTCACGTGACGATGCGTGCGCCGTACGACGTGATCAGCTACGACGACGTCGCGGACGCGGCGCTCGCGACGTACGCGTACTACGGCTACGAAGGCGGGCTGCGCGGCCCGTCGCTGTTCGCCGCCGTCGACGCGATGCTGGGCGTCGAGCGGCCGGTCGGCAAGCTGCCGGTCGCGGTGCATGCGCTGAACGCGGACGGATCGACGGGGCCGCTGCGCTATTCGCGCGGCTTCGGCTTGCAGTACTGAGGAGCCGAGCGCCGGCCGCGACGCGGCGCTGCGCGCGGCCGGCGGCGCGACCGATCGCCGCGCGCCGCCCGAAGCGGTTTCGCCGTCGATTTTCTGAGGCGCGGCCCACGCGAGGCCGCGTCGTGCCGCCGGATCGGTTTCAAATACCGTTCGTTGCAGTTATCCTTGAGCGCTCTTGCGGCGCGCGGCCGAAGCCGCGCGCCGGACGTTCGATCGCTTCCAAAGGAGAACAACATGACGATGCGAGCCCGTGTCTCGATCCTGTCGCGCGCGCTGGCGGGCGCCGCGTGCGCGGCGGCCGCGCTTGCCGCGCACGCGCAGAACAACCTGAACTTCCTGAACGACACGCCGATCAGCTATTTCAGCAAGGCGGACACCGCGTCGCTCGCGAAGGCCGTGCAGAAGGTTCGCGACGAAGGCAAGGACGGCGAAACCGTCGACTGGATGAACGAAGGCCGCGGCACGAAGCTCGCGGCGAAGCTGACGCCGAGCACGACCGAGCAGGAAGGCCGCACGTGCCGCGAGATCAAGACGGAAATCGAGGCGAAGGGGCAGTCGATGACGCTGCGGCCGCTCTATTGCAAGACCGAGGCCGGCAAGTGGCAGTTGCAGAGGCGCTGACGCGGGCCTGACGCGCGGATGAGCGCGATGAAGCCGCGCGGCCGGCCGCGCACGGTGTCCTGCGGGATCGTGCTGCTCGATTCCGCCGGCCGCGTGCTGCTCGCGCACGCGACCGACACGGCGCACTGGGACATCCCGAAGGGCCAGGACGAGCCGGGCGAGACCGCGCAGCAGGCGGCGCTGCGCGAGCTGGTCGAGGAGACGGGCATCGTGCTCGATCCCGCGCGCCTGACCGATCTCGGCTTGTTCGCTTACCGGCACGACAAGGATCTGCACCTGTTCGCCGCGCGAGCCGCCGCGCACGAGACGGACCTGTCGCGTTGCACGTGCACGTCGATGTTCCCGAGCCGCCGCGACGGGACGATGATTCCGGAGATGGACGCGTTTCGCTGGACCGAGCCGGGCGAAGTGGAGGCGTACGCGAGCCGCAGCCTCGCGCGGCTTTTCGCGACGACGCTGTCGCTCGCGCAATTGCATCGGACGCTGCCGGGGTAAGCGCCGCGCGTGCGCGACAGCCAGCGTGCGCGACAGCCTTGCCGCCCGTCGCCGATGACGAACGTCGCATGACACGCCTCGGCGCGCGATCCCCCGCGTGCGACGCCCGGCGTGCGACGCCCGGCCGATTCGTCCGCGCGAGGTTCGGTGTCACGCGCGCCTGCGCGCCGGACGCCGCACGCGCCGCGGCAATCCGGACCGGTCGGCGGGCCGAAAGCCGACTCGGCTGCCATCCCGGCTCGGACATCAAACGAAAATGCCCGGCCTGAGCCGGGCATTTCATTTTTTGCGCGGCGCGAGTAACGGAGCGCGCCGAAGCGGCCGTCAGGCCGGCTTGCCCCAGCTGTCGCGCAGGCCGACGATCCGGTTGAACACCGGCTGGCCGGGTTTCGAATCGACACGGTCCGCGACGAAGTAGCCGTGGCGCTCGAACTGATAGCGCGCCTCCGGCGTCGCGTCGCGCGCGCCGGGCTCGAGGTAGGCCTGGACGACCTTCTTCGAATCCGGATTCAGCGCCTCGAGGAAGTTGCGGCCGCCCGCGTCCGGGTGCGGCTCCTTGAACAGGCGATCGTAGATCCGCACTTCGGCCGGGCACGCGTGCGGCGCGCTCACCCAGTGGATGTTGCCCTTCACCTTGTAGTTGTTCGCGCCTTCGGTGCCCGACTTGCTGTCCGGATAGTAGTTGCAGTGCACGGCGATCACGTTGCCGTTTTCGTCCTTGTCGGCGCCCGTGCATTCGATCACGTAGCCGTAGCGCAGCCGCACCTTGTTGCCCGGGAACAGTCGGAAATAGCCCTTCGGCGGGCTCTCGTTGAAGTCCTCGCGCTCGATCCACAGCTCGCGCGAGATCGGGAACGTGCGCTGCCCGCGCTCCGGATGGTGCGGGTGCACGGGCGCCGTGCATTCCTCGGTCTGGCCTTCCGGATAGTTGTCGATGACGAGCTTGAGCGGATCAAGCACGGCGACCGTGCGCGGCGCCTTGTCGTCGAGGTCGTCGCGCAGCGCGCCTTCGAACACGCTCATGTCGATCCACGAATCGACCTTCGTCACGCCGATCCGCTCGCAGAAGAGCTGGATGCTCTGCGGCGTGAAGCCGCGGCGGCGCACGCCGACGATGGTCGGCATCCGCGGGTCGTCCCAGCCGTCGACGTGGCCTTCCGTCACGAGCTGCAGCAGCTTGCGCTTGCTCGTGATCGCGTACGTGAGATTCAGGCGCGAGAACTCGATTTGCTGCGGCAGCGGCCGCGCGAACACGCCGGCGTCGGCGAGCTCGTTGAGCACCCAGTCGTAGAGCGGGCGGTGATCCTCGAATTCGAGCGTGCAGAGCGAGTGCGTGATGTTCTCGATCGCGTCCGAGATGCAGTGCGTGTAGTCGTACATCGGGTACACGCACCACGCGTCGCCCGTGCGGTAGTGGTGCGCGTAGCGGATGCGATAGATCACCGGGTCGCGCATGTTCATGTTCGGCGAACCCATGTCGATCTTCGCGCGCAGCACGTGCTCGCCTTCCTTGAACTCGCCCGCCTTCATCCGGCGGAACAGGTCGAGGTTCTCCTCGGGCGAGCGGTCGCGGAACGGCGACGGCGTGCCCGGCTCGGTCAGCGAGCCGCGGTTCGTGCGCATCTCGTCGGCGCTCTGGCTGTCGACGTACGCCTTGCCGCGCTGGATCAGCAGCTCGGCGAATTCGTAGAGCTTGTCGTAATAGTCGCTCGCGAAGTACTGGTGGTCGACGCTGTCTTTCTGCCAGTCGAAGCCGAGCCAGCGCACCGCGTCGATGATCGAATTCACGTATTCGACGCTTTCCTTTTCCGGATTCGTGTCGTCGAAGCGCAGGTGGCACACGCCGCCGTAGTCGCGGGCGACGCCGAAGTTCAGGCAGATGCTCTTTGCATGGCCGATGTGCAGATACCCGTTCGGCTCGGGCGGGAAGCGCGTTTCGACGCGGCCGCTCCATTTGCTCGCGCGGTTGTCGTCGTCGATGATGTTGCGGATGAAATTGGAAGGCGCGGTGGCGTCGTTGCGTTCGGTGCTCATGCGGAACAGGGAAGAAAAAGGGGGAGGGCGCGTGCCGCGCCGCTCGAATTCGTCAATTCTACCTGACGGACGACCGTCCTGAGGAGCGGCGCACCTTGCGGCGGGCGGCGCGGCGCGTTTTTCCGGCATTTGTGCGGCATGTGTTGCCGCTGTAACGGGAGGTAAATCGCCTTGCCGGCCGGATCGCGCTTTTTTAAGATGCGCTCACCCAGGTTTCATGCCGCCGCGCCGTGCCTTGCGCGGCAACGTTTCGAAGGCAGCATCATGATGAAGAAGACCAGCTTTCTCGTTCGCGCCACCGTCATCGCCGTGGCGCTCGCCAGCTTGAGCGCGTGCGCGATGAACCGCACGCAGCGCAACGCCGGCATCGGCGCGGCCGCGGGCGGCGCGCTCGGCTACCTGATCACGGGCGGCCCGATCGGCACCGTCGCGGGCGCGGCGGCGGGCGGCCTCGTCGGCGCGGGCGTGCGCTAAAGGGCGCAGAAGGGCATTAAAGGGCATTCGACGCGGCGGCCGAGCGGTGGACGGGGCCGCCACGGCGCTCCTGGCGAGCAGGTGGCGCGGGCGAATGCCGGGGGCGGTGCCGGATCGTAGATCCGGGGCGTCGAATTAGCCGGTTTCGCGCCCTTCGTCAGCTTCGTTGCACGAATGCATGTGTCAGCCCGTCGCAAGCCGGGCAGCAGGGCGCGCCATAGGCGCGCCCGTTTTGTTGGCGGGCACGATTTCGTCGGGTTTTGGGGCCCTTCGACGAGGGCTCGCGATCGGCATCTTCGCCGGCTGGTTTGTTCGGGGGCACCGTTTCGGGTGTCGGCGGCCGAAGCGACGCGCTCGTGTTCGCGGTTTTTCGGTCGACGTCGGGCGTTGATCATTCCTGTCGCTATCCCGCTTTCCCGCTAGAGGAGAAACTTGCGACGCGACGACATGCGGGACCTCCGCAGGGAAAACGTGGAAGCCCGCTTTGTACCGTTCGGTCGTGACGAGGCGATGTCCGGGTGCGCTTGCCGGGTGCCGCGTGCGGTGAACGGGGCGGGCCGCGCGTCGAGATCCCGGGTTGCGGCGCGCGGACATTTCGGGCTTTCGAGGGGGGCAAGTTCCGGCGCGCGAAATGCGGAGTTCGAAGCTCGGGCTCGAAGCTCGAAGCTCGAAGCTCGAAGCTCGAAGCTCGAAGCTCGAAGCTCGAAGCTCGAAGCTCGAAGCTCGAAGCTCAACGCTCAACGCTCAACGCTCAACGCTCAACGCAAAAGTTCAACCGTCGATGCTCAACGTCCGAAGCCGAAGCCCGAAGCCTTGAAGCTATAGAAGTTCGCGAGTTTGAATCGGCAAACCGGCAAACCGGCAAACCGGCAAACCGGCAAACCGGCGAAACGGCGAAACGGCGAGCGGGCGACTGGGCGAAGAACCAACACTCGAGAGAAAGAACGCGGGCGCACAATCGAAGCCGCGCGCCCGCCCGCCATCGCACCCATGCGCCGCGCTCACACGACGCGCTTGTCCCTGAGCGCCGCGATCGCCGCGTCGCCGTAGCCGAGCATGTCGCGCAACACCGCGTCCGTGTGCTCGCCGAGGAGAGGCGGCGCGCTGCGCGCGTCGGGCGGCGTCTCGCTCATCCGGATCGGGTTGCGCACGAGCTTCACGGTCGCGCCGCTCGGATGAGGCAGCTCGACCTGCATGCCGCGCGCGCGCACTTGCTCGTCGTCGAACACTTCATCGAGATCGTTGATCGGCCCGCACGGCACGCCGAGTGCCTCGAGCGCGTCGAGCCATTCGCGTTTCGTGCGCGTCTTCGTCATCTCCGCGATGATTGGCACGAGCGTGTCGCGATGGCGCACGCGCGCCGGGTTCGTCGCGAAGCGCTCGTCGTCGGCGAGCGCCGCGCGGCCGCCCGCCTCGACGAACTTGCGGAACTGCCCGTCGTTGCCGACCGCGACGATGATCCAGCCGTCGCTCGTCTCGAACGTCTGGTAAGGCACGATGTTCGGATGCGCGTTGCCCCAGCGCACGGGCGGCTTGCCGCTCGCGAGGAAGTTCGTGTTCATGTTCGCGAGGAGCGCGACCTGCACGTCGAGGAGCGCCATGTCGATGTGCTGGCCGCAGCCCGTGCGGTCGCGGTGCGCGAGCGCGGCGAGGATCGCGATCGTCGAGTAGAGGCCCGTCGCGAGATCGGCGATCGCGACGCCCGCCTTCTGCGGGCCGCCGCCCGGCAGGCCGTCGCGCTCGCCCGTGATGCTCATGAAGCCGCCCATTCCCTGGATGATGAAGTCGTAGCCCGCGCGGTGCGCATACGGGCCCGTCTGGCCGAAGCCCGTCACCGAGCAGTAGACGAGATCGGGCTTCACGGCTTTCAGCGATTCGAAGTCGAGCCCGTATTTCGCGAGCTGGCCGACCTTGTAGTTCTCGAGCACGACGTCGCATTGCGCGGCGAGCTCGCGGACGATCCGCTGGCCCTCCGGCGTCGCGATGTCGACCGTCACCGAGCGCTTGTTGCGGTTCGCGGCGAGGTAGTACGCGGCTTCGCGGGTGTCGGCGCCGTCGGGCGTTTTCAGGTACGGCGGGCCCCAGTGCCGGGTGTCGTCGCCGCTCTCCGGGCGCTCGACCTTGATCACGTCGGCGCCGAGATCGGCAAGCGTCTGCGCGCACCACGGGCCCGCGAGCACGCGGCTCAGGTCCAGGACGCGGATATGGCTGAGGGCTCCCATCGTCGTTCAGTCTCCTCTGTTGGTGGTGCTATCGATCGGCGCGCGGCCCAGGGGCGTCGCGCCGATCGGGGCGCGGCCGCGCGGGCGCGTGTCCGGTTGGTCGTCTCCCGCCGCATCTTAAAGCGATTCGGGTGCGGCTGTCGCGAAGGCGGGCGGCGCGAGGGCGGCGGCGGGGCCGGATGCAGGCGCGCGCCGCCGCCGCGAGCGCCCGCGGCGCGGTTGTGACCGCTCGCCGCGTGGCGCTGCTTCGGCGGAGCGGATTGGGGGCGAGGTTCCGGCGCGGCTTGGGTGCGGCCCCGATGCGGCTTCGATGCGGCTTCGATGCGGCTTCGATGCGCTCGGTCGAAAGCCGACGAGATGCCGATGTGAACGTGTTGCGACGTCGAGCGAGAGCCGGCGGGGCGCTCGAGCACGGCGCTCGAGCGCTCGGCAACGGCTTCGAACGGTGCAATGGCCTGCTCATGGCCGGGAAGCCGGCAACGGCCTCGAAAAATGGCTCCGAATGGCTCCGAACGGTCGGTAATGGCGCGGCGGCCGGGCGTCTTTCGGGGGTGGCCGCGGCATGATTGTCGGCGTGTCGGGCGTATCGTCCACATTGGGTTCGACGCGTCGCCATGCGGCCGTCGCGGCGCGCTCGTATCGCGCGCGATCGTTCGGCTCGACCGGACTCGCCGGTTCTGGTCCCGGTCACGGCCGAGTTCAGCTCGCCGCGGCTCGACTCGGCCTGGCCGATTGGCCCAACCCGTCGCCCCAAACCCGTCGCCCCAAACCCGTCGCCCCAAACCCGTCGTTCGAGCCCGGCCGCGTGTTTCCGGCGTGGATTTCGCGTGCTTTGCCGACCGTCCTCGACTAGCGCGTCGGACGTTTCCGGACCGCGACGATCTTACGCCGAGTCGGCCGCGTCGCCCGCTGCCGACCTCGACGCCGTCCACGGAACGTTCGCCCAACGCCCACCCCAACGCCCACGGGCCGCGAGCGGGGATCTATCCCGTATAATTGATCGTTTCAGAATCCAGCCGCCGTCCGCCGAGTCGAAGCGGCCGGCGCTCAACCCAGTTTTGGCCTGACCCCGTCCCCGCACGCTATGAAAGCCGCCGAAATCCGCGAGAAATTCCTCAAGTTCTTCGAATCGAAGGGCCACACGATCGTCCGCTCGTCGAGCCTCGTCCCGGGCAACGACCCCACGCTGCTCTTCACCAATTCGGGGATGGTGCAATTCAAGGACGTGTTCCTCGGCGCCGAGACGCGCCCGTACTCCCGCGCGACCACCTCGCAGCGCAGCGTGCGCGCGGGCGGCAAGCACAACGACCTCGAGAACGTCGGCTACACCGCGCGCCACCACACGTTCTTCGAGATGCTCGGCAACTTCTCGTTCGGCGACTACTTCAAGCGCGATGCGATCCATTACGCGTGGGAACTGCTGACGACCGTCTACGCGCTGCCCGCCGACAAGCTCTGGGTCACCGTCTACCACGACGACGACGAGGCGTACGACATCTGGGCGAAGGAAGTCGGCGTGCCGGCCGAGCGGATCATCCGCATCGGCGACAACAAGGGCGCGCGCTACGCGTCGGACAATTTCTGGCAGATGGGCGACACGGGCCCGTGCGGCCCGTGCTCGGAAATCTTCTACGACCACGGCCCGGACGTGTGGGGCGGCCCGCCGGGGTCCCCCGAGGAAGACGGCGACCGCTACATCGAGATCTGGAACCTCGTGTTCATGCAGTTCAACCGCGACGCGCAGGGCAACATGACGCGCCTGCCGAAGCCGTGCGTCGACACCGGCATGGGCCTCGAGCGGATCGCGGCCGTGCTGCAGCACGTGCACAGCAACTACGAGATCGACCTGTTCCAGAACCTGATCAAGGCGTCGGCGCGCGAAACGGGCGTGGCCGACCTCGCGAACAATTCGCTGAAGGTGATCGCCGATCACATCCGCGCGTGCTCGTTCCTGATCGTCGACGGCGTGATCCCCGGCAACGAAGGCCGCGGCTACGTGCTGCGCCGGATCGTGCGCCGCGCGATTCGCCACGGCTACAAGCTCGGCCGCAAGGGGGCGTTCTTCCACAAGCTCGTGGCGGATCTCGTCGCCGAGATGGGCGTGGCCTACCCGGAGCTGAAGGAAGCCGAGCAGCGCGTGACCGACGTGCTGCGCCAGGAGGAAGAGCGCTTCTTCGAGACGATCGAGCACGGGATGTCGATCCTCGACGCCGCGCTCGGCGAACTCGACGCCGCGGGTGGCAAGACGCTCGACGGCGAACTCGCGTTCAAGCTGCACGACACGTACGGCTTCCCGCTCGATCTGACGGCCGACGTGTGCCGCGAGCGCGGCGTGACGGTCGACGAGCCTGCGTTCGACGACGCGATGGCGCGCCAGCGCGAGCAGGCGCGCGCGGCGGGCAAGTTCAAGGCGGCGCAGGGCCTCGACTACTCGGGCGCGAAGACGGCCTTCCACGGCTACGAGGAAATCGCGTTCGACGACGCGAAGGTCGTCGCGCTGTACGTCGACGGCGCGTCGGTCGACGCCGTGAAGGCGGGCGAGAGCGCGGTCGTCGTGCTCGACCACACGCCGTTCTACGCGGAATCGGGCGGCCAGGTCGGCGATCAGGGCGTGCTCGCGAACGCGGCCACGCGCTTCGCGGTCGCCGACACGCTGAAGGTCCAGGCCGACGTGATCGGCCACCACGGCACGCTCGAGCAGGGCACGCTGAAGATCGGCGACGTCGTTCGCGCGGAGATCGACGCCGAGCGCCGCGCGCGCACCGCGCGCAATCACTCGGCGACCCACCTGATGCACAAGGCGCTGCGCGACGTGCTCGGCTCGCACGTGCAGCAGAAGGGCTCGCTCGTCGACGCGGACAAGACCCGCTTCGACTTCGCGCACAACGCGCCGCTGACCGACGACGAAATCCGCCGCGTCGAGGCCATCGTCAACGAGCAGGTGCTCGCGAACGCGCCCGGCATCGTGCGCGTGATGCCGTACGACGACGCGGTGAAGGGCGGCGCGATGGCGCTCTTCGGCGAGAAGTACGGCGACGAAGTGCGCGTGCTCGATCTCGGTTTCTCGCGCGAGCTCTGCGGCGGCACGCACGTGCATCGCACGGGCGACATCGGCCTCTTCAAGATCGTCGCGGAAGGCGGCGTCGCGGCGGGCATTCGGCGCGTCGAGGCGATCACGGGCGACAACGCGGTGCGCTACGTGCAGGCGCTCGACGCGCGCGTGAACGCGGCGGCGGCGGCGCTGAAGGCGCAGCCGTCCGAGCTGATCCAGCGGATCGGCCAGGTGCAGGATCAGGTGAAATCGCTCGAGAGGGAACTCGCCGCGCTGAAGTCGAAGCTCGCGTCGAGCCAGGGCGACGAGCTCGCGCAGCAGGCGGTCGAAATCGGCGGCGTGCACGTGCTCGCCGCGACGCTCGACGGCGCCGACGCGAAGACGCTGCGCGAGACCGTCGACAAGCTGAAGGACAAGCTGAAGAGCGCGGCGATCGTGCTCGCGGCCGTCGACGGCGGCAAGGTGAGCCTGATCGCGGGCGTCACGGCGGACGCGAGCAAGAAGGTGAAGGCGGGCGAGCTCGTCAACTTCGTCGCGCAGCAAGTGGGCGGCAAGGGCGGCGGCCGGCCGGACATGGCGCAGGCGGGCGGCACCGAGCCGGCGAATCTGCCGGCGGCGCTCGCGGGCGTCAAGGGCTGGGTCGAAGCGCGGCTGTGACGCGGCCGGGCGGCGCGACGAGATTCGGCGCGCCGTTCTCGTCGCGACGGCGGCCGCACGGCGGCGGCGGGTGACGCGATTTCGGGGGCGTATCGGCGCGGTGCGCGGTGCGCCCGCGCGGCGGAACGCGGGCTTGGACGATGAGCTTGCGGCGATGCCGGCGCGCTTCGCTTCTTCGACTTCCGCGAGCGTCGCGGCAAAAATCGGATGATCGAACGACCGAAACGGTCCAATCGGCTTGCGCCGGCTGGGCCGTTTTGCTTTCGGGTTCGATGACGGGCGCGGCGGTGCGCGGTGCGCGCATGGCGTCGGCGCGCGTCATGTCACGTTGCCTCGCCTCGCGTTGCGTGACGCAGCGCCGCCGCACGGCGAGCCGGCTATGCACGCGCGCATCGCGCACGTCAGACGGCCAGCGTTTCGTCCGCCGTGCCGCGCCGCGTGCGCCCGCGCGTGGCCTTCGCCGTTTCGTTCGTCGCGATGTCGGTTGCGTTCGCCGCCGCGGCCGCATCGCGCAACGCGTCGCGCAACGCGGCGAGCGCCGCCGAGAAATGCCCCTGACGCCAGACCAGCATCGTGTCGATCGGCGCGATGTCGTCGATCGGATGCACGCCGAGGCTGTCGGGCTCGCGCTGGACGGTGAGCACCGAGCGCGGCGCGACCGCGACGCCCGCGCCCGCCGCGACGCACGCGACGATCGCGTGATACGAACCGAGCTCGAGCACGCGCCCGGGCTTGAGCCCGTATGCGGCATACCAGCGCTCGACGCAACCGCGGTACGCGCAGCCGCGCTCGAACGCGACGAGCGTCGGCAGCAGCACGTCCCGCGGCGTGCGCACGCGCGGATGGCCGCGCGGCGTCAGCAGCACGAGTTCCTCGGTGAAGGCGGGCGCGGTCTCGAACGGCTCGCCGAGCGCCTCGGAGCCGGCCGGTGTCGCAACGAGCGCGGCGTCGAGCTCGAATTCGCGCACCAGGCTGATCAGCTCGCTGGTCGTGCCGGTGACGAGCTCGAGCGTGACGTCGGGCCACGCCTGATGGTAGCGCGCGAGAAAAGCGGGCAGACGGCTCGCCGCGGTGCTTTCCATCGCGCCGAGCCGCAGCCGGCCGCGAGGGCGGTTCTCGCGGACCGCGTGGCGCGCCTCGTCGGCGAGCGCGAGCAGGCGCTCCGCGTACGGCAGCAGCGTTTCGCCCGCGGGCGTCAGCACGAGCCGGCGGCCGTCGCGCACGAAAAGCGGTGCGCCGAGCTGTTCCTCCAGCTGCTTGATGCGGGTCGTGACGTTCGACTGCACGCGATTGAGCTTCGCGGCCGCGCGCGTCACGCCGTTCTCGCGCACGACCGCGCGAAAGATCGCCAGCGCCGCCAGATCCATGATTCTCTCCATGGGATGGATCGAATCTCAATTATTCATTTTTCGAGAACGGTTGGTCAAGCTAGCATCGATTCGATTTTGGCTAATCCGCGACGCTTCCGACCCCTCGAATCGGCCGCGTCGCCCTCGAAACGATGCGCTCCCTTTCTCCTTCACGCGGCGCGGCCGGCGCGCCCGACTATCCATTCTCCGGCGAGCGCGCGGCGCGCGACGCGGCGCTCGCCTGTGCGGCGGCGCTCGCGGTCGCGCTCGGCGTCGGGCGCTTCGCGTTCACGCCGCTGTTGCCGCTGATGCTCGCGGGCGGCGAGCTCGACATCCGGCACGGCGGCTGGCTCGCGTCCGCGAACTACGCGGGCTATTTCGTCGGCGCGATGACCTGCGCGCGCATCGCCGTCGATCCGGCGCGGATGGTGCGCGCCGGGCTCGCGGCGACGGTCGCGCTGACGCTCGCGATGGGAGTCGCGAGCCCGTTCTGGGTGTGGGCGCTCGTGCGCTTCGCGAGCGGCGCGGTCAGCGCGTGGACGTTCGTGTTCGCGTCGCAGTGGGGCCTGAGGCGCGTGGCCGAGCGCGGCGCGCCTGCGTGGGGCGGCGTGATCTATACCGGGCCGGGGATCGGGATCGTCGTGACGGGGCTGATCGGCTCCGCGTTGGCGGGGCAGCGTGCGGCGTTCGGCTGGATCGGGTTCGCGGCGGCGTCGGCGGTGCTGTCGGCGATCGTGTGGCGCGCGTTCGGGGCGACGGGGCGCGACCCGATGCGCGATGCGGACGGCGGGCGTCTTCGTCGCGGGGCGGAAACCGCGGGCGATGGGGGCGGCTTGGCAGAGGCGGGCGGTCGGGCCGAGACGAGGTGCGCGGTCGAGCCGGCCGGATCGGCCGACGCCATTCGAGTGGGTTCGGCGTACGGCGTGCCCGATGCGCGTGACGTATCCAACGCGCCCGATGCGTCCAACGCGTCCAACGCGTCCAACGCGTCCAACGCGTCCAACGCGTCCAACGCGTCGACAGCGGCGGCCGCAAAGGATTTCGCGTCCGCGCAAATTCCCGGCAAGCGCGGCGCGCTCGCCGCATCGGCCGCAAGCGCGCCGCACGCGTGCACCGCCGCCCGGCGCGATGCGTTCTGGCTCGTCTTGCTCTACGGCCTGCCCGGCTTCGGCTACATCATCACCGCGACCTTCCTGCCGGTGATCGCCCGCGCCGCGTTGCCCGCGCACTCGCCGTGGCCCGATCTGTTCTGGCCGACGTTCGGCGCGGCGCTGATCGTCGGCGCGCTGGTCGGCGCGCGGCTGCCGAGCCGCTGGGACAATCGCCTGCTGCTCGCGGTCTGCTGCGCGGTGCAGGCGGCCGGCGTCGCGCTCGGCATCGTCTGGCCGACGGCGCCCGGATTCGCGTTCGGCAGCGCGCTCGTCGGCTTGCCGTTCACCGCGATCACGCTGTTCGCGATGCGCGAAGCGCGCCGCTTGCGCGGCGAGCGCGCGGCGGGCCTGATGGGGTATGCGACCGCGTCGTATGGCGTCGGACAGATTGCCGGGCCGCTGGCGGCCGCGCCGCTCGCCGCGCGCGCGGGAACCTTTTCGCCGGCGCTCTGGCTCGCGTCGGCGGTGCTGCTCGTCGGGGCGGCGGGGTTTGCAGCGGTAGCGGCGAGTTCGCGCGCGACGACGCACGGCCGCGACGTCGCATGAGCGCGCGACTGGCGATGGCGCGATGAAGCGGTTGCGGGCGTTCGAGCACGCCTGCTGCATCGACGCGCTCGACGTGCTCGACGTGCATCGTGCGTTGCGTCGTTGGGAGCGCGCGCCGCGTGCATTGCCGAGCGTCGCCTTTCCCGCGTCGAATGCGCGGCCTCCGCCTCTGCCGCCTCTGCCGCCTCCTCCGTCTCCTCCGTCTCCGCCGCCTCCGCCGCCTCCGCCGCCTCCGCCGCCTTCGCCGCCTCCGCCGCCGCGTCGCCGCGCCGCGGTGCTGCACGATTTTTTGTCGAGCCGCGTCGCGACGGTCCGTGTTGAGGCATCGCCGCTTGCCGCTTGCCGCTTGCCGCTTGCCGCTTGCCGCGCATGGCGCGCGCATCCTGCGCATCGACCGGAGCGCGCCGCGCGCGCCGAATGACCGCCGCAATCGATCGTCATCGAGCTTGCGCGCCCACGCGGCGCGTTCCGCCGCTTCCACTTTTCTCGATGCGCTCGCCGCGCATCCAACGAGCATCCGACGCGCATCCGACGAACGTGCGTCGCAGGCCGCGGCGAATTGCGAATATCGTGAAAGCACGGACTGCCGGCCGTCGGCCGCTATGCAATAATCAATTCACCAGTGCGTGCTAGTCCTTTGCGCGCCGCGCAACGGGCCCCTGGCATAACGACTGCCTTGGAGGTGCACTGTGTCTCGTCAAACGCTTGGCCGCGCCCTGATTCACGCTGCAGCGATCGGGGCGGTGCTTGCGGGCTTTGCCTGCCTGCAGCCGACGGAGATCGCAGCGGGCACGTTGCCGCAAACCCTGAAGGCGAAGCGGATCGCGCAGACGGGCCCTGCGGGGCCGATCGATTTCCCCACGCTCGTCGAGCGTTACGGGCCCGCCGTCGTGAACGTGAGCGTGCCGGCGCAGGAGCCGCAGATGTCGGCGTCCGGCCTCGAGGCGCTCGACCCCGACGATCCGTTCTTCGCGTACTTCAAGCTCTCCGCGATGCAGCCGCCGACGTCCCAGGACAACGCGCCGCGCGCGATGGCGGGCGCGGGGTCCGGTTTCATCGTCAGCCCGGACGGCGTCATCCTCACGACCGCCTACGTGGTCGGGCAGGCGACCGAGGTGACGGTCCGCCTCGTCGATCGGCGCGAGTTCAAGGCGCGCGTGGTGGCGCTCGACGACCAGAGCGACGTGGCCGTGCTGCAGATCGATGCGACGAAGCTGCCGACGGTGCGGCTCGGCGATTCGTCGCGGGTGCGCGTCGGCGAGCCGGTGCTGACGATCGGCGCGCCGGACGGCGCCGCGAACACGGTGACGACGGGCATCGTCAGCGCGACGTCGCGCACGCTGCCGGACGGCGGCAGCTTCCCGTTCTTTCAGACCGACGTGACCGGCAATCTCGACAATTCGGGCGGCCCGGTGTTCAACCGCGCCGGCGAGGTGATCGGCATCGATGTGCAGATCTACGGGAGCGGCGACCGCAATCCGGGCGTGACGTTTGCGATTCCGATCAGTCTGGCGGTGAAGGTGCGCACGCAGGCGATGCAGGCGCAACAACAGGCTCAGCTGCAGGCGCGGCAACAGGCCCAACAGCAAGCCCAACAGCAGGCCCAGCAGCCGCAGTACGCGGCGCAGCAGAACGGGCTCGGCGTCGACGTGCAGGACGTCGGCCCGGGGCTCGCGGCGGCGTTCGGTTTGCCGCGGTCGGCGGGCGCGCTCGTCAACGCGGTCGAGCCGGGGTCGCCCGGGGCGGCGATCGGTTTGAAGCCGGGCGACGTGATCGTGCAGGTTGGCGACAGGCCGGTCGGCCGTTCGTCCGAGTTCGCCGGCGACGTGGCGGCGCTGCCGCCCGGCGCAAGCACGCCGATCAGGCTGGTGCGCAACCGCGCGCCGATGACACTGAGGCTCGGATCGGGCCCGGCGGCGGGCGCGGCGGCCGCCGGTTCGTCGGGCAGCGCGAGCGCCGGCCGAAGCGAAGCGGGCGGCGCGGATCGCCTCGGCCTGACGATGCATCCGCTGACGGACGACGAGCGCCGCTCGACGGGGTTGCCGGTCGGGATGGTGGTCGACGCGGTGCGCGGACCGGCGGCGAACGCGGGCATCCAGCCGGGCGACGTCGTGCTGGAGTTCAACGACACGCTGATCGAGACGCCGGACATGGTGCCTGCGTTGGAGGCGAAGGCGGGAAAGGTGGTCGCGGTGCTGATACAGCGCGGCGGCGAGCGCAAATTCGTGTCGGTCAAGGCGAGGTAGCGCCGATGCGGGGAGTGCGTGCCGCGCCAGGCGCGTCTCGATCGTCCAAACTCGCTAGAATTGGGCCTTCCCGACCCAAAAAAACGGCAGGACTCGCGCGCCGCGCCCGACGTATCCGAGCGAGCGGGCAAAGCCGCCGGCCGATTCCCGACAAATGACCACCGCAGACTACCGATTCTGTCCTCGCTGCGCGCGAGCGCTCACCGAGCGCGTCGATTCCATCGAGGAGGGCGGCCGCGTGCGCCGCGCGTGTCCCGACGAAACCTGCGGCTATGTCCATTGGAACAATCCGGTGCCCGTCGTCGCGGCGATCGTCGAATACGAAGGCAAGATTCTGCTCGCGCGCAACGCCGCGTGGCCCGAAGGCGTGTTCGCGCTCATCACCGGCTTCCTCGAGCGCGGCGAAACGCCCGAGGCGGGCATCGCCCGCGAAGTGCGCGAGGAGACGTCGCTCGACGCGGAATCGGTGAAGCTCGTCGGCGTTTATGAGTTCATTCGCAAGAACGAATTGATCATCGCGTATCACGTGCGCGCGAACGGGACGATTCGCCTGTCGCCGGAGTTGCTCGAATACCGGCTCGTCGATCCGCCGATGCTGCGGCCGTGGCGCGCCGGCACCGGCCAGGCGCTCGCCGACTGGATGCGCGCGCGCGGCCTCGACTTCGAAATCGTCGAGTTCCCCGGCCAGTAACGAAGCACGGAAACGGATTGGGCGCCGCGGCGGGCAAGCGGGGGCAGGCGACGAACAAGCCACGGACAAGCGGGGAACAAGCCACGAACAAGCCACGAACAAGCGGGCCGCGCCGGCGCGGCCCGCCGCCCCGGGCGGTCGGCGTCAGCCGGCGCGCGCCGCCTGCACCGCCGTGCCGTAGCACAGCACCTCGGTCACGCCCGACGCGATCTCGGTCGCGTCGTAGCGCATCCCGATGATCGCGTTGCCGCCCATCTGCCGCGCTTCTTCGACCATCCGCTCGTAGGCCTCCCGCCGCGCGCGCTCGCACAGCGACGTGTAGAGCGAGATGTTGCCGCCGAACAGCGTTTGAATCGACGCGCCGAACGTGCCGACGATCGAGCGCGAGCGCACGACGATGCCGCGCGCGACGCCGAGCGAGCGTTCGATCCGGTAGCCCGGAATGTCGAAAGCGGTCGTGATGAGCTGCGGATCTGCCATGATGTTTCCTCTTCGATGTGAAAATAACCTTGCGCCGCGCCTCTTGGAATTTGCCGCAATCTATGCTTTTCTGTGCGGCACGCCCCGCGTGCGCCGCGCCCGGCGTCGCATGTTCGCCCGGACGAAGGCCGCTTGTCCAGCGCCGGGCGGCGCATCGGCCGCGCGCGAACGTGCCGCCCGGCGATTCGAACGAGCGCGACCGAAGGAGACTTCCCGTGGCCTACATCTATTACCTGACGCACATTCATCTCGGCGACGACGCGCTCGCGATGCTCAAGGCCGAATGCGCGCGAAGCGGCATCGCGCGCCCGCTCGTCGTGACGGACAAGGGCGTCGCGGCGGCGGGGCTCGTCGATCGCGCGCTGGACGCGCTCGGGGCGGGCGCGCTGCCCGTGTTCGACGATACTCCGTCGAATCCGACCGAAGCCGCCGTGCTCGCCGCCGCGGCGCGCTACCGCGACGAAGGCTGCGACGGGCTCGTCGCGGTCGGCGGCGGCTCGGCGATCGATCTCGCGAAAGGCGTCGCGATCGCGGCGACGCATCCGCTGCCGCTCGCGCGATACGCGACGATCGAAGGCGGCAGCGAGCGGATCACCGCGGCCGTCGCGCCCCTCGTCGCGGTGCCGACGACCTCGGGCACGGGCAGCGAGGTCGCGCGCGGCGCGATCCTGATCCTCACCGACGGCCGCAAGCTCGGTTTCCATTCGTGGCACCTGCTGCCGAAGGCGGCGATCTGCGATCCGTCGCTGACGCTCGGCCTGCCGCCCGGCCTCACGGCCGCGACCGGCATGGACGCGATCGCGCACTGCATCGAAACGTTCCTCGCGCCGGCGTTCAACCCGCCCGCCGACGGCATCGCGCTCGACGGCCTCGAGCGCGCGTGGGCGCACATCGAGCGCGCGACGCACGACGGCGGCGACCGCGCCGCGCGTCTTGCGATGATGAGCGCGTCGATGCAGGGCGCGATGGCGTTCCAGAAGGGGCTCGGCTGCGTGCATTCGCTGTCGCATCCGTTGGGCGGCGTGAAGGTGAACGGCAAGACGTCGCTGCATCACGGCACGCTGAACGCGGTCGTGCTGCCCGCGGTGCTGCGTTTCAACGAAAGCGCGGCGAGCGTGGTCGCCGAGCGCCGCTATGCGCGGATGCGCCGCGTGATGAATCTGCCCGAGCGCGCGGATCTGCCGCAGGCGCTACACGACATGACCGCGCGCCTCGGCCTGCCGACGGGACTCCGGCAAATGGGCGTCGACGAGCGCGTGTTCGAGCACGTGATCGAAGGCGCGCTCGTCGATCATTGCCACAAGACGAATCCGCGCGTCGCGACGGCGGACGACTACCGGCGCATGCTCGTCGAATCGCTGTGACGGCGCCGCGCGCGGTTTCGCCGGCATCTTCTGCGGCGTGTCCGCGGTTGCGTTCGTCAGCGCGTTCGTCAGCGCGTTCACCGGCGATTCCGGGCGACGCGGCGACGCCGCCCGATCGCGCAGCCGCCGCCTCGCCGTCGCGCCGCCTCGCCGCCTCGCCGTCGCGCCGCCGTGCGGCCATCCTCAACCCATCGTCAAGCAACCGTCCTTTCGCATCGCGCCGACATGTCCTCAGCCAAACCCGTTCCGCTGCCGCGCAGCGCCTACCGCCATTTCCTGCCGATCACGACGCGCTGGATGGACAACGACGTCTACGGGCACGTGAACAACGTCGTCTACTACAGCTACTTCGACACGGTCGTCAACGAATACCTGATCCGCCGCGGCGTGCTTGACGTCGAGCACGGCGAGACGATCGGCCTCGTGGTCGAGACGCAGTGCAACTACTTCGCGCCGCTCGTGTTTCCGCAGCGCGTCGAAGCGGGGCTGCGGGTCGCGCGGCTCGGCTCGTCGAGCGTGCGCTACGAGGTCGGCCTGTTCGCCGACGGCGACGCGTCGGCCGCCGCGCAAGGGCATTTCGTGCACGTGTACGTCGATCGCGCGACGCGCCGTCCGGTGCCGCTGCCCGAGCCGTTGCGCGCCGCGCTCGCGCCGCTCGCCGCGCCGCAGGCGGCCTGACACGGTGCAGTCGATCGTCGTCAATCTGCTGAACGGCCTGAGCTACGGGCTGTTGCTGTTCATGCTGTGCGCGGGGCTCACGCTGATCTTCAGCATGCTGGGCGTGCTGAACTTCGCGCATGCGAGCTTCTACATGCTCGGCGCGTATGCCGGCTACGCGATTGCCGCGCGCACGAGTTTCTGGGTCGCGCTCGTCGCCGCGCCGCTCGTCGTCGGCGCGCTCGGCGCGTTGTGCGAACGCGCGCTGCTGCGGCGGGTGAGGGCGAGCGGCCATCTCGACGAATTGCTGCTCACGTTCGGGCTCGCGTATCTGATCGCCGAGGGCGTGAAGCTCGTCTGGGGGCTCGCGCCGCTCGCCGCGCCCGTGCCCGCCGCGCTCGACGGCGCCGCGTTCACCGTCGACGGCGCGGTGTTTCCGCGCTATCGCGTGTTCATGATGATCGTGTCGGTCGCGATGCTCGGCGCGTCGTGGGCGATGCTGCGCGTGTCGCAGACGGGGCTCGTCGTGCGCGCGGCGCTCACGCATCGTGCGGCGGTCGAGGCGCTCGGCCACGACGTGCCGCGCGTGATGACGCTCGTGTTCGGCGCGGGCACGGCGCTCGCCGCGCTCGCGGGCGTGATCGGCGCGCCGCTCGCGGTGATCGAGCCCGCGATGGCGCAGACGCTCGGCTCGGTCGTGTTCGCGGTGATCGTGATCGGCGGGCTCGGCTCGCTCGCGGGCGCGCTCGTCGCGTCGCTCGCGGTCGGTTGCGCGCAGACGTTCGCGACGGCGAGCCGAGCGTCGCTCGGCGACGCGGGCGAATGGGCGGGCATCGCGTTGCCCGACGCGTGGCGCGCGCTGACGCTCGCGCAGCTCGCGCCGCTGATTCCGTATCTGCTGCTCGTCGCGGTGCTCGCGTGCCGCGCGCGCGGCCTGCTCGGCGAGCGCGACGATGTCTAGCGCGGCCGTGCGAAGCCGTCTGGCCGTCGCGCTGCCGTGGCTCGCGCTCGTCGCGCTGCTCGCCGCGCCCGCGCTCGCGTGGCCGCGCGGCTGGGTGCTCGGCTATCTCGCGCAGACGGCCGCGATGATCGTGCTCGCGCTGTCTTACAACCTGCTGCTCGGCACGACGGGACTGCTGTCGTTCGGGCATGCGGCGTTCGCCGGGCTCGGCGCGTTCGCCGCCGCGCACGGGTTCAATCGCTACGGCCTGCCGCTGCCGCTCGTGCCGCTCGCCGGCGGCGTCGCGGGCGCGGGCTTCGGCGCGCTGTTCGGCTTCATCGCGACGCGGCGCGCGGGCACCGCGTTCGCGATGATCACGCTCGGGCTCGGCGAGCTCGTCGCGGCCGCCGCGTGGAGCGTGCCTGACTGGTTCGGCGGCGCGGGCGGCGTGTCGATCGACCGGGCGAGCGGCCCCGCGCTCGGCGCGTGGGATTTCGGCAAGCCGGCGCAGGCGTATGCGCTGATCGCGATCTGGTGCGTCGTCGCGGCGGCCGCGATGCGCGCGCTCGTGCGCACGCCGCTCGCGCGGCTCGCGAACGCGGTGCGCGACAACCCGGCGCGCGTCGCCGCGCTCGGCACCGATCCGCGCCGCGTACGCTACGCGATGGCGATCGCGGCGGCGTTTTTCGCGGGCGTGTCGGGCGCGCTGACGCTGATCGACGTCGAGGTCGCCACGTCGGAGAGCGTCGGCATGCTGCGCTCGGGCGCGGTGCTGTTCGCGGCCGTGATCGGCGGTGCGACGAGCTTCTTCGGGCCCGCCGTCGGCGCGGTGCTGCTGACGTTCTTCAGCGTGTTCGTCGCGAGCGTGTCGCGCGCGTGGCTGCTGTATCTGGGGCTGCTGTTCGTCGCGGTCGTGCTGGCGGCGCCGGGCGGCGCGAGCGGCTGGCCGCGCGCGCGGCGCGAGGCGCGGCGGCGCGGCGGCGCGCGCTTCGACTGGCGGCGCGAGCTGCTCGGCGCGCTCGCGGCGCTCGCGGGCGGCGTCGCGATCGTGTTCGTCGTCGAGCTCGCGTATGCGCTGCGGTTCGCGCAAGACGACGCACGGCGCGCCGTCATCGGGCTCTGGCGGTTCGATGCAGGCGCGCCGCTCGGCTGGGCGATCGCGGCGGCCGCGGCGGCGATCGGCGCGGGGTTCGCGCAGGCGGCGCGGCGGCGCGGCGCGAATCGTGCTCGTGCGGATCTCGCGGATCGCGTGATTCGCGCGAATGCCTCGGATGATTCGAATGCTCGGGACATCGATGCGGCCGGCGCGCCCGGCATGCCGTACGCGAGCGGCGCAGCCGGCGCAGGCGGCAAGGCGAGCGCGCTTGCGCCCCGTGCGGCGGTTGCCTCCGACGACGCAGCCGCGCTCGCAGCCCGCGCCTCGGCCGCCGCGGCCGATCCCGAGCGCGCGAGCGCCCACGCGGCGACCGCGCCTGCCGCGTTGCGCCTGACGAACGTCGGCAAGTCGTTCGGCGCGACGCCGGTTCTCGTCGGCGTCGATCTGACGATCCGCGCCGGCGAGCGCCATGCGTTGATCGGCCCGAACGGCGCCGGCAAGTCGACGCTCTTCAACCTGATCGCGGGCGCGCTCGCGCCGACGCATGGCCGCATCGAGCTGAACGGCACCGATCTCGGGCGGCGCGGCCCGCATGCGGTCGCGCGCCTCGGGCTCGCGCGCAGCTTCCAGCAGACGAGCGTGTTCACGCGGATGAGCGTCTACGACAACCTGCGCTGCGCGGCGCTCCACGCGCCGCGGCAGCGCCGCCGCTGGCGCAACCGGCTCGCGGGCGCCGCCGAGATCGATCGCGCCGCCGACGCCGCGCTCGCGTCGATCGGCCTCGCCGCGCATCGCGACGCGCTCGCGGGCAGCCTGAGCTACGCGGAGCAGCGCGCGCTCGACGTGGGCCTCGCGCTCGCGAGCGGCGCGTCGGTGTTCCTGTTCGACGAGCCGACGGCCGGCATGAGCCGCGAGCAGGCGCGGCGCACGATCGCGCTGATCCGGCGCGCGACGGCGGGCAGGACGGTGCTGATGATCGAGCACGACATGGACGCGGTGTTCGGCTTCGCCGATCGCGTATCGGTGCTCGTGCGCGGCGAGCTCGTCGCGACCGGCGCGCCCGCGGCGATTCGCGCGAACGCGGCCGTGCGCGCCGCGTATCTCGGCGAGGCGTTCGGGCGATGAGCGCGTTGCTCGAACTGCGCGGCGTGCGTGCCGGATACGGCGCGCTGCCGGTGCTCGACGGCGTCGACCTGCGGATCGCGGCGGGCGAGGCCGTCGCGCTCGTCGGCCGCAACGGCTCGGGCCGCTCGACGCTCGCGAAGGCGGTCATCGGAATCGTGCGGGCGGCGGGGACGGTGCGCGTCGACGGCGTCGACGTCGCGGGCGCGCCGCCGTTCGAGATCGCGCGGCGCGGCGTCGGCTACGTCGCCGAGAGCCGCGACGTGTTTGCGTTGCTGAGCGTCGAGGACAATCTGCGGCTCGGCTTGCGCGGCATGTCCGGCGCGGCTGCGCGCGCGGCGCTCGCCGACGCGCGCCGGCGCTATCCGATGCTCGCCGAGCGCTGGCGGACGAAGGCGGGCGTGCTGTCGGGCGGCGAGCAGCAGATGCTCGCGCTCGCGCGCGCGCTGATCGGCGCGCCGCGCGTGCTGATCGTCGACGAGCCGGCCGAAGGGCTCGCGCCGCTCGCGGTCGAGCAGGTGCGCGCGTGTCTTGCCGACGCGAAGGCGCAAGGCGTCGCGCTGCTCCTGATCGAGCAGCGGATGCAGCTCGCGCCCGCGCTCGCGGCGCGCGTCGCGGTGATGGGGCGGGGGAGAATCGTCTACGACGGCGCGGCGAATGCGCTCGATGCGGGAATCGTCGAGCGTTGGCTGAGCGTCGGTTGACGGGCGGCGGGGCGGACGGCCGCGTCGAACTCGCGAGCGGTGCGCCGATCTTGCGGCGCGGGCGGCGATCGCGCGCCGGCTGGCCGCCAAATGGTCGCTGATTGGTCGCCGATTGGTCGCCGATTGGTCGCCGGCCGGCCACCGAATGTCCACCGAATGGCCGCCCGGCAGCCGCCGCGGTTTCGCCGTTACCGCCCGCCGCTCAGCAGCCACTCGTGCGCCGGATCGTTCTTGAAGTGCCACACGCGGCTCGGCCCGGCCATCACGTTCAGGTAGTACGACTCGTACCCGTATGGCACGACGACCGGGTGATAGCCGCGCGGCACCAGCACGACGTCGTGATCGCAGACGGCCATCGATTCGTCGATGTCGCGCGAATCGGTGTACACGCGCTGGAACACGAAGCCCTGCGGCGGATGCACGCGGTGGTAGTACGTCTCTTCGAGCGCGCTTTCGGCGGGCGCGTTGTCGGTGTCGTGCTTGTGCGGCGGATAGCTCGACGAATGCCCGGACGGCGTGCGCACCTCGACGACGAGGAGCGACTCGGCGGGCTCGGTCTGCGGCAGGATATCGCAGACGTAGCGCGTGTTCGCGCCGCTGCCGCGCACCGAGCGCCGCATCTGCGACGGCTTGATGAGCCGCGCCGGATAGCGTCCGGCCGCGGGCGCGCTCGCGACGCCGAGCTCCGCGTCGCGCGACGCGCGCACGGCGACGGATCGCATCGGCGGCAGGTACAGCGCGTACGGCGCGACGCCGTCGAACACGCTGTCGCGCGAGCCGAGCCCGGTCCAGCGGGTGCCGTCGTCCGCCTCGACGTCGACGGTGCCCGTCAGCACGACGATGCACATCTCGCGCGCGGCCTCGGCGAGCGCGAGCGCCTCGCCCGCCTTCAGCCGATACGCGGCGAAGCCGACGTGCTTCCAGTGCGCCGATTCCGGCGTGACGCGCGCGATCGACGCGCCGTCGGCCGCGCCCTTCACGAGCAGACTCATTTAAGCGGCCTCCTGGTCGACGGGATCGACGGGATCGACGGGATCGACGGGATCGACGGGCGGGAGCGGCGCGTCCACGAGCGCGCGCAGCGTCCGATAGCCCTTTTGCGCGTACGCGTAGCTCGGCGCGACGGCCGGGTCCTGCTCGGCCTCGACGACGAGCCAGCCGCGATAGCCGTGGCGCTTCAGCATGCCGACGATCGTCGGGAAATCGATCGCGCCGTCGCCCGGCACCGTGAACGCGCCGGCGATCACCGCGTCGAGGAAGCTCCAGTCGCGGTTGCGCGCGAGCCTGATCACGGCCGGGCGCACGTCCTTGCAATGGACGTGGCACACGCGGCCGATGTGCTTCGCGAGCTCGGCGACCGGATCGCCGCCGCCGAACGTCATGTGCCCGGCGTCGAACAGGAGGCCCACCGCGTCGCTCGTGCTCGCCATCAGCCGGTCGACGTCGGCCGGGGATTCGACGTATGCGCCCATGTGATGGTGATAGCCGAGCCGCACGCCCTGCGAGCGCGTGTAGCGCGCGAACGCGTCGACGCGCTCGGCGTACGCGTCCCAGCGCGCGTCGTCGACGAAGCGCGGGCGCTGGTAGAGCGGCGCGGGCGAGCCCTGGATCGTGCCCGCCACTTCGCCGTAGACCATCACGCTCGCGCCGTTTTTCGCGAGCAGCTCCAGGTGCGGGCCGACCGCGTCGATCTCTTCCTGCACGCCGCGCTCGGCGAGCCGGCCCGAATGCCAGCCGGACACGAGCGACAGATCGTATTGCGCGAGCAGCGCCTTCAGCGCCTGCGGCTCGCGCGGAAACTTGTTGCCGAGCTCGAAGCCTTCATAGCCGATCTCGCGGCCCTCGGTCAGCGCGACGGACAGCGGCGTCTCGCCGCCGAGCGACGGCAGGTCGTCGTTCATCCACGACAGCGGATTGATGCCGATACGGATCTCGGGTGTGCTCATGTCGATGATTCCGGGGTAGAGGTCGAAGGCGAAGCGGGGGCCACGCCGGCGCGCGCGGCGAGCCGCCGCTCGTAGTTCGCGCGCGCGTCGCGCACCGCGTCGCGCGGCGACACTTCGGGCACCGCGACTTCCCACCACCAGCCGCCGTCGGGCGTCGTGCGGGCGGGGTCGGTGTCGATGCAGATCACGTATGTGCGATCGGACGCGCGGGCGCGCGCCATCGCCGCTTCGAGCGCGGCGACGTCCGCGACGTGCTCCGCGTGCGCGCCCAACGCGCGCGCGTGCGCGGCGAAATCGATGCGCGGCGCGCCGAGCGGGCCCTGCACGCAGTCGTCGAACAGGTTGTTGAACGGCGCGCCGCCGCACGCCTGCTGCAGCCGGTTGATGCAGCCGTAGCCGCGGTTGTCGAGCACGACGACGACGAGCTTCGCGCCGAGCATCACCGACGTCGCGATCTCGCTGTTCATCATCAGATAGCTGCCGTCGCCGACCATCACGATCACTTCGCGCGCGGGTCTGGCGAGCTTCGCGCCGAGGCCGCCCGCGATCTCGTAACCCATGCACGAATAGCCGTATTCGACGTGATAGCCGCCCGGCGCCGCCGCGCGCCAGAGCTTGTGCAGCTCGGCGGGCAGCGTGCCCGCGGCGCACACGGCGATGTCGCGCACGGCCGAGTCGGGCGCCGAGCGCTGCACCGCGCCGATCACGTCGGCGTCGTACGGCAGCGCGCCCGCGCGCTGCGGCGTGTGCGTGAGCGCGTTCACCGCGTCGCGCCATTCGCTCGCGAGCGTGCGCGCGCGGGCCGTCCACGCGGCGTCGGCGCGCCAGCCTTCGAGGCGCGCGCCGAGCGCGTCGAGCGCGAGCCGCGCGTCGGCCTGCACGATCGACGCGCGGTGTTTCAGCGCATCGAATGCGTTCGCGTTGATGCCGACGACGCGCGCCTGCGCGAACAGCGTGTTCGAGCCCGTCGTGAAATCCTGCAGCCGCGTGCCGAGCGCGATCACGCAGTCGGCGTCGTTCGCGAGCGCGTTCGCGGCGGGCGAGCCCGTCACGCCGACGGCGCCCGCGTTCAGCGGATGATCCCACGGCAGCGCGCTCTTGCCGGCCTGCGTCTCGCCCACCGGAATGCCGTGCCGGTCGGCGAACGCGGCGAGCGCGGCCGCGCCGCCCTCGCTGTACAGCGCGCCGCCGCCCGCGACGATGAACGGGCGCTTCGCCGCGCGCAATTGCGCGAGCGTCGCGTCGAGCTCCGCTTCGACGGGCGCGGGCGCATGGAACGTGACGACGCGCGGCGCGAAGAACTCGGCCGGATAGTCGTACGCCATCGCCTGCACGTCCTGCGGCAACGCGAGCGTGACCGGGCCGCAGAGCGCCGCGTCGGTCAGCACGCGCAGCGCGCGCGGCAGCGCGCTCAGCAACTGGGCCGGGTGCACGATCCGGTCGAAATAGCGCGACACGGCCTTGAACGCGTCGTTCGCCGAAAGCCCGCCGTCGTGGAAATCCTCGATCTGCTGCAGCACCGGGTCCGGCGCGCGCGACACGAACACGTCGCCCGGCAGCAGCAGCACCGGCAGCCGGTTCACGTGCGCGAGCGCCGCCGCTGTGACGAGGTTCGTCGCGCCGGGGCCGATCGACGTCGTCACGGCCATCATCCGGCGGCGCAAGTGCGCCTTCGCGTAGGCGATCGCGCTGTGCGCCATCGCCTGCTCGTTGTGCGCGCGGTAGGTCGGCAACGCGTCGCGGTGCTGATGGAGCGCCTCGCCGAGGCCGGCGACGTTGCCGTGCCCGAAGATCGCGAACACGCCGCCGAAGAGGGGCGCGCCGCCGTCGGCCCGGCCGCCGCCGTCGCCGTCGTCGTTCGCCGCGACGCGCTGCGCGGCCAGATACCGCACGAGCGCCTGCGCGGCGGTCAGCCGGATCGTGCCGCACGCGTTCGCGGCCGGATCGTCGTTGATGTCGTTCACGCTGGAATCCCGTCGGGTTTCGTCATCCGTTGCTCTGCGATTCATGCGCAGGCTCCTAGGCGGCCGCGCGCCGCGCGGCCGCGTGCCCGTCGCGCGCGCCGCTTTGCGCGCGCGCCGCGCGCCACGCGCCGATCAGCGTCTCGAACGTCCGCCGCACGCGCGCGATCAGCTCGGCGTCGCCGATCTCGCCGGCGAGCCACGCGCGGCTCGGCTCGTGGAAGATCGTGCGGCCGACCGTGAAGCCGCGGCACGTGGCGGACGCGGCCGCCGCCTTGAAGCCGTCGACGAGCTCGTCGACGGGCGCGGACAGGCCGAGCAGCACGACGCCGCGGCAGTGCGGATCGCGCTCGGCGATCAGCGCGTCGATCGCCTGCCATTGCGCGGCGTCGAGCGGCGCGAGCTTCCACCATTCCGGCTGGATGCCGAGGTTGTACAGGCGCTTGAGCGCGCGGTGCACGGTGTCGGCCGCCTGCGGCAGGTCCGCGCGGCGCGGCGGGATCACTTCGAGCAGCAGCTCGTGGCCGCTCGCCTGCACCGCGTCGTACAGCGCGCGCAGCTGCGTTTCCTGCTCGATCCGCTGCTCGGCGGTTTCGTCCGGATGGTATTGAACGAGGCACTTCGCGACGTGCTCCTGCGGCCACGACACGAGCGTCGTGCCGATCGAGCGGCCGTGATCGAATTCGAGCGGCAGCGATCCGGGCAGCTCGACCGGGCGGCCGATCCACCAGCCGCGGCCCGTCGCGTCGTTGAGCGCGTCCTGGCCGTAGCGGTCGTCGATCAGCACGCCGATCCGGCCGGCGAGCCCGAGCTGCGCCTGCGTCTGCGCGACCGCCTCGACGAACAGGCGCTTGAGCGCTTCGATGCGCGCGACGCTCGCGCCCGTTTGCCGCGCGAGCTCGAAGAACTGATTGCGATGATCGAACGCGAAGCCGAGCACCTCGTCGCGCGGCGTGCGCGCGGGCGTCACGCGGTGCAGCCGCGCGAGCGTCGGATCGAGGTCGGGGCGGCGCATCCGCGCCGGATCGCGCTTCGCCTCGCCGAGGAAATGCGCGAGCTCGGCGGGCGTCGGCATCGCGGGCGAGCAGCCGTGCCGGGACACGACGAGCGCGCCGCACGCGTTCGCCGCGCGCGCCGCCTCGGCGAACGGCCGCCCGCGCAGCCATTGCGACAGGAAGCCCGACGCGAACGCGTCGCCCGCGCCGAGCACGTTCATCACCTCGACTTCGACGCCGCGGATGATCGGCAGCGCGTCGAGCGTCGCGGGCACGTCGCCGTCGACGATCGAGCAGCCGAGCGGCCCGCGCTTGACGACGAGCGCAGCGCACGTCACCGCGCGCACCATCGCGAGCGCGTCGAGCAGCGCGTCCTTGCCGCCCGCGATGCGGAATTCCTCCTCGGTGCCGATCACGACGTCGAACAGCGGCAAGATCCGCTGCAGGTGCGCGGTCACGCCTTCGTTCGCGACGAAGCGCGTCTCGCCGTCGGCCTTGTCCGTCAGGCCCCACAGCACGGGGCGATAGTCGATGTCGAGCACCGTGCGCACCTGGTTGCGGCGCGCGTAGTCGAGCGCGCGGCGGCTCGCGCGCATCACCCGCTCGGTCGAGAAGTGCGTACCGGTGATGAGAAGCGCCTTCGACGACGCGATGAACGCCTCGTCGAAGTCGCTTTCGTCGAGCGCCATGTCCGCGCAGTTCTCGCGATGGAAAATGAGCGGAAACGTGTCGCGATCTTTCAGGCCGAGCAGCACGAGCGCGGTGAGGCGCTCGGGATCGGTGCGCAGGCGGCTCGTGTCGCAGCCTTCGCGCGCGAGCGTCTCGAGCACGAAACGGCCCATGTGATCGTGGCCCACGCGCGAGAGCATCGCCGATTTGAGGCCGAGCCGCGCGCAGCCGAACGCGATGTTGCCCGACGAGCCGCCGAGATATTTCGCGAAGCTCGACGCATCCTCGAGCCGAGCGCCGATCTGCTGCGCGTAGAGATCGACGGCGACGCGGCCGATGCAGATCACGTCGAGCGGGCGATTCTGCGAAAGGGGGAGAGTAGGGAAAGTCATCGCGAGTCCTGGATCAAATGGTCGCGCCGTCGAGTTCGGCGATCATCTTCTGCATCTCGGCGCCGCCCGCCATCATGTCGAGCACCTCGTTCTTGCTGATCGTGTCCTTCGTGAACGTGCCGAGCGAGCGGCCGCGGTTGAGCAGCGTGAACGAATCGCCGATCGGGTACGCGTGATGCACGTTGTGCGTGATGAAGATCACCGAGATCCCTTTCGCGCGCGCGGTGTGGATCAGCTTCAGCACGTTGAAGCTCTGCTTGACGCCGAGCGCGGCGGTCGGCTCGTCGAGGATCAGCACGCGCGCGCCGAAGTGGATCGCACGCGCGATCGCGAGACACTGCCGCTCGCCGCCCGACATCGTGCCGATCGGCTGATGCGCGTCGCGCACGTTGATGCCCATTTCGGCGAGCTTCGCGCGGGCGATCTGCGCGCTCGCATCGAGATCCATCACGTTGACGAAGCCGAACAGCTTCTTCCGCAGCTCGCGGCCCATGAAGAAGTTGCGCGCGACCGACAGCAGCGGCACGAGCGCGAGATCCTGATAGACGGTCGCGATGCCGAGATCGAGCGCGTCCTTCGGCGATGCGAAGCGCACCGGCTCGCCGTCGACGAGGTACTGCCCGTCGGACGGCTGGTGCACGCCCGCGAGCGTCTTGATGAGCGTCGACTTGCCGGCGCCGTTGTCGCCGAGCAGGCAATGCACCTCGCCGCGCTTCAAGCGCAGCGTGACGCCCGACAGCGCGATCACCTTGCCGAAATACTTGCTGACGTTCTCGAGCGAGAGAATCGTATCGTTGGATGCTGAGGTGGACATGCTTGAACTCCGTTACGATTGCGACACGCGGCGGCGCACGTAGTGGTTGAACAGCACGGCGACGAGCAGCATCACGCCGAGGAACACGCGGAACCAGTCCGAGCTGATGTTCGTGTAGGTGATGCCGATCTGCACGACGCCGAAGATGAGCGCGCCGAACGCCGCGCCGATCACCGATCCGTAGCCGCCCGTGAGCAGCGTGCCGCCGATCACCGCGGCGATGATCGCCTCGAACTCCTTCTGCAGCCCGCGGTCGGCCGCGGCCGAACCGATGTCGGCCACCTGCAGCACCGCGAACAGGCACGCGCAGAACGCGGTGAGCACGAACAGCGAGATCTTCACGCGGCGCACCGGCACGCCGACGTTCTTCGCCGCGTGCGCGTCGCCGCCCGACGCGAGTATCCAGTTGCCGTAGCGCGTCTTCGCGAGCACGAACGCGCCGATCGCGGTGACGGCGAACCACCACAGCAGCACCTTCGGCACGCCGGGCACGAGCGGCTCGCCGTTGTCGAGCACCTGGCCGACGCCTGCGTGCGCGAGCCAGCGGAACAGGTCGTGGAACGCGACGCCCTGGAACATCAGGTGCACGACGGGGTCCGCATGCGCGTAGTCGCCGAGGCCCGAGACGATCGTGCGGTCGGCGAACATGATCGAGAGCGCGAGCGTCAAGCCGCGCAGGATGAACAGGAACGCGAGCGTGACGATGAACGAAGGCAGCTTCGTGCGCATCACGAGATAGCCGTTCAGCGCGCCGAGCGCCATCGAGCCCGCGAACGCGAACAGCACCGCGAGCCAGATCGGCCAGTGGAAGTAGACGGTCGGAATCGCGACCATCATCCCGGCGAAGCCGATCATCGAGCCGATCGACAGGTCGAACTCGCCCGCGACCATCAGCAGGCACGCGCCGACGGCGAGAATGCCGAGGTAGGCCGCGACCTGCGACCAGTTCATGATGCCGTCGAGATTGAACATCCCGGAGCCGCCCGCGCCGAACGCGAACACCGCGAACACGAGCGCGGCGCCGGAAATCGCGGCGAACTCGGGGCGATTGAGAAAGCGCTGGAACCACGCCTCGCCGCGCAGCCGCTCGTCGGACGCGGCGCCCGGCTGCGGCTTCTCGTGTGCATGCGCTGACATGTGCTTGCCGACTACACCCATGATGTCTCCTTGATGCCCGGCGCTCGGCGCGTTCGGCCCCGCTTCGCCGGTAAAGCGCGCGGGCGAGCGCCGCGCGTCGTACGACTCGATGCGATGGACGTTAGCGGTACTGGCCCGCGTACTTGAGCACCTTGTCGATGTTTTCCTTCGTGATGAAGCCCGGGCCCGAGCGGATGTTCTTCGGCCCGTACGACGGCTGCAGCCCGTAAGTCGAAAGCCGCGCCTGGAACTTCGGGTTCGCCTCGAGGATCTGGCGGATCTTCGCGGGATCGGCCGTCTTGTTCTGCTTGGCGATCGCGAGCACGGCGACCGGGATGTAGCCCTGCAGGTACGGCTGCTGGTCGATCGCGAACTTGATCGCGCCGCTCTGGATCGCCTTCGCGATGTCGTCGGAGAAATCGAACGTCGCGAAGAACAGCTTGTTCGCGAGGCCCATCTGCTGGACCGCCTTCAGCGTCGCCGCGGCGGGCACCGGGCCGAGCGTGAGGATCGCCTGCGTGTCCGGATGGTTGCGCAGATAGGCGCTCACCTTCGACTGGATTTCGGTCGGGTCCTGGCCGGAGTCGATCGTCGAGCGCTTGTAGTCGGCGCCGATCGCGTCCGCGAAGCCGCGGCAGCGGTCGAACGACACGCTGTTGGTCGCGATGTGGTTCACGCAGACGAAGCGCTTCACGCCCGCGGCCTTCGCCTTTTCGCCCGCCGCGCGGCCCGCGACGTACTCGGGCTGGCCGACGTGCATGATCGCGCCCAGTTGCGCGCTCTGCTCCTCGGTGCCGGAGTTGATCGTCACGAGCGGGATCTTCTTCGCGGCGACCTTCTTGATCGAGTTCTTCAGCACGTCGTAGTCGGCGATCGTCGTGATCACGCCGTCGTAGTCGCGCGCGGCCGATTGTTCGACCAGGCGCGCCATGTCGGCGATGTCGCCGTTCGGCGGATTGCGGTAGTCGGTCGTGACGTTGAAGTCCTCGTCCGCCTGCTTGATCGCGTTCTTGATCGTGTTCCACCACGAATCGGAATCCGGCGCGTGGCTGATCAGCACGAACCGGGCGTCCGCCGCGTGGGCGGCCGGGGCCGCGGCGAGCGCGCCCGCCGCGACGGCGATCGCGGCGACGCACGCGCGCAGGACGGCCTTGCCGGTGCAAAGTCTCATGTCTCCACCTTTCTCTGTGTGTCGTTATCGGGCGAACGCCGCTCGGGCCGCGTTCACGAGCAAGGTTAGGTCAACTCGCGGCCGATTGCAAAGAAAAGTTTATTAATTTGCTTGATGGAAAATTTGTTCCATTTTGCATCCGAAGTGCCTATACTCGGTTCACGACAAGACAAGGCGCCGGCTGCCTGTCGCGCCGCGCGCGATGCGCGGCGCGGAGCAGCGCCCGCCGGCCGGAACGGACATGGACGACACGACACAACCGGAGACGCCCGCCGTCGACGAGCTCCTGCAGCGGATCGCCGACGCGTACGACGCGCTGCCGCGCCAGCTGAAGAGCATCGCCTCGTATATCGACGAGCACCGCTCGAGCGTGATGATGGATCGCACGGGCGACATCGCCGAGCGCTGCGGCGTGCATCCGTCCGCCGTCGTGCGCTTCGCGCAGCGCTTCGGCTTCTCCGGCTTCTCCGATCTGCAGGCCGTGTTCAAGGACGCGTACACGGGCCAGAACCCGAGCGTGCAGAGCTACCAGCAGCGAATCCGCAACCTGATCGACGGCAAGGCGGGCCCGATGACGGGCGGCGCGGTCGCGCGGCAGTTCATCGACGCGTCGCGCGCGGGGCTCGACGAGCTCGCGGCGGGCCTCGACGACGACCAGTTCGACGCGGCCGTCACGATGCTCGAGCGCGCCGAGAACATTTACGTGGTCGGCGTGCGCCGGTCGTTCCCGGTCGCGAGCTACATCGTGTATGCGCTGCAGCACACGGCCAAGCGCGTGCACCTCGTGTCCGGCCTCGGCGGCATGTACCGCGAGCAGATCCGCAGCGTGAAGAAGGGCGACGTCGTGATCGCGATCAGCTTCGCGCCGTACGGCAAGGAAACGCAGTACTGCCTGCGCGCCGCGCGCCACAACCATGCGCAGACGCTCGTCATCACCGACAGCCGCCTGTCGCCGCTCGCGCGCGACGCGAGCGCCCATTTGCTCGTGAAGGAGGGCAGCGCGTTCGCGTTCCGCTCGCTGACAAGCACGATCTGCCTGTGCCAGGCGCTTTTCATCGCGCTCGCGTACCGGCTGGAATTGAACGTCGAGGAAGTCAAGGACACTGGAGGATACGATGACTAATGCAGCACGGACGATCGCAGCGCCGACGATCGACGTCGCCGTGTTCGGCGCGGGGCGGATCGGCCGCATCCACGCGGGCAATCTCGCGCGCCGGCCCGGCGTGCGCCTGAAGTACGTGGTCGACGTGAACCGCGACGCGGCGGCCGCGCTCGCCGCGCAGCACGGCGCGCGGGTTGCCGACGTCGACGGCGCGCTTGGCGACGCGTCGGTCGGCGCAACGGTGATCTGCTCGAGCACCGACACGCACGCCGACCTGATCGCGGGCTCCGCGCGCGCGGGCAAGCACGTGTTCTGCGAGAAGCCCGTGGACCTGACGCTCGCGCGGGCGCGCGCGTGCGAGGCGGCCGTCGCGCACGCGAACGTCGTCTGCATGATCGGCTTCCAGCGCCGCTTCGATCCGACCTTCGAGGCGGCGAAGCGCCGCATCGACGCGGGCGAGATCGGCACGCCGGAGATGCTCGTCGTGACGAGCCGCGATCCGGGCGCGCCGGGCGTCGATTACATCAGGCGCTCGGGCGGGATCTTCAAGGACATGCTGATCCACGATTTCGACATCTTCCGCTGGATCTTGGGCGACGACGCCGACACGCTGCACGCGACGGGCAGCTGCCTGACCGATCCGGCGATCGCCGACGCGGGCGACATCGATTCGACCGCGGTCACGATCCGCACGAAGCGCGGCCGGCTTTGCCAGATCAACACGTCGCGCCGCGCCGCGTACGGCTACGACCAGCGCTTCGAGGTGCTCGGCAGCGACGGGATGCTGCAGGCGGGCAACCTGCGGCCGACCGAGGTGACGGGCTATTCGGCGAAGGCGGTGTCGACCGATCTGCCCGAGGCGTTCTTCCTCGAACGCTACCGCGCCGCGTACGCGCGCGAGATCGAGCATTTCTTCGCGGCGGTGACGAACGGCGAGCCCGTGCGCACGACGGTCGCCGACGGCGTGAAGGCGCTCGAGCTCGCCGAGGCGGCGACGCTGTCGTGGCGCGAAGGGCGCGCCGTGAAGCTCGGCGAAACGGCGGCCTGAAGGAGCGGCGCGATGACAGTCAGCCGCAGCGCCGCGCGCGTGCGCATCGGCATCGCGGGGCTCGGCCGGCTCGGCCGGCGCCATGCGGAGAACCTCGCGCGCCGCGTCGCGGGCGCTGAGCTCGCGGCCGCGTGCAGCCCTATCGCCGACGAATGCGCGTGGGCGCGCGACGCGCTCGGCGTGCCGCGCGTCTACGAGGATTTCGACGCGCTCGCGGCCGATCCGGGGCTCGATGCGCTGTGGCTCGTCACGCCGTCGGCGTTGCACGCGGACCAGATCGTCGCGGCGCTCGCCGCGGGCAAGCACGTGTTCTGCGAGAAGCCGCTGTCGCTCGATCTCGCCGAGTGCGAACGGGTGCTCGCCGAGGCGCGCGCGCGGCCGCATCTCGTCGCGACGATCGGCTTCATGCGCCGCTTCGATCCGAGCTATCGCGACGCGTACGCGCGCGTCGCGGCGGGCGCGATCGGCCGGCCGTTCCTCGTGCGCTCGCAGACCTGCGACCGGAACGATCCGGAAGGCTTCTTCGTGCGCTTCGCGCCGACCTCGGGCGGCATCTTCCTCGACTGCACGGTGCACGACATCGACGTCGCGCGGTGGCTGCTCGGCGCGCCGCGCGCGACGCGCGCGTACGCGGCGGGCGCGGTGGCGCTGCACGAGGGGCTGCGCGCGTGCGGCGACGTCGACAACGGCGTGGCGATCTGCGAGTTCGAAGGCGGCCGGCTCGCGATGTTCTACGCGTCGCGCACGATGGCGCACGGCAACGACACGCATTCGGAGGTGATCGGCACGGCGGGCGCGCTCGCGATCGGCCGCAACCCGCGCGCGAACCGCGTCGAGATCTACGACGCGGCGGGCATCCGCAACACCTGCACGCCGACATTCTTCGACCGTTTCGAAGAAGCGTTCCTGATCGAGGCGCAGGCGTTCGTCGCCGCGGTGCGGGGCGAGGGCGGCTCGGGCGGCGCGACGCTCGCGGATGCGCTCGAGGCGACGCGAATCGGCCATGCGTTGCGCGAGTCGCTGCAGACCGGGCGGGCGATCGAGCTGTAGCCCGGCGCGCGCGCCGCCGCCGTGCGCCGCGCGCATAGTCGTTCGCTCGTTCGCTCGCGCGCGGATGCGGACGGGGGCGCATGCGGTAGAATCTGTCGTTCCGACAGCGCCGCGACGGCGCGCCATTCGAAGGTCGAAAGCCGATGCTCATTCACAAGGAAGTGGACGCGCGCGGGCTCAATTGCCCGCTGCCGATCCTGCGCGCGAAGAAAGCGCTCGCCGATATGGAAAGCGGCCAAATTCTGAAGGTGCTCGCCACCGATCCCGGCTCGCAGCGCGACTTCGCCGCGTTCGCGAAACAGACGGGCAACGAGATCGTCGAATCGTCGACGACGCAGGACAAGACGTTCGTTTTCCTGATGCGCCGCCGCTGACGCGCGCGGCCGCGACGCCATGTCGTTCCGATGCCGCGCGGGCGTGCCCGGCGCGGCATTTTTCTTCGCGCTTCGTCGCATGTCGTCGCACGTCGTCGCACGTCGTCGCATGTCGTCGCATGTCGTCGCGCGCCGGCCGAGCGAGCGCGGCTGGCGGCCGCCGGCGGGCCTCGGGCGGCGCATCCGTCTAACAATCCTTAAACCAAGTTTCGCCGCGCGGTGCCTATACTGCGCTGTCGAGTCTCGTCTGCGGAATCGTGCCGTGCGATACGGCGGCCGCGGCCGGGACGCATCGCGAAGGACATGCCCCGTGCGTGTCGTTGCGGCAAACAGGGGGAGGTCATGCTGTTCAGATCGGGAACGATTCGGATACCGTTCGAGCCGAACGGCAGGGCACGCGAGCGGGGGCGGCCGATCCAGCGCGTCGAGCTCGATCCCGAGCATGACCGCCACGCGCGCGCGGCGCTGGAAGCGTACGCGGATTCGAGCGCGGCCGAGATGCCGTGGCTCGCCGAATGGATGCGCGAAGCGCTCGGCGGTCCGCAGCCGGACCTGACACGCTGCGCGGCGACCGTCGAGCGCGTGTTCGACCTCGCGCAAGCGTGGGCAGCCGGTCAGCCGGACTACGCGGGCGCCGCCTGGGAGCACGTGCGGGCGAGTCTGCATGACGCATTGCAACACGTGCCGCGCGCGGTCGCACGTGACGCTCTCGAGACCGATCCGGTCTGACGGGCGTTTTCACCACCGCGCCCGCCGGGCACAAAGCCGGCGGCGCGGCGTGCGATCCGGTCGCCGTTGACATAATTACGCGGCGATACGCACATTTCTCCGGCCGTTTTCATACTACCATCATGAAAACGCCGATCAGGCGTGCCCCGTTTTTGAGATATGGGGCCATCGATCACATAGAATACCGGTACGCGCAGGCGCGCCGGACAACCTTCACCATTCGGCCGATAATGGCGAGTGATGCGAATCGGGGGCTCGTGCAGGCCTGCCCATCGCCGCCCGGCAGGCGTGGGAGCCCGAATGGATTTCGTTTTGCGGGGTGCTATGAGAATTGCTGTACTGGATGACGATCAGGCCCAGACGGATTTTGTCAGTCAGACGCTGACGGCCGCAGGCCATACGTGCTATGCGTTCAAGGAAGGCAAGGCGCTGAAGAAGCGGCTGCAGCGCGAGACGTTCGATTTGCTGGTGCTCGACTGGAACGTGCCGGACATGTCCGGCGAGGAAGTATTGAAGTGGGTGCGGGCGAACCAGGTCGAGCATCGCCTGCCGATCATCTTCATGACGAGCCGCGACGACGAGGCGGGCATCACGCAGATCCTGAACGCGGGCGCCGACGACTACGTCGTGAAGCCCGTGTCCGGTCCGATCCTGCGCGCGCGGATCGGTTCGCTGCTGCGCCGCGCGTATCCCGTCAACGCCGAGTCGTCGATCCGCGAGTTCGACAACTACAAGTTCGACGCGAACCTGAAGCAGGCATACGTCGGCGACAAGCCGGTGAGCCTCACGCAGAAGGAGTTCGAGCTCGCGCTGCTGTTGTTCCAGCACCTCGACCGGCCGCTGTCGCGCGCGCACATTCTCGATCTCGTATGGAAGCAGGCCACCGACATTCCGTCGCGCACGATGGA
Source organism: Burkholderia sp. ABCPW 111 (assembly GCF_000773065.1). NCBI lineage: Bacteria > Pseudomonadati > Pseudomonadota > Betaproteobacteria > Burkholderiales > Burkholderiaceae > Burkholderia > Burkholderia sp. ABCPW 111. The sequence goes on along the minus strand of NZ_JPWT01000088.1, from coordinate 56,441 downwards.
CACGCACATCTCGATGCTGCGCACGAAGCTCGGTCTGCGCCCGGAGAACGGCTATCGCCTCGCGCCGATCTACGGCTACGGCTATCGCCTCGAGCGCGTGATGCAGGGGGATGCCGAGTGAGTGCCAGCGGGATCGTGACGAAGTACGTGCTGACGGCGTGCTGCGCCGCGGCAGCGGCTCTCGCGGCGCAGCACGCCGCCGCGCAGCCGTCGAAGACGAAGAATCCGTCCGGGCAGACCGTCGACTACACGACGCGCAACGGCGACACGCTGTACGACGTCGCGGCCCGCTATCTGCAGGGCTCGGACGACTGGCCGCTCGTCGCGCAACTGAACGACGTGCCGGTGCCGAAGCACCTGCAACCGGGCATCGCGTTGAAGCTGCCCGCAGCGCGGCTGCGCAAGGAGCGGCTGTCGGCGCGCGTGATCGCCGCGCACGGGCCGGTCGAGAGCGCGGGGCGCGGCTCGACGCAGTTCTCGCCCGTCGCCGTCGACACGACGCTGACGGAAGGCGATCGCCTGCGCACGGGCGCGAACGCATTCGTCACGCTCGAGCTCACGGACGGCACCCACCTGAGCCTGCCGCCCGACAGCCAGATCGACCTCGCGACGCTGCGCCGCACGGTGCTGACGGGCACGCTCGAGCGCGTGATCGATCTGCGCCGCGGCTCGGTCGACAGCGAAGTCACCCATCTGAAGAAGAAGGACGACCGCTTCCAGATCCGCTCGCCGTCGGTCGTCGCCGGCGTGCGCGGCACCCGCTTTCGCGTGAATTACGACAAGGACGGCCGCGCGTCGACGACGGTCGAAGTGCTCGACGGCACGGTCGGCGTCGCGCCGAGCGCGAAGCGCGCGACCGACACGCTCGTCCACGCGAACTTCGGCAACGTGACGAGCGCGAGCGGCGTCGTCGGCAGCCCGATCGAGCTGCTCGGCGCGCCGCAGCTCGTCAATCCGGCGAAGGTCCAGGACGACCCGCGGGTGGCGTTCGATCTCGTGCCGCTCGACGGCGCGCAGAACTACCATGTGCAGATCGCGCGCGACGCGGGCCTGTACGATCTCTTCAAGGAAGTGCGCGCGAACACGCCGCACGCCGCTTTCGCGGACGTGCCGGACGGCACCTATTTCGTCCGGATCTCGGCGATCGATTCGCACGGCCTCGAAGGCCAGCCGCGCATCTACGCGTTCGAGCGGCGGCGCTTCGGCGTCGATGCGTCGGCGGCGCCCGCCGACGGCGGCTACGCGTTCCGCTGGTCGACGACGGAAGGCGGCCCGGCCGCCGGCCCGACGCGCTTTCGCTTCGTGCTGTCGGGATCGAAGGACCTGAGCAACCCGATCGTCGACCAGGTCGACGCGCAGGGCGGGCGCATCGTCGTATCGAACCTGAAGCCGGGCGACTACTACTGGACCGTGATCGCGGAGCGCTACGAAGGCGGCCGTTTCTACGAGAAGGCCAGCGCGGTCAACGCGTTCACGATCGCGCGTTGATGGGCGGCGGATGAGATTCGACCGCACGCAACGGCGGCGGCTGCTCGGCCGCCGCTTTCTCGTCGAGTGGATCGCGATCGGCTGCCTCGGGGTCGCGGTGATCCTCGGGGGCGTCGCGGGCCGGATGACGGCGAGCGTCGACCGGATCATCTACGACCGCTTGCTGACGCTGCGCAAGGTGCCGATCGAGTCGAACATCGCGATCGTCGAGATCGACAATCGCAGCCTCGACACGCTCGGCCGCTGGCCGTGGCAGCGCAGCGTGCATGCGGAGTTCCTCGGCGCGCTCGCGAAGATGCATCCCGCGGCCGTCGTCTACGACGTGCTGTTTACCGAGCCTTCCGCCGACGACAAGGCGCTCGCGAAGTCGCTCGACCTCGCGCCGACGTTCCTGCCGGTGCTGCTGAGTTCCGAGGAGAGCGACGGCACGCGCACCGTCAATCTGCCCGTGCCGGTGCTCGCGGAGCACGTCGCGGGCGCGGGCCACATCAATCTCGAAGTCGACCCGGACGGCATCGTGCGCAGCGTCGCGCTGTTCGAGAGCGACGGCCGGCACCGCTGGCCGCAGCTGATGGTGCCCGTGTTCCACGCGCTCGAGAGCGGCCAGCTGAAGCTCGCGCAGCCCGTGTCCGTCGCGCGGCGCGCGCACGACATCGCGCAGGACGACAGCGGCGAGGCGCGCTATTTCATTCCGTTCAGCCGCGCGTCGCAGAACTATCCGGCGATCTCGTTCGTCGACGTGCTCGCGGGCCGCGTGAATCCCGAGCAGTTGCGCGGCAAGATCGTGATCGTCGGCGCGACCGCGTCGGGGCTCTACGACCGCTTCGCGACGCCGATCTCGGGCGAGTTCGGTCCGCTGCCCGGCGTCTACATCCATGCGAACGTGCTCGACACGCTGATGACGGGGCGCGCGATCTCGCCCGTTTCCGGCTGGCTCGTGTTCAGCGCGTCGCTGCTGCCGCTCGTCGTGCTGCTGGCCGGCTTCCTGATGCTGTCGCCGTGGCGCTCGCTGCTGCTCACGCTGAGCCTTGCCGCGCTCGCGGTCGCGTCGAGCGCGGCGCTCCTCTACGAGGCGCGGCTGTGGCTGTCGCCCGCGCCGGCGATCTTCGGGCTGATCGCGGCCTACCCGATCTGGAACTGGCGGCGCCTCGAGATGACGATGTCGTACCTGCGCTACGAACTGCAGCGGCTCGCCGACGAGCCGCACCTGCTGCCCGAGGCGCCGCGCGAGGGCAGCGAATTCGGCGGCGACGTGCTCGAGCGGCAGATGGCGCTGATGGCGCAGGCCGCGCAGCGCGTGCAGGACATGAAGCGCTTCGTCTGGGACAGCCTCGACAGCATGCCGGAGCCCGTCGTCGTCACCGATCTCGCGGGCACGGTGCTGATCGCGAACCACGCGGCGAAGCGCTACTGCGCGCGCCTGAACGCGCCGGCGCCGGAAGGGCGGCCGCTGCGCGCCGCGTTCGGCGAGCTGTCGTTCACGAAGACGGTCGACGGCAACGCCGAGCAGGACGTCGAGCTTCGCGCGCACTGGCCCGCCGCGCTCGATCCGACGCGCGACTACGCGAACGACGTGATGGAGCGCGGCATCGAAGTTCGCGACCTGAGCGGCCTCGATCATCTGTTACGCTACGCGCCGTGCACGAACGCGCAGGGCAGCGTGACGGGCTGGATCGCGAGCCTCGTCGACGTGACCGCGCTGCACGCGGCCGAGCGGCAGCGCGAGGAGGCGCTGCATCTGCTGTCGCACGACATGCGCTCGCCGCAGTCGTCGATCCTCGCGCTCGTCGAGATCGAGCGGCAGCGGGCCGAATCCGAGCACACGCGCGGGCTGCTCGGGCGGATCGAGCGCTACGCGCAGCGCGCGCTGATGCTCGCCGACGAGTTCGTGCAGCTCGCGCGCGCGGAGTCGCAGACGTATCAGCTCGAGGCGGTGAGCTTCGCCGATCTGCTGATCGACGCGAGCGACGAAGTGTGGCCGCAGGCGCAGGCGAAGCGGATTCGCATCGACACGTCGCTTGGCGACGAGCCGTGCTGGATCGGCGCCGACCGCTCGCTGATGACCCGCGCGCTCGTGAATCTGTTGAACAATGCGGTTAAATACAGCCCGACGGACACGGTGATCACGTGTACGCTATCGGTCGAGCCGGGCACGAAGCGCATGCATTGCACGATCCGCGATCAGGGCTACGGCATTTCGCCGGAGGATCAGCGGCATCTGTTCGAGCGCTTCAAGCGGTTTCACACGAACGAGCGGCCGGAAGTCGCCGGGTCCGGGCTCGGGATGGCGTTCGTCAAGACCGTGGTCGTGCGCCATGGCGGCTGCGTCGGCGTGGACAGCACGCTGGGCGTGGGCACGGCGATCACGGTGTCGCTGCCGACGCTCGACGAGCCGTCAGCGTGACGCCGGCAGGATTCGATCGTCCGGCGCGGGTGGGGCCCGCGCACGAGCGAATGGCTAGGACGGGGGCGAACAGCGATATGGGAGAAGCTATGAAAATCTTGTGGGCGGGGGCGGCGCTGGCGGTGGCGTTGTTGTCCGGATGCGCGTCGGTGACGACGGGCGTCAGCGCATCGGGCGCACCCGATGCGCTCGCGGGCGCGCGGACCTACGATTTCGCGCGCACGGCCGCGCAGGCCGACAACGCCGACTACGGGCAAGTGGAGGCGCTCGTGCGCCGCGAGCTCGCGCAGCGCGGCTTCGACGAAGCGGCCGACGCGCAGGCGCGCTACCGCGTGTCGATCGCCTATGCGACGCAGCCGGCGTCCGTCGCGCTGACGATGCCGGGCTGCGGCGGCGCGCAGCAGCCGGCGTGCGTCGCGGTCGACGGGCCCGCGCCGTTCGGGCTGCCGTTCGCGGGCACGGTCTACCGGCACGTGCTGACGCTGCGCTTCGTCGAGCGCAGTAGCGGCCGCGACGCGTATCGCGTGTCGGCGGCCGTGCAGGACCGTCGCCCCGATGCGCTGCAGGCGGCGCCCGTGCTCGTGCGCAGCGCGCTTGCGCGCGTGCCGTTTGCGGACGGAAATGGGTGGCTCGTGGAAACGAAGAAGGCCGACGCGAGCGCGCTTCCCGGCGTCGTATCGGTGAAGCCCGCCCGCTCGAACTGAGCGGCAGCGGGGCGCGCGGCGCGTGAAGCGCGGCGACGGCGCACGTGGCCGCCCGCCGTGCCTGACCGGGGTTACGGCTGCCGGGTTTCGCTGCGCGAGCGCAGATAGGCTTCGAACTCGGTCTTCACCTCGGGGTGACGGAGCGCGAACTCGACCGTCGCCTTCAGATAGCCGAGCTTGCTGCCGCAATCGAAGCGGGTGCCGCGATACTTGTACGCGAGCACCTGTTCGTCCGCGAGAAGCGCCTGGATCGCGTCCGTCAGCTGCAGCTCGCCGCCCGCGCCGGGCTTGAGCGCGCGCAGATGATCGAAGATCCGCGGCTTCAGCACGTAGCGGCCGACGACGCCGAGATTGGACGGCGCGACTTCGGGCGCGGGCTTCTCGACGATCGCCGACATCTTGATGATCGAGTCTTCCCATTCCTTGCCGTCGACGATCCCGTAGGACTTTGTGTCCTCGGGCGGGATCTCCTCGACGCCGATCACCGAGCTGTGATAGTGGTCGAACACGTCGACCATCTGCTTCATCACGGGCGGCTCGCCGTCGAGCAAGTCGTCGGCGAGGATCACCGCGAACGGGTTGTCCGCGACGAGCTTCTCCGCGCACAGCACCGCGTGGCCGAGGCCGAGCGCTTCGGGCTGGCGCACGTAGAAGCAATCGACGTGGCTCGGCTTGATGTTGCGCACGAGGTCGAGCAGCTTTTCCTTGCCGCGCGCCTCGAGCTCCGCTTCGATCTCATACGACTTGTCGAAATGGTCCTCGATTGCGCGCTTGCTGCGGCCCGTCACGAAGATCATCTCGGTGATGCCCGCTGCAATCGCTTCTTCCACCGCGTACTGGATCAACGGTTTGTCGACGACGGGCAGCATTTCCTTCGGGCTCGCCTTGGTAGCGGGCAGGAACCGCGTGCCCAGGCCCGCGACCGGGAAGACCGCCTTGGTGACTTTCAACATGATTGAACCCTTGCTCCTCGTATCGATTCGGTCGAATCGAATGGTGATTGCAGCATTATAGTGAACGCAAGATTCCTTACGGATTGTTACGCCGGCAGCCGGGCGAGCTGCGCGCCGAGTTTCGTCAACGTATTCTGAAACTCCGCGAGCCGCTTTTGCTCCTGTTCGACCACTGCGGGCGGCGCTTTCGCGACGAACGCCTCGTTGCCGAGCTTCGCGTTGCACTTCACGACTTCGCCTTCCAGGCGCGCGATCTCCTTCGACAGGCGCTCGCGTTCCGCCGCGATGTCGATCTCGACCTTCAGCACCAGCTTGTTGTCGCCGACGATCGCGATCGGCGCGCCGTGCGCGTCCGCGTCGAGCGCCGCTTCGCTTGCGAGCACGCGCACTTCGGACAGGCGCGCGAGCGCCTGCACGTACGGTGCGAACGCCTGCAACTGCGCGGCGTCGCCGGCCGCGAGGAGCGGCACTTTGGTGGCCGGAGACAAGTTCATCTCGCCACGCAGATTACGACATGCATCGACCACCGCCTTCAGTTCGGCCGCCCACTGTTCGGCCGCCTCGTCGAGCTTCTTCGGCTCGGCGATCGGATACGCCTGCACCATCAGCGACGCTTCGCCTGGCGCGGTGCCCGCCGGATGGCGGCCGGCGAGCGGCGCGACCTTCTGCCAAAGCGCCTCGGTGATGAACGGGATGATCGGGTGCGCGAGACGCAGCACCGTCTCGAGCACGCGCAAAAGCGTGCGGCGCGTCGCGCGCTGCTGCTCGGGCGTGCCGTTCTGGATCTGCACCTTCGCGAGCTCGAGATACCAGTCGCAGTACTCGTCCCAGACGAACTTGTAGATCGCGTTCGCGATGTTGTCGAAGCGGTAGTCGGCGAAGCCCTTCGCGATGTCCGCCTCGACGCGCTGCAGCAGCGATACGATCCAGCGGTCGGCCGCGGAGAAGTCGAGATAGCCGCCCGGGCCGCAGTCGCCCGCGCCGCAGGTTTGCGGCTTGTCGAAGCCGCAGTCGTGGCCTTCGCAGTTCATCAGCACGAAGCGCGTCGCGTTCCATAGCTTGTTGCAGAAGTTGCGATAGCCTTCGCAGCGCGCGAGATCGAAGTTCACGTTGCGCCCGAGCGTCGCCATCGACGCCATCGTGAAGCGCAGCGCGTCGGCGCCGAACGCGGGGATGCCTTCCGGGAATTCCTTGCGCGTCTTTTTCTCGATCGTGGCGGCCTGCTTCGGATTCATCAGGCCCGTCGTGCGTTTCGCGACGAGCGCGTCGAGCGCGATGCCGTCGACGATGTCGATCGGGTCGAGCGTGTTGCCCTTGCTCTTCGACATCTTCTGGCCCTCGGCGTCGCGCACGAGGCCGTGCACGTACACCGTGTCGAACGGCACCTTGCCGGTGAAGTGCGTCGTCATCATCACCATCCGGGCGACCCAGAAGAAGATGATGTCGAAGCCCGTCACGAGCACCGACGACGGCAGGAAGTGCTGCAGTTCCGGCGTGTCGTTCGGCCAGCCGAGCGACGAGAACGGCACGAGCGCCGACGAGAACCACGTGTCGAGCACGTCGGCGTCGCGCTCGAGCGCGCCCGTGTAGCCCTTCGCGGCGGCCTGCGCGCGCGCGTCGTCCTCGCTGCGCGCGACGAAGATCTCGCCGTTCTCGCCGTACCACGCGGGAATCTGATGGCCCCACCACAGCTGGCGCGAGATGCACCAGTCCTGGATGTTCTCGAGCCACTGGTAGTAGGTGCTCGTCCAGTTCTCCGGCACGAACTTGATCTGGCCGCCGCGCACGACGTCGAGCGACACCTCGGTGATCGACTTGCCCGGATGGAACGTGCCTTCCGGCGCGGGCTTGGTCATCGCGACGAACCACTGATCGGTGAGCATCGGCTCGATCACGACGCCCGTGCGGTCGCCGCGCGGCACCATCAGCTTGTGCGGCTTCACCGATTCGAGCAGGCCTTGCGCGTCGAGCTCGTCGACGATCGCGCGGCGCGCGTCGAAGCGGTCGAGGCCGCGGTAGGGCGCGGGCGCGTTGTCGTTGATCTTCGCGTCGAGCGTGAGGATCTCGATCGGCTCGAGCTTGTGGCGCAGGCCGACCTGGTAGTCGTTGAAGTCGTGCGCGGGCGTGACTTTCACGACGCCCGTGCCGAATTCGCGGTCGACGTAGTCGTCGGCGATGATCGGAATCTCGCGCCCGCAAAGCGGCAGCTTCACGTGCTGGCCGATCAGGTGCCGGTAGCGCTCGTCTTCCGGATGGACCATCACCGCGACGTCGCCGAGCATCGTCTCGGGGCGCGTCGTCGCGACGGTCAGGTGGCCCGAGCCGTGCGCGAGCGGGTACCGGATGTGCCACAGATGGCCGTTTTCCTCTTCGCTCGCGACTTCGAGATCGGACACGGCGGTGAGCAGCACGGGGTCCCAGTTGACGAGGCGCTTGCCGCGATAGATGAGACCTTGTTCGTAGAGGCGCACGAACACTTCGCGCACGACGTCGGACATCTTGTCGTTCATCGTGAAGTATTCGCGCGACCAGTCGGGCGACGCGCCGATCCGGCGAACCTGCCGCGTGATCGTCGAGCCGGATTGCTCCTTCCATTCCCATACGCGCTCGACGAACTTCTCGCGGCCGAGATCGTGGCGCGACACGCCTTGTGCGTCGAGCTGGCGCTCGACGACGATCTGCGTCGCGATGCCGGCATGGTCGGTGCCGGGCACCCACAGCGTGTTGTGGCCGAGCATCCGGTGGTAGCGCACGAGCCCGTCCATGATCGTCTGATTGAACGCGTGGCCCATGTGCAGCGTGCCCGTCACGTTGGGCGGCGGCAACTGGATCGAGAAATCAGGCCGGCTCGGGTCGAGCGCAGGGGTGGCATAGCCGCGCTTTTCCCATTCCGGCCCCCATTGGGATTCGATGGTGTGGGGCTCGAAACTCTTCGCAAGCGTGGTGTCGCTCATGGTAGGAAATTCGCCGAAAGATGGGGTGATTGATGCGGAAACCATCAATTATAAATGGATGCGCATCCGCCGGGCGGCGCGGGCCGCGCGCGATTTATAATGTCGGGCCCGCGTCCACCCGCTCGACCGCTTTTTCTCCATGCCCGATCTGCTCGCGAACCTGAACCCCGAACAACTCGCCGCCGTTACGCTGCCCAACGAGCCGGCGCTGATCCTCGCCGGGGCGGGCAGCGGCAAGACCCGCGTGCTCATCACGCGGATCGCGTGGCTGATCCAGCAGGGCTATGCGTCGCCGCCCACCGTGCTCGCCGTCACGTTCACGAACAAGGCCGCGCGCGAGATGATGGCGCGCCTGTCCGCGATGATGCCGATCGACACGCGCGGCATGTGGATCGGCACGTTCCACGGCCTTTGCAACCGGATGCTGCGCACGCACTGGCGCGACGCCGGTCTGCCGCAGACTTTCCAGATCCTTGATACCGCCGACCAGTTGTCCGCGATCAAGCGGCTGATGAAGGCGGCGAACGTCGACGACGAGAAGTATCCGCCGAAGAACGTCCAGTACTTCATCAACAACGCGAAGGAGCAGGGGCTGCGCCCGGACAAGGTCGACGCGACCGACCACTTCAACCGCAAGTTCGTCGAGCTGTATCAGGCGTACGAGCAGCAGTGCCAGCGCGAGGGCGTCGTCGATTTCCCCGAGCTGCTCTTGCGCTGCTACGAGCTGCTCGCGCACAACCCGCCGTTGCGCGCGCATTATCAGGCGCGCTTCAAGCACATCCTCGTCGACGAGTTCCAGGACACGAACAAGCTGCAGTACGCGTGGCTCAAGCTCCTCGCGGGCGGCCACAACGCGATCTTCGCGGTCGGCGACGACGACCAGTCGATCTACGCGTTCCGCGGCGCGAACGTCGGCAACATGCGCGACTTCGAGAACGAGTTCCGCGTGCGCAACCTGATCAAGCTCGAGCAGAACTACCGGTCGCACGGCAACATCCTCGACGCGGCGAACCATCTGATCGCGAACAACGCGCACCGGCTCGGCAAGAACCTGCGCACCGACGCGGGCCACGGCGAGCCGGTGCGCGTCTACGAAGCGGCCACCGACGCGCAGGAAGCGGCGTGGATCGTCGAGGAGATCCGCTCGCTCGTGAACTCGGGGCTCGCGCGCAGCGAGGTCGCGGTGCTGTACCGGAGCAACGCGCAGTCGCGCTCGATCGAGCACACGCTGATGACGGCGGGCATCCCGTATCGCGTGTACGGCGGCCTGCGCTTCTTCGAGCGCCAGGAAGTGAAGCACGCGCTCGCGTATCTGCGGCTCATCGACAATCCGAACGACGACACCGCGTTCGCGCGCGTCGTCAATTTCCCGACGCGCGGGATCGGCGCGCGCTCGATCGAGCAGCTCGCCGACGCCGCGCGCCTGTACGACTGCGCGATGGCGGCCGCGATCCCGTACGTGGCGGGCAAGGCGGGCTCGAGCCTTTCCGCGTTCGCGAACCTGATCGCGAAGATGCGCGCCGAAACGGCGCAGATGAGCCTGCCCGAGACGGTCGAGTACGTCGTTCGCGCGAGCGGCCTCGCCGATTTCTATCAAGGCGAGCGCGAAGGGCAGGATCGCCTCGAGAACTTGCAGGAACTGGTGAACGCGGCCACCGCGTTCGTCTCCGAGGAAGGCTACGGGCTCGACACGCCCGCCCGCTCGATTCCGCTGCACGCCCGCGCGAGCGCGGCGCCCGAGCTCGCCGCGGGCGACGCCGATCCGTCCGACGCGGTGCTCGCGCCCGCGAATCTCGCCGATCCCGCGCAGAACCCCGATGCGATGACGCCGCTCGCGGGCTTTCTGTCGCACGCGTCGCTCGAGGCGGGCGACAATCAGGCGCAGGCGGGCCAGGACGCGGTGCAACTGATGACGGTTCACGCGGCGAAGGGGCTCGAGTTCACCGCGGTGTTCATCACCGGGCTCGAAGAGGGGCTTTTCCCGCACGAAAACAGCGCGATCGAATCCGACGGCCTCGAGGAAGAGCGCCGGCTGATGTACGTCGCGATCACGCGCGCGAAGGAGCGCCTCTACCTGTCGTTCGCGCAGAGCCGGATGCTGCACGGCCAGACCCGCTACAACATCCGCTCGCGCTTCTTCGACGAGCTGCCGCAGCACGTGCTCAAGTGGCTTACGCCGAAGGTCGAGGCGGGCGCCCGCTGGGGCGGCCGATCGGACAACGCCGGCTGGGGGCGCGACTGGTTCGGGCGGCCGGGCGGGGGCGCGCGAGAGAGCGTCGTCGACGCGGCGGTGTCCGCGCCGCTGCCCGCGTTCGCGAACCAGCAGCGCGAGGCCGAGAACGGCTTGCGGATCGGTCAGCAGGTGTTCCACACGAAATTCGGCGAAGGCACCGTGACGGCGCTCGAAGGCAGCGGCACCGACGCGAAGGCGCAAGTCAAATTCAAGCGGCACGGCGAGAAGTGGCTCGCGCTCGCGGTCGCGAAACTGCAGGCGGTCGAATGAATCAGCAGACGTTTTCGAGCCGGCCGCTCGGCATTCTCGCCGCGCTGCCCGAGGAGCTGGGCGACCTCGTCGCCGCGATGCGCGACGAGGGGCCTGTCGACACGGTCACGCTCGGCCAGCGCGATTACCACGCCGGCGTCGCGTACGGCGTGCGATGCGTCGTCACGCTCGCGCGGATCGGCAAGGTCGCGGCCGCCGCGACGGCGAGCGCGCTCATTCATCGCTTCGACGTGCGCGCGGTCGTGTTCACGGGCGTCGCGGGCGGCGTCGCGAGCGACGTGAGCGTCGGCGACGTCGTCGTCGCGGATGCGCTGTTGCAGCACGATCTCGACGCGTCGCCGCTCTTTCCGCGCTTCGAGGTGCCGCTGCTCGGGCGCACGCGCTTTTCCGCGGACGCCGCGCTCGCGTCGCAGTTGAAGGCCGCGTGCGCGCGCTTCGTCGAGGACGAGGGCGGAGCGCTGAACGCGCGCTTCCGGCTGCGCGGCGCGCGCGTGCGCGAGGGGCTCATCGTCAGCGGCGACCGCTTCGTGTCGAGCGAGCGCGAAGTGACCGCGTTGCGCGACGCGCTGCCGGACGCCCTGGCCGTGGAGATGGAAGGCGCGGCCCTCGCGCAGGTATGCCACGAGTACGGCGTGCCGTGCGCGATCGTCCGGACGATTTCCGACACCGCCGACGATCACGCGAGCGCGTCGTTCACGACGTTCCTGACCGATATCGCCGGCACGTATTCGTCGGGCATTCTGAAGCGGTTTCTCGCCGCGCACGCGAAGGCGGCCTGATTCGAAGGCGAAGGCGGCGCGCCGCTACTTGGCGCTGCTCGCCGCTGCTCGCCGCGCGGCGGCGGCTCGGTCTACCCGCGCGAGCAGCGGGGGTAGGGCGATGTCGGGCCGCTCGCGGCGGCGCTTTTTCGTCGCGTCTGGGGCGCCGCGCGGCGGTCGTTTCGACTCGACCCGACCCGACCCGACCCGACTCGATCCGACTCGATCGGCGTCGGCCGCCGCTGCCGCAACGCAGGTTTCGCAACGCTCGGTTGAATTGGCGCGTGAATCGCACATCATCCGCCGAGCCGAGCCGAGCCGAGCCGAGCCGAGCCGAGCCGAGCCGAGCCGAGCCGAGCCGAGCCGAGCCCAGAGGTGTGCGCGAATCGACGTGGATTCGACGCCGATTCGCCGCCGACCGACTCAGACGACTCAGACGACTCAGACGACTCAGACGACTCAGACGACTCAGACGACCGCGCGCCGCCAACTTGGCGGCCGTCGCTCCGCGCGCACCTTCGCAACCGCCCGCCGATCGCCTCCGTCGCGGGCGATTTCCCTAGTCGGGCCGATCCGTCAGGCCGCCTGCTTCCCGAGCTTCCCCTTGCTTTCGAGATTCGGCAGGAACACCGTCAGCACGCCGATGAGCGGCAGGAACGAGCAAACCTTGTAGACGAACGCGATGTTCGTCGCGTCGGCGAGCTGGCCGAGCACCGCCGCGCCGACGCCGCCGAGGCCGAACGACAGGCCGAAGAAGAGGCCCGCGACCGTGCCGACCTTGCCCGGAATCAGCTCCTGCCCGTAGACGATGATCGCCGCGAACGCCGATGCGAGCACGACGCCGATCACGATGGTGAGCACCGTCGTCCAGAAGAGATTCGCGTACGGCAGCAGCAGCGTGAACGGCGCGACGCCGAGGATCGACGTCCAGATCACGTACTTGCGCCCGATCCGGTCGCCGATCGGCCCGCCGACGATCGTGCCCGCCGCGACGGCCGCGAGGAACACGAACAGATGGATCTGCGCGGCCTGCACCGACAGATGGAACTTGTCGATCAGATAGAACGTGAAATAGCTGTTGATGCTCGCGAGATAGAAGTACTTCGAGAACACGAGCAGCACGAGCACGCCGAGCGCGAGCATGACCTGCCGGCGCGACAGCGTCGGATGCGCGATGCGCGCGGCCTTCTTCTTCGCGGCCGGATGGCGCTGATACCAGCGGCCGATCTGCACGAGCACCAGAATCGCGACGAGCGCCGCGACGGAGAACCATGCGATGCTGCGCTGGCCGTGCGGGATCACGATCAGCGCGGCGAGGAGCGGCCCGAGCGACGAGCCGGCGTTGCCGCCGACCTGGAACAGCGACTGCGCGAGCCCGTGCTGGCCGCCCGACGCCATGCGCGCGACACGCGACGATTCGGGGTGAAACACCGACGAGCCGCAGCCGACAAGCGCCGCCGCGACGAGCAGGAGCGGGAACGTCGGCGCGAACGACATCAGCAGCAGGCCCGTGAGCGTGAAGCCCATGCCGACGGGCAGCGAGTACGGCTGCGGACGCCTGTCGGTATAGAGGCCGATCACCGGCTGCAGGAGCGACGCGGTGATCTGGTAAGTGAGCGTGATGAGGCCGATCTGCGCGAACGACAGCGCGAATTCCGACTTCAGCATCGGATAGATCGCGAGGATCAGCGACTGGATCATGTCGTTGAGCAGATGCGAGAAGCTGATCGCGCCGAGCACCGGATAGATGGTGCGCGAGGCGGTGGTCGGTGCGGGCGGCGCGGCGGGGCGGGCAACGGACGGGCGGTTGTCGAGGCTGGTTTCCATAGGAATGCGAGTGTCTCGGAAGGGGCGCTGCGTGCTTGAAAGGGCACGACACTGTTTTTCTTTGATGCGTCAACGAAGTCTAAAGTGGCGAGTCGGCAATGTCCGGCCAACTTTTGTCGCGAATCGGACAACTCTGACGCCGACTGTTGCGTGATTTTGCGCGTCTGCGCGTGTTTAGCGTTTGCGCCGCCGCCCGCCGTGCGTCGTGCGTGAAACGGCGGGTTTCACCCCACTCAAGAAAAAAAAGCGCCTGCCGTAGATTCCGGCGAGACGTACCGCGCGAGCGCCGACGGTCATGCCGAAACCGCCTTTTCGGCTGCAGCATCAGAACGGGGACCCATCAATGAAAGGAGTATCGCTGCACGGCAAGCAATTCCTGCCCGACGACCCGGCCGGGAGCCCGAGGCGCGCGCCCGGGCCCGGCAGGCCGCGTCGCGCGCGCCGCGCGTGGTCGGTGAAGGCGACGCTGCGCGCGGCGTTCGCCGTGCTGCTCGCGGGCACGCTCGCCGTCGGCCTGTTCTCGCTCGCGCAGATCAGCCGGCTCAACAGCTCGATCAAGTCGGTGTACGAGCAGGGGCACGTCGCGAGTCGCGCGGCCGAGGAAGTGCGCGCGTCGGTGCTGCGCGCGAGCCGTGCGCAGAAGATGCTGATCACCGCGACGACCGCGAAGGAGCGCGACGAGCTCGGCGCGGACATCGACAAGGGGCTCGCCGCGATCGGCAACGATCTCGCGACGCTGCAGCGGCACGCGGACGGCGCGGCCGACGCCGCCGCGCGGCTCAAGGCGTTCGGCACGGCCGTCGCCGCGTGGAGCGGGCATCTGCGCGACTTCGTGAAGCTCGTGCGCGAGCAGCCGCTCGACCTGTCGCAGATGAGCTGGCAGGTCGGCTCGCAGGACGTATCGCTGCTCGTCGAGACGGGCAAGCTCGAGAAGCTCGTCGACGCGCTCGTCGACGCGCGCGGCGACGCGTCGAAGGCGACCCTCGACGCGTCGGGCGCGATCTATCGCGAGTCGTTCGCGATGCTCGCCGCGATGACGGCCGCGCTCGTCGTGCTCGCGTTCGCGATCGCCGCGTGGGTCGTGCGCAGGCTCGGCGCGCAGCTGGGCGGCGAGCCCGCGTATGCGAAGGAGATCGCGGTCAGCATCTCGCGCGGCGATTTGTCGAACGCGATCCGGCTCGACACGCGCGATCGCGACAGCATGCTGCACGCGCTGCGCGACATGCAGGAGGGCTTGGCCGGCACCGTGCGCGAGATTTCGGCGAGCGCCGAGGCGATCGCGTCGGCGGCGGGCGAGATCGCGATGGGCAATCTCGATCTGTCTCAGCGCACCGAGCAGCAGGCGGTCGCGCTCGAACGCACCGCGACGAGCGTGGGGCAACTGACGTCGACCGTCCACCAGAACGCGGAGAACGCGCGGCAGGCGAGCGCGCTTGCGGCGAACGCTTCGTCGGTCGCCGAGGAGGGCGGCACGGTCGTCGGCCGAGTGGTCGTGACGATGAACGAAATCGACGAGAGCGCGAAGAGCATCCGCGACATCATCGGCGTGATCGAGAGCATCGCGTTCCAGACCAACATTCTCGCGCTGAACGCGGCCGTCGAGGCGGCGCGCGCGGGCGAGGAAGGGCGCGGATTCTCGGTCGTCGCGAGCGAAGTGCGCTCGCTTGCGCAGCGCTCGGCGACTGCCGCGAAAGAGATCAAGGCGCTGATCGGCGCGTCGGTCGAGCGGGTCGCGAACGGCGCGGTGCTCGCGCAGGACGCCGGGCGCACGATGGACGAAGTCGTGCGCGCGGTGAAGCGCGTGACCGACATCATGGGCGAGATCTCGGCCGCTTCGAACGAGCAGAGTTCCGGCATCGACGCGATCGAGCGCGCGGTCACGCAGATGGATGCGGGCACGCAGCAGAACGCGGCGCTCGTCGAGGAGGCGGCCGCGGCCGCGCGCTCGCTCGACGAGCAGGCGCAGATGCTCAAGGCGATGGTCGGGCGCTTCCATTTGCCCGCGCACGCGGTGGGTTGAGCGGCGCGCGTTTCGGCGGGCGCGCCGTTTCGCGCGCGCTTGCGCGTGGCTTGCTCCGGCTTACGGTTTACGGCTGGCTACTTGCCGGCTCACGGCTCACGGCTCACGGCTCACGGCTCACGGCTCACGACTTACGGCTCACGACTTACGACTTACGACTTACGCTTGCCGCCGTCGTCCGGCTCGACGATCACCGTGCACGTCGTGCCCGCCGACAGCACGAGATCCTTCGGCACCTCGTCGATATGGATGCGCACCGGCACGCGCTGCGCGAGCCGCACCCAGTTGAACGTCGGGTTCACGTCGGCGACGAGATCGCGGCTTTGCGGATTGTCGCGGTCGTAGATGCCGCGCGAGATGCTCTCGACGTGGCCCTTCAGCACGCCGCCGCTCATCAGCCGCATCTGCGCCTTCGCGCCGATCTTCACGCGCGGCAGCTTCGTTTCCTCGAAGTAGCCGTACACCCAGAACGAATGGCTGTCGACGATCGCGAGCTTCGCCTGGCCGGCGCTCGCGTAGTCGCCCCTGAACACGCTCAGGTTCGTGACGTAGCCGTCGACGGGCGCGACGACGCGCGTGCGCTCGAGATTGAGCTTCGCGGCGTCGAGCGCGGCGAGCGCCTGCTGGTATTGCGCCTCGGCGCTCGAGGCGGTCTGCGCCGAGTTCTCGCGGCTTTCCTTCGACACGACGAGCGCGTCGAGGTCCGCGCGGCGCGCGGCGTCGGCGCGGCGCATCTGCAGCTCGGCGCGGCGGGCGGCGACGGCCGCCTGCGCCTGCTCCACCGCGATCTGATAGTGCGACGGATCGATCTGCATGATCAGGTCGCCCTTCTTCACGAGCTGGTTGTCGCGCACCGGCAGCTCGACGACCGCGCCCGACACGTCCGGCGCGACGTTGACGATCTCCGCGCGCACGCGGCCGTCGCGGGTCCAGGGCTCGTCCATGTAATGGACCCACAGGGTGCGCCCGATCAGGATCGCGACGATCAGGATGGCGGCTGTCGCGACGAAGCCGAAGAGTTTTCGCAAGAGCATGGTTCGACTCATATCAACGGTAGACGGCGAGGCTGAGCCCGCCGCAAATGCAGACGAGCAGGCTCGCCCGGAACAGCGACGGGTGCCAGACGACGCGATAGAGGCCCGTGTACGCGAGCAGGCGGTCGATCAGCCAGGTCGCGAACGCGCCGATGACGAACATCAGCACGACGGTCGGCACGTAGGCGTCGAGGATCGCGAGGTCGCGCGGCATCATGGTGAAACTCCTTGTCGGTCGGGCGGCACGCGCGCGCCGTTGAGCGCGGCGAGCGGCGATTCGGGATCGAGCAGCGCGGTGCGCACGAAATGCAGGTGCGACAGGATTCGCTGCATCTGGTGGCGTTCCTCGCGCGGCGGCGCGAACGTGACGAGCGCCTGCTGGGTCGCCGCGATCGCGTCGACGGCGGCGGCGAGCGCCGCGTCGAAGCGCGCGGGCGCCGGCTTGCCGAACAGCGCGGCGAGCGCGTCGCGCGCCGCCTCGATCGCGCGCCGCCACGGCATCGTCGCCGCGTAACGCGGATCGCGCGGCAGCGTCGCGATCTCGTGGCGCAGGTCGATCACCGCGTTGCCGGTCTCGAGCACCGCGAACATCCAGCGCAACGCGTCGCGCTGCGCGTCGGGCTGATCGGCCGACAATCCGTGCGCCTGGAACATCAGGTCGCGCGCGCCGCTCTCGAAGCGCGTGCGCAACCCCGGCAGACGCGCGTGGCATGCGGCGACCGCCTGATGGCGCAGATCGGCGAACAGGCGCTTCTTGAGCCACGGCGCGCTCGGCGGGAACAGCACCGCGAACGCGATCGCCGACACGATCATCGACAGCAGCAGCGCGAGCGCGTCGTTCATGAAGCCGGCGGGATCGTAGTGCGTGACGTTCTCGGGGCCGGCGAGCGTGCAGAAGAAAATCAGGTAGCCCGCGCCGCAGCCCGCGTACTTCGGCTTGAGCGACATGAACACGCCGGGCGCGAGAAACGGCGCGAGCGCCGCGCACAGCAGCACGAAGCCGTCGATGTGCGGATAGACGCCGAACATCAGCACGAAACCCGTGACGACCGCGAACGCGGTGCCGAGCGCCATCTGCGCGGCCATCTTGGTCGGCTGCGGCGACGACGACGCGAGCGCGCACACGGCCGCCGCGTTCAGCACGAGCATCACGCCGCTCGGCCACGCGCTGTAGATCCAGAACACGCTCAGCAGCAGCATCACGCTCGCCGTGCGGATGCCCGCGATCAGCGCGGCCGTCGCGTTGGTGCGCGGCTCGTAGCGCTCGATCCAGCGCTCGCGCTCGTGCGTGCTCGCGGCGAGCGACGCGTAGGTGGCCGCGTACGCGTGCAGATCGGTGATGAAGCGGTACAGCAGCTCGGACGCGGTGTCGAAGTCGAGGAGCGGGAAGCCGGGCTGCGTCTCGTGCTCGGCGCGCGTCGCGCGGATGCGGCGCGGCAGCGCGTCGCGATACGCGAGCAACTGCTCGGCGGCGTACGCGGCGTCGGCTGAGGTGCGCACGTACTCGCCGTCCTTCGACAAGAGCGGCGCGATCTCGCGGAAGTACGGCTCGAGCGCGTCGACCGCCTGCGCGCTCGTCGCGTGCAGCCGGTTCATCAGCTGATGCAGCGCGTGGAAGCGGCTCGACGCGGTCATGAACTCGCTGTTCAGGCGCGACAGCCGGCCGCTGCGCATCCGCGTGTCCGGATTCTCGAACACGGCCATGCTGCGCGCGGCCTCGAAGCCGACCACGTCCGCGACGAAGCGCGTGTGGACGCTCTCGATCTTCGAGCGGTCGAGCGTGCCGGCGAGCGCGGACGCGACGTAGTCGACGAACGCGCCGAAGCGCCGGCGCACCGTCGTGCGCATCTGCTCGCCCGTGTACTGCGGGAAGATCAGCGCGCTCACGATGCCCGCGGACAGGATGCCGACCGATATCTCGGACACCCGCGTCATCGCGGTCATGAACGCGCCGCCGGGGTTCTGCGACGCGGGCAGGCCGATCAGCGCGGCCGTGTAGCCGGCGAGCAGGAAGCCGTAGCTGCGGAAATTGCGGTTGCGCGCGGCGCCCGCCGTGCACACGGCAACCCACAGCGCGACCGCGAGCAGGAACAGCACCGGCTGCTGCGGGAACAGGCCGACGAGCGCGAGCGTCGCGCTCAGGCCGACGAAGGTGCCGATGAGCCGGTAGAAGCTCTTCGCGAACACCGCGCCGCTTTGCGGTTGCATCACGATGAAGACGGTCGTCATCGCGGTCTTCGGCGCGGGCAGGTCGAGCACCATCGATACGCCGAGCGCGAGAAACGCGGCGGCGAGCGCCTTCGCGAGATAGAGCCACGCGGCGCCGTCGGTGCGCGCCCAGTCGCTCATCGACGCGACGAGCGCGGCGCCGGCAGATCGCGGCGGCGGGGCGGAAGCGGGAGGGGCGGCTGACATGATCGGCTCCTTGCGTGGGTTAGCGCGCGGCGGGGGCGGCGGTCGCCGACGCGCTCGTCGCGGCGGACGTCGGCGCCGACGCGCCGGCGACGGCGGCGGTGAGGCCGCTCGCCGTTGCGGCGGCGGCTGTGGCCGATGCGCGAGAGGCGGCGGCAGCGCGGCCGCCGGCCGACGAAGCCGAAGCCGAAGACGAAGCCGAAGACGAAGACGAAGACGAAGACGAAGCGCCGGAGCCCGCCGGGGCGTCGGCCGAAGCGGCGGGCGGGTTCGGCGCGCTCGCCCGCCGCGCATCGCCCGCCGGCGCGTCATGCGGCGCGTCGCCCGCGGTTTCGAGCCCGCCGCCGAGCGCGATCATCAGCGACGCGTGCGCGGCGAGCCGCGCGGCTTCGACGCGCGCCTGGTTCTCCTGCGCGGTCAGCAACTGGCTCTGCGCGAGCAGCACGTTCACGTAGTCGGTGAGCCCGCGGCTGAAGCCGGTATGCGACAGATCGTACGAGCGGCGCGTGAGCGCAACCGCGCGCGCGGCGTCCTTCTGTTGCGAGTCGAGCGAATGCAGCCGCACGACGTTGTCCGCGATGTCCTTCAGCGCGCCGACGATCGTCTGGTTGTAGCGCTCGACGGCCTCGTCGTAGCCGGCCGATGCGACGCCCAGTTGCGCGCGCAGCCGGCCGCCTTCGAAGATCGGCAGCGTGAGCGCGGGGCCCGCCGACCAGCCGCCGTTCATCGCGCGCAGGAACGTCGCGAACGGCGCGCTGACCGCGAAGCCGCCGAGCGACGCGATCAGGTCGACGTTCGGATAGAACGCGGCCTTCGCGACGTCGATGCCGCGCGCCTGCGCGTCGACCGTCCAGCGTGCGGCGACGACGTCCGGCCGCCGGCCGATCAGCTCGGCGGGCAGCGCGGACGGCAGGCTCGCGTCGGCGTCGAGCGCGAGCTTCGGCCGCGCGAGCGGCGCGCCCGCGCCCGGCCCCTTGCCCGCGAGCGCGGCGAGCTGATGGCGGCCGAGCTGGATCGCTTCCTCGTACGAATCGATCTGCCGCGCATAATCGGGCAGCGGCGCCTCGGCCTGGCTCACTTCGAGCTGCGTGCCGATGCCCGCGCGAAGGCGCTTGCGCGCGAGTTCGGCGAGCTCGTTCTGGCGGTCGTAGGTCGCGTGCGCGATGTCGAGGAGCGCGTAATCCTTCGCGAAGTCGACGTACGCGCGCACGACGTTCGCTTCGAGCTCGAGCTGCGCCGCGCGCGCGTCGGCCGCGCTGGCGCGCGCCGTGTCGAGCGCGCGCCGGGCGTTGTTCTTGTCCTTGCCCCACAGGTCGAGGTGGTACGACAGGCTCAGCGCGCCCGTGTTGTTCCAGGTGTCGGCGTTGGCGAGCGGGCCGGGGCCGTAGTAGACGTTGTCCGGCCAGTGCTGGCGCATCAGCGAGAGGCTGCCGTTCAACTGCGGGAGCTCCTCGGCGTGCGCGATGCGCGCGAGCGACTGCGCTTCGCGCACGCGCGCCTGCGCGGCCGCGAGCGACGGATTGCCGGCGAGCGACGCGGCGATCCACGCGTCGAGCTGCGGATCGCGATACGCGCGCCACCAGTCTGACGCGGGCCAGCCGGCGTCGCGGTCGGCTGCCGCGATCGCCGCGCCCGCATCGAGCGAGGCCGGGTCGATCTGCTTTGCTTGCGGTGCAACATCGCCCATGCTTGCACATCCGGCCATTATTAATGAGATTGCAAGAACCGCGAGTGCAAGCGTCCCTCTTGTTGCCGGAGACTGCACGATTTTCTCCCTTTCGGATAAAGATGAGTCGGATGCGATTATATTTTTTTGCGGATTGCCAAATAAACCGACAATGGTGCAACGCATTCTTACGGACATTGAGATAATATTGTTGAATATTTATGCAACAATCCTCCCGGATTCAATAGGGAATTAGCATGGATACGCTCCAAAACATGCGTGTGTTCGTCCGCGTGGTCGATGCGGGCAGCTTTACGGCGGCGGCGCAGCAGCTCAATTCGACGACCGCGTACGCGTCGCGAGCGGTGTCCGATCTCGAGGCGCACCTGCGCACGCGTCTGCTGAACCGCACGACGCGCCGCATCGCGCTCACCGAGGCAGGCGAGCGCTATCTGCAGCGCTGCGAGCAGATCCTCGCGTACGTCGAGCAGGCGGAGGCGGAGGCGAGCGACGCGCACGCGCGCCCGTCCGGCAAGCTGAAGGTGCACTGCATGACGAGCCTCGGCCAGCATTACACGGTGCCCGCGGTGTCGCGCTACCGGCAGCGCTACCCGGAAGTCCAGGTCGACCTGACGCTCGCGCAGCGGCTGCCGGACCTGCTCGACGAAGGGTTCGACGTGTCGCTCGTCGTCGGGCGCGAGCTGCCCGATTCGGGGCTCGTGTCGCAGCGGCTCGGCGAGACGTTCAGCGTCGTCTGCGCGTCGCGCGGCTACATCGAGCAGCACGGCGCGCCGCAGCGCCCGCACGATCTCGCGAATCACATATGCCTCGGGATGGTCGCGCCGGGCCTGTACTGGGACGAATGGAAGCTGGTGGGCCCGCACGGCGAGGAGAGCGTGACGCTCGCGCCGCCGCCGTTTCGCGTGAACGTCGCCGAGGCGCTCGCGGCCGGCATCCGCGAGGGCATGGGCATCGGCGTGCTGCCGCTCTATTCGGCGATCGCCGGCCTGCGCAACGGCGACTTCGTGCGCGTGATGCCCGAATACCGGTCGCACGCGATGAACATCTACGCGCTCTATGCGTCGCGCCAGTATCTCGACGCGAAGATCCGCACGTGGGTCGATTTTCTGCGCGACGAGCTGCCGTCGATCCTCGAGGCCGACGAAGCGGCGCTCGAGCGCTTCACCGTGCAGACCTGAGGCCGCGCGGCGGAATTGACGCATTTTGACGCTGTCGCAACACTTTCTTACGTTCACGCCGCGCCGGGTTTGCTACTGTCTTCTCATGTATTCGCTTAACGCAATCGACGGATCGGGGAGAAATCGATGAATACGCCTCTGCTGATGGGTTTCGGCGCGCTCGCGCTCTTCGGCGCGATCGGGATCGCGGCGTCGCGCGAGTTGCTGCGCGCGATCGACGCGCAAAAGCGCTGCGCGCCGGTTCCGGTGCGCGTGCGTTCGCATCGCCCGCATCGGGACGGCCGCCGCACCGTCCTCTGAATGCCGCGGGCGCGGCGGTTCCTTCGCGCTTCTGCTTCTTCGTCTCGCGCTCGCGTCACGCGAGCGTGATGATCTTGCCCCATTCGAACGACGGATTTTCGCGCTCGCCGGTGCGCCGGCGAATGTAGCCGTGCGGATTGCAGACGACGCGCGTGCCTTCGGCCGTCGTGTAGTCGAACGACGTGTGCGTGTGCCCGTGAATCCATAGCGAGACGGGCGGCCGCACGAGCGCGCTCAAATCGCTGATGAAGCCGGCCGACGCGAGATCGTCGGCGTAGCGCGCGGCGAGGCTCGCGCGGTGCGGCGCGTGGTGCGTGACGACGATCGTTCGGCCCGCCCACGGCTTCGCGAGCTCGCGCTCGAGCCACGCACGGGCGGTGCGATGCAGCGCGAGGGCGTCGCGCGGCGCGAAATCGCGCGGGCTCGGCGCCGCCGCCGAGTCGGGCGCCTGCCCCGCGGGCGCACGCGAGGCGGCGGCGTGTCCCGCCTGCGCCGTTGCATCGGCGATATCGGCGGCTCCGTCGGCGGCTGCATCGGCCGCTTCGCCCGCGCCCGCGCCGGCGTCGCCCGGCCAATCCACCTGAATCAAGCCCTTGAAATCGAGCATCACGCGCTCGCACTCGGCGATCGACTGCGCGAGCGCAGCCTCGTCGCCGCCGAACAGCTCGAAATCGGTCCAGAGCGTCGTGCCGAGCACGCGAAAGCGTCCGGCCGGATCGACATACGCGGCGTTGTTCAGGTAGTGGACGTGGTCGAGCGTCGCGGCGGCGTCGCGCATCGCCGCTTCGAGCGCGCCGAACTCGCCGTCGTAATACTCGTGATTGCCGGGCACGTAGACGACGGGCACGTCGGGATCGAACGTCTGCGCCGCCCAGCGCAAGCCTTCCGCATGATTGTGAATGTCGCCCGCGAGCACGACGAGATCCGCGCGCGCGTACGGGATCGCGTCAGGCTCGTTGCATTCGAGATGCAGATCGGACAGCACGCGAATCTTCACGGACGGCTCCTTCGTGTCGCGGGTTGCGGCGTCAGTGCAGCACCTTGCCGGGGTTCATCAGGCCGAGCGGATCGAGCGCCGCCTTCAGCGCGCGCATGAGGCCGATCTCGACGGCGGACTTGTAGCGCTGCGCGTCGTCGATCTTCAATTGCCCGATGCCGTGCTCGGCGCTGATCGTGCCGCGGTGCTTGTGGACGTTGTCGTAGACGATCCGGTTGATGGGCGCCTGGTGCGCCGCGAGGAACGCCTTCGGATCGCCGCCTTCGGGCATCTGCACGTTGTAGTGCAGGTTGCCGTCGCCGAGGTGGCCGAACGTCACCATCCGCGCGCCGGGCGCGGCGGCCTGGATCGCCGCGTCGGTCTCGTCGATGAAGCGCGCGATCGAGGAGATCGGCACCGCGATGTCGTGCTTGATGTTGAGCCCTTCGTCCGCCTGCGCGAGCGGGATGTGTTCGCGCAG
This sequence comes from Burkholderia sp. ABCPW 111, assembly GCF_000773065.1. Taxonomy (NCBI): domain Bacteria; kingdom Pseudomonadati; phylum Pseudomonadota; class Betaproteobacteria; order Burkholderiales; family Burkholderiaceae; genus Burkholderia; species Burkholderia sp. ABCPW 111. The sequence goes on along the minus strand of NZ_JPWT01000088.1, from coordinate 32,762 downwards.
ATCCCAGAGCGCGCGCGACTGCGCGAGATTCTCGGCGACGACCGCGTCGACGACGAGCCCCGCCTCGAACGCCTGTTCCATCATCGTCTCGAAGAGCGCGCGCGCGTGGGCCTCGCTTTCGTTGTCGGACAATTCGAGCAGCACGGTCTGCGGATGCGCCGCGTCGAACGGGTAGCGCAACTGCGGATAGTGCTTGCCGACGAGCTTCATGCAAAAATCCGACATCAGCTCGAAGCCCGTCAGCAGCGGGCCGGCCGCGCGCTGCGCGAGCGACAGGAAATCGAGCGCCGCGTGCGGCGATTCGAGCGCGGCGAGCGCCGTCACCTTCGCGGCGGGGCGCGGGTGCAGCTTCATCACCGCGGCCGTGATGATGCCGAGCGTGCCCTCGGCGCCGATGAAGAGATCGCGCAGATCGTAGCCGGTGTTGTCCTTGCGCAGCCCGCGCAGGCCGTCCCAGATCTCGCCTTGCGGCGTGACGACCTCGAGGCCGAGGCACAGCTCGCGTGCGTTGCCGTAACGCAGCACCGCGGTGCCGCCCGCGTTCGTCGCGAGATTGCCGCCGATCGTGCAGCTGCCTTCGGCGGCGAGGCTGAGCGCGAAAAGCCGGTCCGCTTCCTGCGCGCGCGCCTGCACATCGGCGAGGATCACGCCCGCTTCGACGGTGATCGTGTTGTTGTGCGCATCGAGCGCGCGCACGCGGTTCAGGCGCGCGAGGCTCAGCACCGCCTGCGCGCCGCTCGCGTCGGGCGTCGCGCCGCCCGCGAGGCCCGTGTTGCCGCCTTGTGGCACGAGCGCGACGCGATATTCGAGCGCGAGCTTCACGAGCGCCGCGACCTCTTCGGTGTTCGCGGGCCTGAGCACCGCGCAGGCGGCGCCCTGATAGCGGCGGCGCCAGTCGGTCACAAACGGGGCCGTGTCGTGGGGATCGGTCAGCACGTGGGCGGCGCCGATCGCTTGGCGGCACGCGTCGACGAAAGCGGGGGAGGAGGTCATGGCGTTCGTTCGGAGGTCAGGCAATCGAAAAAATCAGGAGCGGGGGCGGCCGGACGCGGGCGGACGGTCTTGCGCGCGCTTCGCCGTTTGCTTTGCCGCTTGCTTCGCCGCTTGCTTCGCGGCGCGCTTGAACGGCGCGACGTAGGCGAGCGCGGCGCCGAAGACGCCGAGCGCGAGCGCGGCCTCGAGCCAGCCGAGTCGCGCGGACAGCCCGCCGTCCGTCATGCCGCGCACGATGCCTTCTGCAAGATAAATCAAAATCAGCATCGACGCCCACTGCAGCGTGTAGACGCTGCGCCGCCACACGCCGGGCAGTGCCAGCGCGAGCGGCACGGCCTTCAGGATCAGCGCGGAGCCGCCCGGCCGCAGCGGCGCGAGCCAGGCTTCCCACGCAACGCAAAGCGCGATTAGCGCGACGAGGCCAAGCGCGGCCGCGCGTGCGGCGAGCGGCTTCGGGCAGGCGGGCGCGCTCATTCGGACGCGGCCGCGAGGCGCGACGCGGTGCGCGCGAGCCGCGCGCCGAGCGCGTGCGCGAGCGCCTTCTCGTCGGCGGAAATGCGCTCGTGCGCCGCGTCGGCGACGCGCGCGAAGTGCGACGCGCCGTAAGGCGTGCCGCCCGTCTGCGTGACGGACAACGCGGTTTCGGTGTAAGGAATTCCGACGATCAGCATGCCGTGGTGCAGCAGCGGCAGCATCATCGACAGCAGCGTCGATTCCTGGCCGCCGTGCAGGCTGCCCGTCGACGTGAACACGCACGCCGGCTTGCCCGCGAGCGCGCCCGACAGCCATTGCGGCGTCGTGCCGTCGAGAAAATACTTGAGCGGCGCGGCCATGTTGCCGAAGCGGGTGGGCGAGCCGAGCGCGACGCCCGCGCATTCGTCGAGGTCGCGCGGCTCCGCGTACGGCGGGCCGTCGTCGGGGATGTCGGGCTGCGTCGCCTCGCAGACGGTCGACACGGCCGGCACCGTGCGGATGCGCGCCTGCATGCCGGGCACGCTGTCGATGCCCGCCGCGATCGCGAGCGCGAGTTCGCGCGTCGCGCCGTGGCGGCTGTAATAGAGCACGAGGATGTCTTTCATAGGCCTCTTGAGTGAGCGGCTATTATAGGGGCTGAAGCCGCCGCGAAGCGTCGCGGCTCGACCTGTCGCGCGGCGCGCGACATGCGCAGCAAAAGGAGAAAGCCGTTGCCGAAGTTGAGCGTCGATCTCGACACCATCAAGCGCCTCGCGCGCTTCGCCGCGAAGCGCAGCGCGGAGGACCGCATCCCGCAGGTCGCGGGCAGCCTCACGTTCACGACGATGCTCGCGCTCGTGCCGCTCGTGACGGTCGCCTTCGCGCTGTTCACCGCGTTCCCGATGTTCGCGTCGTTCCAGAATTCGCTGCAGGGCTTCCTTGCCGATCACCTGATGCCCGCGCAGTTCAACAGCCAGATATTCAAGTACCTGAACCAGTTCGCGTCGAAGGCGAAGGGGCTGACGACGGCGGGCCTCATCGTGCTCGTCTTCACCGCGGTGATGACGATGATGACGGTCGAATCCGCGTTCAACCTGATCTGGCGCGTGCGCAAGCCGCGGCCGTTCGCGCAGCGCGTGCTCGCGTACTGGGCGCTCATCACGCTCGGGCCGCTCCTGTTCGGCGTGAGCCTGTCGATGTCGTCGTATCTGTTCACGAAATCGCTCGCGTTCGCCGGGTCGACGAGCACGCCGCCGATCTTCGAATGGCTGCTGACGGCCGCGTCGCTGCCGCTCACGGTGCTCGCGTTCACGCTGCTCTACGTGTATCTGCCGAACTGCACGGTCGCCTGGCGCGACGCGGCGGTGGGCGGCGTGTGCGCGGCGATCGCGTTCGAGCTCGCGAAGCGCGGCTTCGGGTATTACGTGCGGCGCATTCCCACCTATACGGCGGTGTACGGCGCGTTCGCGACCGTGCCGATGTTCCTGCTGTGGATGTACCTGAGCTGGTTCGTCACGCTCGCGGGCGCGATGATCGCATCGGCGCTGCCGGCGATCCGGGTCGGGCAGTTCCACAGGATTCACTATCCGGGCAGCGATCTGCTCGACTCGCTCGAGCTGCTCGCGCGGCTCGCCGAGGCGCAGGAGGCGGGCAAGCCGGGCTACACGGCCGCGCGGCTCGCGCTGATGGCGCGCTGCGACATGGAGACCGCGCAGCGGCTCCTGTCGACGCTCGAGGAGCGCGAATGGGTCGCGCGGCTGCAAAGCGGCGGCGACGCCGCGCCGCGCTACGTGATGCTCGCGAACCCGGAGCGCCTGACGATCGCGAATCTGTTCGACGTGCTCGTGATCGACCGGACGGAGCTCGTCTACCAGGCGCAGCGCGGCAAGACCGAGGTGGACTGCGGGGCGCTGCTCGACGCGTTCGCGAGCGAGAAGCTCGAGCTGTCGCTCGCGGAGCTGATCGCGCGCCGCAAGGCGGGCGCGCCGCGCGGCGTGCAGGACGCGGGGCGGCCGACGTCGGCGCTGCCGCCGCGCACTGCCTGACGCGAGAACGAAGCCGACGAAGCAAGCCGACGAGCCGACGAGCCGACGAGCCCGTGTCATCACGGTGTCACGTTGACGAGAAGGCGCCGCCGGGAAGCCCGAGCGGGCGGCGTATGGATGCGATGCGCGGGCCCGCGCAGGCGTTGGTCGCGCGTCGCGCGATTGCGGTTCCGGCCCGGTTCGCCGGCAATCCGTCCGAGCGGGTCAGATCGAAATCTTGCCGGTGCAGATGTCCTTGAACATCACCCAGTCGCCCATGAAGCTGTAGATCGGGTGCCGGAACGTCGCGGGGCGGTTCTTTTCGAAGAAGAAGTGCCCGATCCACGCGAATCCGTAGCCGCAGACGACGGCGGCGGGCAGCCACCACCAGAGGCCCGTGGCGAGCGCCATCGCGACGCAGCCGATCACGCCGAGCGAGCCGATGAAGTGCAGCCGCCGCGACACCAGGTTGCGGTGCTCGTCGAGATAGAACGGATAAAACTCGGCGAAACTGGAGAAATGCTCGGTGTGCGCGGAATGTGCCATGACAGTCTCCTCGAGCGCCGGCGGCGGCCGCGCGGCGCGTCATCGCTTCCATTGTGCGGCGGGGCGCCGCCCGCCGCAACGGGGGCGGGCGCCCGCCGCCGCGCGCTTTCCTTTTGCGGGGCTTTCCGTTAGGATCGAAAGCCGATTATGCACGAGTTGCAACAGGGGACAACGATGCGCGTCAGCGATATTCTGAAAGTCAAGGGCAATACGCTGTTTACCGTGACGCCCGACATGCCGCTGCGTAATGCGGTCGACACGATGGCGGAACACGACATCGGCTCGCTCGTCGTGATGGAGTACGGCGATCTCGTCGGGATTCTGACGTTCCGCGAGATCATCCTGCGCCTGAAGGCGAACGGCGGCAGCATCGGCGAGGTGCTCGTGCGCACCGTGATGGACGAGCCGCTCACGTGCACGCCGGAAACCGACATCGACGAAGTGCGCCGGATGATGCTCGAGCGGCACGCGCGCTACATGCCGGTGCTCGACAAGAAGGTGCTGATGGGCGTGATCTCGTTCTACGACGTCGCGAAGACGGTCGTCGAGGCGCAGAGCTTCGAGAACCGGATGCTGAAGGCGTATATCCGCGACTGGCCGGAACCCGACAGCGAAGAGCGCAAGCCGCTCGCGAGCTAAAGGCCGCGCGCGGCCGCGCGTGCAGGCCGCCGGGCGGCCGTCCCGGCGATCTTCGTCATTTCTTCTTTCGCCTGCGTGTGCGATCGTGCCGACGCGACGCGCGGGCGCCCTCACGCATGAGCGATCCTTCCCTCACTTCGACCGCGCGGCGCGAGAAGCGCCACGCCCATCCGTCGCAGTTCGACCTGTTGCGCGAGCGCCGCTTCGCGCCGTTCTTCGCGACGCAGTTCATGGGCGCGCTGAACGACAACGTTTTCAAGATCGGCTTCACGTCGCTCGTCACCTACCAGGCGGCGAAATTCAGCGGCGTCGATCCGAAGACGGCCGCGTTCCTGATCTCGGCGATCTTCATTCTGCCGTTCGTGCTGTTCTCGGCGACGGCGGGGCAGCTCGCCGACAAGTACGACAAGGCGCGCCTCACGCGCTTCGTGAAGAGCTTCGAGATCGTGCTGATGACCATCGGCGCGGCGGGTTTCGTCACGCACGGCGCGCCGCTGCTGTATCTGTGCACGTTCATGATGGGCATGCACTCGACGCTCTTCGGGCCCGTCAAGTATTCGTACCTGCCGCAGCATCTGAACGATCACGAGCTCGTCGGCGGCAACGGGCTCGTCGAGATGGGCACGTTCGTCGCGATCCTGATCGGCACGATCATCGGCGGCGCGGCGGCGGGCATTTCGGGACGCGGCGAGCTGCTGCTCGCCGTCTGCTGCGTCGGCATCGCGCTCGTCGGGCGCGTCGCGGCGGCGGGCGTGCCGGCGACGCCCGCGCCGCAGCCGAATCTCGCGATCAACTGGAACCCGTTCTCGGAGACATGGCGCAACCTGAAGCTCGCGCGCGAGAACCGGACGGTGTTCCTGAGCCTGCTCGGCATTTCGTGGCTGTGGTTTGTCGGCGCGACGTTCCTCACGTCGTTTTTCGGCTTCGCGAAGGACGTGCTGTCGGCGAATCCGGACGTCGTCACCGTGCTGCTCGCGACGTTCTCGTTCGGCATCGGCCTCGGCTCGCTGCTGTGCGAGCGGCTGTCGCGGCGGCGCGTCGAGATCGGGCTCGTGCCGCTCGGCTCGCTCGGCATCAGCGCGTTCGCGATCGAGCTGTACTTCGCGAGCCACGCGCTTCCGGCGCAGACGCATCTGCTTGCCGTGGGCGAGTTTCTCGGCCACGCGGCGCACTGGCGGATACTCGCCGACCTGTTCCTGCTCGCGATGTTCGGCGGCTTCTACAGCGTGCCGCTCTACGCGCTGATCCAGAGCCGCAGCGCGCCGACGCACCGCGCGCGGATCATCGCCGCGAACAACATCCTGAACGCGCTCTTCATGATCGTGTCGGCGCTGATGGCGATGCTGCTCACGAAGGCGGGCGTCAGCATTCCGGGGATCTTCCTCGTGACCGCGCTGCTGAACGTCGTCGTCGCGTCGTACATCTATTCGCTCGTGCCGGAGTTCCTGCTGCGCTTCGTCGCGTGGGCGCTCGTGCACACGTTCTACCGGATTCGCCTCGTGCACGCGGAGCGGATTCCCGACGAAGGCGCGGCGCTCCTCGTCTGCAATCACGTGAGCTACGTCGACGCGCTCGTGCTCGCGGCGGCGAGCCCGCGGCCGATTCGCTTCGTGATGGACCACCGGATCTTCAACGCGCGTTTCGCGAACTGGGCGTTCCGCCATGCGAAGGCGATCCCGATCGCGCCGCGCCACGAAGACCCCGAGATGCTCGCGCGCGCGTACGACGCGTGCGAGGCCGCGCTGCGCGAAGGGGAGCTCGTCTGCGTGTTCCCGGAAGGCAAGCTGACGAAGACGGGCGACGTCAACGGGTTCCACCACGGCGTCACCGAAATCCTGAAGCGCGCGAGCGTGCCCGTCGTGCCGATGGCGCTGCGCGGGCTGTGGGGCAGCGTGTTCTCGCGGCACGAGGTTGCGCGCTGGCCGCGGCCGGTGAAGCGCGGGGTGACGAGCCGTCTCACGCTCGCGGTCGGCGAGCCGATCCCGGCCGTGGCGGCGACGCCGGAGGCGCTGCAGGCCGCCGTGACGGAGCTGCGCGGCGCGCGGAAGTAGGCGGCGCGAGCGGGGCGGGTGGGGCGAGTCGGGCGAGCTGGACGGCCGCCAGCGGGTGAGGCCGTCTGCGTCGGGCGGCGCTCGACGCGGGGCGGCGCGCGCCGATCGTGACTTCAAGCGCGGGTCGCGCAGCCCGCTCGCCCATCGGCGGTCCGTCGGCGTGGCTCGCGCTCGCCGATTGTCCCGCACGCCGCTTTCCCGCCGTTCGCGTCGAAGCGGATCGCGACGGCACCGGCCGCCGCCCCCGGCATGCGCCGCCCACCGCACGGCGTCGCGCCATATCGCACGACATCGCCCGATCACGCGCCATATCGCCGCACCGCTCAAAACGGGCTGGCATAATATCGGCTTCCTCGACTGACTCTTTCTTGGACGGTCCTATGTCCGGCAACACCCTCGGCACGCTTTTCACTGTCACGACCTTCGGCGAGTCGCACGGCCCCGCGATCGGCTGCGTGATCGATGGCTGCCCGCCGGGCATGGCGCTCACGGAAGCCGACGTCCAGCTCGAGCTCGACCGCCGCAAGCCCGGCACGTCGCGCCACGTCACGCAGCGCCAGGAGCCCGACCAGGTCGAGATCCTGTCCGGCGTGTTCGAGGGCGTGACGACGGGCGCGCCGATCGCGCTCCTGATCCGCAACACCGACCAGCGCAGCAAGGACTACGGCAACATCGCCGACACGTTCCGCCCGGGCCATGCCGACTACACGTACTGGCAGAAGTACGGCGTGCGAGACTATCGCGGCGGCGGCCGGTCGTCGGCGCGGCTGACGGCGCCCGTCGTCGGCGCGGGCGCGATCGCGAAGAAGTGGCTGCGCGAGCGCTTCGGCGTCGAGGTGCGCGGCTACATGAGCGCGCTCGGCGAGATCGAGATTCCGTTCGTCGACTGGTCGCACGTGCGCGAGAATCCGTTCTTCGCGCCGAACGCCGACATCGTCCCGCAGCTCGAAGGCTACATGGATGCGCTGCGCAAGGACGGCGATTCGATCGGCGCGCGGATCGACGTCGTCGCGTCGGGCGTGCCGGCCGGCTGGGGCGAGCCGCTCTTCGACCGCCTCGACGCGGACATCGCGCACGCGATGATGGGGATCAACGCGGTGAAGGGCGTCGAGATCGGCGCGGGCTTCGCGAGCGTCGCGCAGCGCGGCTCCGTGCACGGCGACGAGCTGACGCCGGACGGCTTCGTCGGCAATCACTCGGGCGGCGTGCTCGGCGGCATCTCGACGGGGCAGGACATCACGGTGTCGATCGCGATCAAGCCGACGTCGAGCATCCGCACGCCGCGCCGCTCGATCACGAAGGCGGGCGAGCCCGCCGTCGTCGAGACGTTCGGCCGCCACGATCCGTGCGTCGGAATTCGCGCGACGCCGATCGCCGAATCGATGCTCGCGCTCGTGCTGATCGATCACGCGCTGCGCCATCGCGCGCAGTGCGGCGACGTGTCGACCGCGACGCCGAGGATCGCTGCGAGCGCGCCGGAAGCGAAGTGATCATCGCCCGATAGCGGTGCGTTTCGTGCCGCTATCGGGCGCGTGCCGGTGCGCCGCGGGCAGCGACCACGAAACGATAGAACGACAACGGGCGCCGAGGCGCCCGTTTCGCTTTGCCGCATTCGCCGCGCGATGCGACCGACTCGCCCGCGCGACGCGCGGGCGCGCGCTCACATGTTCGGATAGTTCGGCCCGCCGCCGCCTTCCGGCGTGACCCACACGATGTTCTGCGTCGGGTCCTTGATGTCGCAGGTCTTGCAGTGCACGCAGTTCTGCGCATTGATCACGAGGCGGTCGCTGCCGTCGTCGTTCTTCACGAACTCGTAGACGGCGGCCGGGCAGAAGCGCGCTTCCGGCCCCGCATACGTGCGCAGATTGACGCTCACCGGCACGCTCGCGTCCTTCAGCGTCAGGTGCGCCGGCTGGTTCTCCTCGTGATTCGTGTTCGAGATGAACACCGACGACAGGCGATCGAACGTCAGCTTGCCGTCCGGCTTCGGATAGTCGATCGGCTGGCACTGCGACGCGGGCTTCAGCATCTCGTGGTCGCCGTGCTGGTGATGCAGCGTCCACGGCACGTTGCCGTTCATCAGCTTCTGCTCGACGCCGACCATCAGCGTGCCCAGATACAGGCCCTTGCTCATCCACTGCTTGAAGTTGCGCGCGCGGTAGAGCTCCGTGTACAGCCACGACGTCTTGAACGCGTCCGGGTACGCGGTCAGCTCGTCGGCCTGGCGGCCCGCCTGCACCGCGTCGAACGCGGCTTCGGCGGCGAGCATGCCGGTCTTGATCGCCGCGTGGCTGCCCTTGATTCGCGACGCGTTCAAAAAGCCCGCGTCGTCGCCGACGAGCGCGCCGCCCGGGAACACCGTCTTCGGCAGCGACGTCAGGCCGCCCGCCGTGATCGCGCGCGCGCCGTACGACACGCGCTTGCCGCCTTCGAGGAACGGCCGGATCGACGGATGCGTCTTGTAGCGCTGGAACTCCTCGAACGGCGACAGATACGGGTTCGAGTACGCGAGCCCGATGACGAAGCCGACGACGACCTGGTTGTTGTCCATGTGATACAGGAACGAGCCGCCGTACGTGTCCGACGACAACGGCCAGCCGGCCGTGTGGATCACGAGGCCCGGCTTGTGCTTGACGGGATCGATCTCCCACAGCTCCTTGATGCCGATGCCGTACGCCTGCGGATCGCTGTTCGCGTTCAGCTTGAACTTGTCCATCAGCTGGCGGCCGAGGTGGCCGCGCGCGCCTTCGCAGAAGAGCGTGTACTTCGCGTGCAGCTCCATGCCGAGCTGGAAATTCTCGGTCGGCTCGCCATCCTTGCCGACGCCCATGTTGCCGGTGGCGACGCCCTTGACCGAGCCGTCGGCGTTGTAGAGGATCTCGGCGGCCGGAAAGCCCGGGAAGATCTCGACGCCGAGCCCCTCGGCCATTGTCCCGAGCCAGCGCGTGACGTTGCCGAGGCTGATCACGTAATTGCCGTGGTTCTTGAAGTTGTCCGGAAGCGCCCAGTTCGGCACCTGGAACGCGCTCTTCTCGGTCAGGAACAGGAAGCGGTCTTCGGTGACGTCGACGGTGAGCGGCGCGCCTTTTTCCTTCCAGTCGGGGAACAGTTCAGTGATCGCGCGCGGGTCCATCACGGCGCCCGACAGGATGTGCGCGCCGATCTCGGAGCCCTTTTCGAGCACGCAGACGCCGATCTCCGTGCCTTTCTCGGCGGCGAGCTGCTTGAGCCGGATGGCCGCCGACAGGCCTGCGGGGCCGCCGCCGACGATCACGACGTCGTATTCCATCGATTCGCGCGGGCCGTATTGCTCGATGAGGCTTGCGGGGGTCATGAACGCTCCTCTAACCATTAGAATGCTTTTATTCGGGACCGTATTGTCGGCGAAATAAAACGCTTGCCGCAACAGCGGAATCCTAGATTAGCACGATCGTTCTATTTTATGGGTTGGGTCGTGCACGAGAACGTCGCATACTGGTGCGGCATGATGTCATCGGAACGAAGAGGAGTCGGCATGGGCCGTTCGATCAATCTGGAAGGCAAGGTTGCGTTCATCACGGGCGCGTCGAGCGGCCTCGGGCAGCGCTTCGCGCAGGTGCTGTCGCAGGCGGGCGCGAAGGTCGTGCTCGCGAGCCGGCGCGTCGAGCGCCTGAAGGAGCTGCGCGCGGAGATCGAGGCGGCGGGCGGCGCCGCGCACGTGGTGTCGCTCGACGTCACCGATTATCAAAGCATCAAGGCGGCCGTCGCGCACGCTGAAACGGAAGCGGGCACGATCGACATTCTGGTCAACAATTCGGGCGTGTCGACGATGCAAAAGCTCGTCGACGTGACGCCGGCCGATTTCGAGTATGTATTCGATACGAACACGCGCGGCGCGTTCTTCGTCGCGCAGGAAGTCGCGAAGCGGATGATGATGCGCGCGGGCAGCGGCAGCGCGAAGCCGGCGTGCCGGATCATCAACATCGCGTCGGTCGCGGGGCTGCGGCCGTTCTCGCAGATCGGCCTGTATGCGATGAGCAAGGCGGCCGTCGTCCACATGACGCGTGCGATGGCGCTCGAATGGGGCCGCCACGGGATCAACGTGAACGCGATCTGCCCGGGCTACATCGACACCGAGATCAATCACTATCTGTGGGAAACCGAGCAGGGGCAGAAGCTGCAGGCGATGCTGCCGCGCCGCCGGGTCGGCAAGCCGCAGGATCTCGACGGGCTGTTGCTCCTCCTCGCCGCCGACGAGTCGCAGTTCATCAACGGCTCGATCGTGTCGGCCGACGATGGCCTCGGCCTCGCGTGAGCGGCCGCGCCGAACGGTTTCACCTTGCAGAAAAGAAGAGTGCGATGAGCGATTACACCCCTGTTTTCGAAATGTCGATGCCGATCCGCTGGGGCGACATGGACGCGTTCGGTCACGTGAACAACACGGTCTACTTCCGCTACATGGAGGAGGCGCGCGTCACGTGGTTCGGCAAGCTCGGCATCGCGGGCGGCAACGGCGAGGGGCAGGGGCCCGTCGTCGTCAATGCGTCGATGGAGTTTCTCAGGCAACTGCATTATCCGGGCGACGTGATCGCGCGCCTGTCGGCGGCCAAGCCCGGCCGCAGCAGCTTCGACACCGCGTTCGAACTGACCCGCTCGGACGGCCCCGAGCACGTGTACGCGCGCGGCGCTGCGCGTTGCGTGTGGGTCGACTACGCGCTCGGCAAGTCGGTGCCGCTGCCGGATATGCTGCGCAACACGATCGAAAGCGCGCTGCAGACGAAGATCGCGTAAGCGCGGCGGCGCGCCGGCGTGCGCCGTGGCCTCGTCGCGCCGCATGCCGGCGCGCCGTTTCTCTTGCTGTCTCGAGCGCTGCAAATCGCGCGTGCCCCGGCGGTCACGCGTTCGGGGGCGCGGCGGCCAAGCTGATTTCAAGGCGAAGCAGCGGGACGTTCCCGCGCCCACGAAGCGCGGCGGCTGCGGCACGCGGTGCCGCGCGCGGCTTTCCGTCGGATCGCCCGCTTTCCCGATGCGTCACCAGCCCGGGCCGACCGGCGCGTAGCCCGGGGTCTGATTGGCCGCCGCCGCGGCGGCGGCGCCGAAGTTGGGCCAGGCCGGATAGTACTGCCCAGACACGGCCTGATACGTGCCCGCGATCTTGGGCGCGCCGGCCGTTCCGCTCGATCCCGTCGAACCGGTGATCGTCACCAGGCCGAAATACGGCTCGTAGATGTTCGCGCTGTATGGCGACGCCAGCGTCATGTCCGAGTAGCAATACGCGTAAACCGGGCCAAACCGGCCGTAAGGCTGGTTGGCGATCCATGCCATTAGCGCCCGGTACTCGCGCGCCTGGTTCGCTTGCGTCAGGTACGAGGGCGCCAGCGTCTGAAAATCGGCGTTCGTGTACTGCTGTGCGCTACCGCCCAGCTGGCCCGTGAAATTGGCGGCGCCATCCGACGCAGTCGTTGCGACCCCGAATTCCGTGATCACGATGGGCTTGGCCCCGTCGCCGTTCGCGTTCATCAGGTCGCGCAGGCTCGTCCCCGTGTAACTGGCGAACGTCTTGCCGGTAGGGGACGGCCAGCCGTAGGAGGGCGACGAGAACGTGTGCCACATGATGTTGAACGGATTCGAGTAATCCGGATAGACGGAGTTGACGGTCGTGCTCGGGCACTGATCGGGGGGCGATTGCCAATCGTCGCTGTGGCAGTGCGGATGGTGCGCGAGCCCGTCGAAATATCCCTTCGCGCCGTTCGCGTACATCACGGCAAGCCAGTCGCGGGGCTCCCATTGCGTCGGCGCGGGGTAGCGGGAATCCGCCGAATTCACGAGGCCCGCCACGCCGCTCGACGGAAGCGCGCCCGTGCCGTTGTTCGGCGACGTGAGGCATCCCGAGCTGCCGCCCGCATAGACGGACGCCGACGGATTGGCTTGCTTGATCGCCGAATACGCGCTCTTCAGGAGCTGGGTATAGAGGACCGGATCGTGCGGGATGAAGTTGGGCCCGCAATTCGGCTCGTTCCAGATTTCCCACGCGTCGATTTTCCCGCCGTAGCTGTCGCTGCTGTAGTGTTTGGCGGCCGCGCGCGCGAAGTTGGTGTACGACGTGGGATTAGGCGCGCACAGCGCATAGGCGCCGTTACTCGACAGGCGGTAGTTGCTCGGACATTGCGAGCCCACCGCCCAGCGCGGCGTCAACGTGATCACGCCGAGAATTCGCACTCCGTAATTTCTGGCGGCCCGAACGACGATGTCCGTCGCGCCCCAGGTCAGGCCGCTGCTGACGCCGGGATTGGGATCGCTGGTAAAGATCCATGTCGACGCCGGCTGGATTTCCGACCAATTGAGGTGAATGCGCAGCCAGCGCACGTTCATCGCGGCGACGCCCGCCATATAGTTATTGATTGCCTGTGCCGGATTATTGGGATTCTGATTGATAATGTCGAGAATTTCTCCGCCGAGATCGATTCCCGTTACCGGCGTATTGGTTTGAGAAAATGCCGCCTGGCATCCGATTACGTTAATCATGAAAATGAAAAATAAATCTCTTGCTCTCGAGATAATCATTAATTCACCTGGCCTTTTGGATTGGCGTAGTTGATTCGGGATTGGGTTTGTTCGATCGATGCGAGAGTCCGGCGCAGCGTGCTACCAGGTGACGCGAGCCCGTTCCGGGGCCGCCGGGCCGCGTTGCGTTCCGCTGCCCGCGATGCCCGGCGCGGCACGCCGACGGCATGAAATCGTCGCGCTCCTGTGTCGGTCGAAATTGTTTCCGCACAGGATCGATCGATCATCCGATTCGGTCAGGGCGGTGCGAAAACGCCCTGCCAAAAGGTCGACTTTCTTGCTATCTCAAAATATTTATTGCGTGAAGGATAGGGATGTATTGTTTTTCATCCGATGTTGAAGATTGCGTAACCCACTTGGATCGTGTTGCTCAAGGTTAAATAAATTTCTGAAAAAAGTGTAGGGCGGAAATTCGATCTAATCGGTATCGGGAAATGGAATTGTTGAGTTTTGGATGGTAATGACTCGGTTCTGTTCGGGGGCTGACGCTCGGCTTATTGCCGTTCCCGATTGCCTCGGCGCGCAACGGCAGGATGCGTTCGCGTGCATGTGCTCGGCCGTCTGCCCCGGCGGGGCGCGCGGGCCGTCACTGCCCGAGCAGGCGCTGCACCAGCTCGGGCGTGTTCCCCGTTCCGTATTTGCGCATCAGCCGCGCGCGGTAGATGTCGACCGTGCGAGAGCTGATGTCGAGCACGCGGCCGATCTGCTTGCTTGTCTTGCCGGTCACGAGCTGCGCGGCGATCTCGCGCTCGCGCGGCGTCAGCTCGACCGCGACGCGGCGCGTCGCGCTCAGGTCCTCGAACGTCCATACGCCCGCCGCGAGCGGCGCCGTGCGATCGAGCGCGCGGCCCGTCACGTGGCACCAGAACAATTCGCCCGTCGCGCGCTTCATGATGCGATCGTCCGCGTAGCTGCCGTGCGCGATCATCACGGGCGAGATGCGCTCGCCGATCCGCTCGAATTCGTCGGACGACGGGTAGAGCACCTCGAACGACCGGCCGATCAGATCGATGCGCGCGCAGCGGAAGATCGCGGCGAGCTCGTCGTTGCAATCTTCGATGACGCGGTCGTGCGACAGCACGAGGCCGATCGGCGCGAGATGGAAGGCGGTCTTGTAATCGATGGAGGGCATGGACGCTGACGGGCTGTGATCGGGCGCCGCGCAAGCGGCGGCGAACGCTTATGTATTTTTGCGTATTGTGCCGCATCCGGCGCGCATCGTACCCTTTCACACATGTCGCGGCCCATGCCGCGAACGGACGGCAGAAGAAAGCAGAAGAAGGAGCGGCGTCGCGGCAGCATTGGCCGCGCGTGCTTAGAATGGTGCGACGGGCCCGTCGCGCGCGCGAGCCGCGCGGGCTGTCGAGCTGGTTTCCATAGAGGAAGGGACATACAGATGAACAAAGTCTACCCAAGCGCGGCTGCCGCGCTCGAGGGCGTGGTCCATGACGGCCAGACCTTCGCGGTCGGCGGCTTCGGCCTGTGCGGCATTCCGGAAGCGCTCATCGCCGCGCTGCGCGATTCGGGCGTGAAGGACATCACCTGCATCAGCAACAACGCGGGCGTCGACGGCTTCGGCCTCGGCCTTCTGCTCGAAACCCGGCAAATCAAGAAGATGATCTCGTCGTACGTCGGCGAGAACAAGGAGTTCGAGCGCCAGTACCTGTCCGGCGAGCTCGAGCTCGAGTTCACGCCGCAAGGCACGCTCGCCGAGAAGCTGCGCGCGGGCGGCGCGGGCATTCCGGCGTTCTTCACGCAAACGGGCTACGGCACCGTGATCGCCGAAGGCAAGGAGACGCGCGAGTTCGACGGCAAGCATTACGTGCTCGAGCCGTCGCTCACGGCCGACGTCGCGCTCGTGAAGGCGTGGAAGGCCGACAAGTCCGGCAACCTGATCTACCGTCGCACCGCGCGCAATTTCAATCCGATGTGCGCGATGGCGGGCCGGATCACGGTTGCCGAGGTGGAGGAGATCGTCGAGAACGGCGAGCTCGATCCCGACGCGATCCACACGCCCGGCATTTTCGTGCAGCGGCTCGTGCTCAACGCGACGCCGGAAAAACGCATCGAACAACGCGTCGTGCGCGCGAAAGGAGACTGAGATGGCTTGGAATCGTGATCAGATGGCCGCGCGCGCGGCGAAGGAATTGCAGGACGGCTTCTACGTGAACCTCGGCATCGGGCTGCCGACGCTCGTCGCGAACCACGTGCCGGCGGGCGTCGAGGTGTGGCTGCAATCGGAGAACGGCCTGCTCGGGATCGGCCCGTCGCCGACCGAGGACGAAGTCGACGCGGATCTCATCAACGCCGGCAAGCAGACTGTGACGACGCTGCCCGGCTCGTCGATCTTCTCGTCCGCCGATTCGTTCGCGATGATTCGCGGCGGCCACATCAATCTCGCGATCCTCGGCGCGATGCAGGTCAGCAAGAACGGCGACCTCGCGAACTGGATGATCCCGGGCAAGATGATCAAGGGGATGGGCGGCGCGATGGATCTCGTCGCGGGCGTGAAGCGCGTCGTCGTGCTGATGGAGCACGTCGCGAAGGGCGACCAGCACAAGATCCTCGAAGCATGCACGCTGCCGCTGACGGGCGTGGGCGTCGTCGACCTGATCATCACGGATCTCGGCGTGATCGAAGTGACGCCGGACGGGCTCAGGGTGCTCGAACTCGCCGACGGCGTGAGCGTCGACGAGATCAAGGCGAAGACGGGCGCGCCGCTCGACGTGAGCGCAGTCGGCTGACGGCGCGGCATCGGCGCGGGCGCGCGCTTGCGTGAGTTGGGCCGTCGCGCGGCGGCGCTTTCGCAGCACAACAGTGCGAACGATGCGATGAAAATGCCCCCGCTTCGGGAAGACGTGGGGCGTCATGAGATGGTCGGCCCGATCCCTGCTCAGCGTAGTTCGCCAAGTGGGGATAGGGCTGACTGTAGGTTTTTGCTCCGACCGGCGCCGGCGCGCGTTCGATCGCGTATCGGGCGATGCGTGCCCAGATGCGGCGCAGGGCGTCTTGCGGAGATCGCTGCGCGGCGTCGCGGCGCCGCGCGGCAGCAGGCGCGTCGGGGGAGTGAACTCGCGACGCAGTCGGCCGTCCGCGTTGCTAGTTGCTAGTTGCTAGTTGCTAGTTGCTAGTTGCTAGTTGCTAGTTGCTAGTTGCCGCGGCACGCGCCGCCCGCCTTGCCGACGGACAAATCGACGGTGTCGCCGATCGCGTAGACGTTCTCCGCTCCGCGCACGCGCAGCGTCTCGTGGTCGGTCGGCAGCGATCCCTCGCCGTCGGCGGTCTCCGATACGCCGCTTTCGCGCACGGCGTCGGCCGCGCGTACCGGCGGCGTCTTCAGGATGTCGAACGGCTGCTCGGCACCTTCCTCCGAATATGCGATCCCGCGCGCCGGACCGATGCGCGCGAGCGTGACGCCGCGCTGATGGCGGATGCCGCGCCTCGAAGATCGCGGGCCGCGCGTCGCAGGTCGGCTTTTGCAGGAGCAGGCAATCGCGCAGCAATTGCGACACGGTCGGATACGTGTGGACGATTCCGACCTTGCGCACATCGCGGCGGCGCAGCCAGTCGTCGAACATCAGCGTGGTCTTGATCGGCACGATTCGGCACTGGTGCGGGACGTTGCGCGCCTTCGGAAACGTGACGGTGACGAACACGACGCCGCGCTTGATCGACGCGATCCGCTTGGCGAGCTGCCGCTCGGGCTCATGCTGGTAGAAATGGTCGCTCGCTTCGGCGAGACCTTCGATGCACTCGGGCGACGGCACGCAACCCGTCGCGATCACGAGGTGGTCATGGCCGTAGCGTTTGTCGCTCGTCGTGCGCACGTGCTGCGCGGCGAAGTCGAAATGCGTCGCGCGACCGACGGCGAACGCGATCTCGGGCCGCGGCAGCGAGCGCTCGGCGCGTGTCAGCGCGTTGCGGAAGAACGCGCCGAACGCGACGTACATGAAGGCCGGCTTGTCGTAGTGGCCAGGCGAATCGGACGGCAGCGTGATCCGCGCGTCGTCGCGGGCGACTTCGTCGAGCGGTTTCGGCGCGAATGGTTGGCGAGCGTCGTGCCGCCGAGCCCGTCGCCGACGATCAAAATCTGCGTGGGCATCGTGCATTTCCTTTCGCCGGTCGAGCAGGAGGCACGAGACAGGGCGTCGGCGCGGCAGCCGGCTCCAACGATTGACAATGCGCGAATCGGAGATTCGTTTTTGTTGAGTTGAGCCGAGCGTAGGAAATCCAATCGGCGATGTTGATTCCGCGGCGGCGCTTTCGAGGATGAATGGCAGGCGGGCGCGAGCGACGGGCTCGCGAATCGCGCGTCGGGAGCAGACGCGAGCGGGCGCGGCATATTGCCTCGGCCATTGGCGGGCGCGCACGGCGCATTCATTCGTCGAACAGCGGCGCGGCGGCGCGCGATGGGAAAAGCGCATCCGGTTTTCCGGAAATGCGATTGACGAAATGGATCGATGGATCGTCTCGGTTTCAGTGCGGCGCGCGGATCGCCGCACGTCGCGCGACTGTCCGTTCGGCCGATCGGCCGTCTGCAACGAAGCGGTTTACAATCGGTTCATCTGTTCGGCGCCCGTCGCCACTGGGGCGCCGAGCATTCGACCATGCCGACCGTTCGCCAGGAGCGCCGATGTCATCGAACCTTGCCACTTCCGTCTCCCCGCGTGAACGCCGCGTGCAATGCGCGAGCCCGGTGGGCCTGCATCACGTCGCATACACCGAATGGGGCGATCCCGAGAATCCGCGTGTGCTCGTCTGCGTACACGGCCTTACGCGCTCGGGGCGCGACTTCGATCGGCTCGCGGCGGCGCTGTCCGACGTCTATCGCGTCGTCTGCCCCGACGTGGTTGGCCGAGGCCGCTCAGACTGGCTCGCGGAGCCGAAGCTCTACGGCCTGCCGCAGTACGTCGCCGACATGGTGACGCTGATTGCGCGCCTCGACGTCGAGCGCGTCGACTGGTTCGGCACGTCGATGGGCGGGCTGATCGGCGTCGCGCTCGGCGGCCTGCCGGGCACGCCGCTCGGCAAGATGATCGTCAACGACGTCGGCCCGCACATCGAGCCTGCTGCGCTCGGGCGGATCGGCGAGTATGTCGGTCTCGACAAGCGCTTCGCGACCGAAGAGGAGGGAGTCGATTATCTGAAATCGCTATCGCTGCCGTTCGGCCCGCTCACGCCCGACGAGTGGCGCGCGCTGAACCGGCCGCTCCTCGTGCAGAGCGCGGACGGCTCGTGGCGCGCGCGCTACGATCCGCGCATCGGCGAGCCGTTCAAGGCCGCGACGCCCGACGCGAACGCTCAGGGCGAGGCCTGGCTCTGGCATGCGTTCGAGCAGTTCGCGGGGCCGCTTCTTGTCGTGCGCGGCGCGCAGTCGGACCTGCTTTCGCGCGACACGGTCGAAGCGATGAAGGCGCGCGGCCGCGCGGTGTCGAGCGTCGAGATCGCCGAAGCGGGCCATGCGCCCGCGTTCGTGAGCGCCGGGCAGATCGCGATCGCTCGCCAATTTTTCGTCGGCGATGCGCCGCACGCGTCATAATATGCGGTTCGGCGCGGCCTGCCCGAGGGCTCGCGGCGCCGTCCACCGATCAACCATTCACCGGGAATTCTCATGGCAGTTACTCGTCACCACGTCGGCCCCCGTCTTTCCGAAATCGCGATCCACGGCGGCACCGTCTACCTCGCGGGCCAGATCGCCGAGGACACGGCGCAGGACATCAAGGGCCAGACGCGCGAAGTGCTCGGCCACATCGATCGCCTGCTCGGCGAGGCGAACAGCGACAAGTCGCATCTGCTGTCGGTGCAGATCTTCATCTCCGACATGGCGAACTTCCCGGGCATGAACGAAGTGTGGGACGCGTGGGTCGCACCGGGCGCGACGCCGCCGCGCGCGACCGTCGAGGCGAAGCTCGCGAATCCGGCATGCCTCGTCGAAGTGGTGGTCGTCGCCGCGCAGCGCGGCTGAGCAGGAGCGCGACACGTTTTTCCAGGCAACATGCAATACCCGACGATGACAGCTGATTCCGCATCCGGCGCCACCGCCGCGGCGCCGTCGCTCGACGACGTGCTCGCGTTCGTGCGCGAGCACGCGGGCGACGCGCGCTTGCCGTCGGGCGAGTTGCTCGTCGATCATGCGGCGGGCACGTCGACGATCATGCAGCGCCTGAACGTCGATCCGCCCGCGACGCAGGCGGCGGCGCTTTTCGCGCTCGCGCCGTATCTGAGCGATCCCGAGAAGCAGATCGCCGAGCGCTTCGGCGACGAGGTGGCGCGCCTCGTCACCGACGTGCGCAAGCTGCTGCGCCTCGGCACCGTGAGTCTGCGCGCCGCGCAGAGCGCGCCCGTCGACACGGGCCGCGACGCGCAGGCGGAGCGGCGCGCGCAGATCGAGGCGCTGCGCAAGATGCTGCTCGCGTTCGCGCAGGACATCCGCGTCGTACTGATCAGGCTCGCGTCGCGACTGCAGTCGCTGCGCTACTATGCGGCCGCGAAAATCGAGCCGCCGCCCGACGTCGGGCGCGAGACGCTCGAGATCTACGCGCCGCTCGCGAACCGGCTCGGCATCTGGCAACTGAAGTGGGAGCTCGAGGATCTCGCGTTCCGCTTCGAGGACCCCGGCACCTACAAGCGCATCGCGAAGCTGCTCGACGAGAAGCGCGTCGAGCGTGAGGCGTACGTTGCCGAGGCGATCGAGCGGCTGCAGCACGAGCTCGCGGCCGCGCATATCCAGGCCGAAGTGAGCGGCCGTCCGAAGCACATCTACAGTATCTGGCGCAAGATGCGCGGCAAGGAGCTCGACTTCTCCGAGCTCTACGACGTGCGTGCGTTTCGCGTGATCGTGCCGGACATCAAGGATTGCTACACCGTGCTCGGCATCGTCCATCACCTGTGGCAGCCGGTGCCGAAGGAGTTCGACGACTACATCTCCCGGCCGAAGCCGAACGGGTACAAGTCGCTGCACACGGTCGTGATCGGCGACGACGGCCGCGCGTTCGAAGTGCAGATCCGCACGCACGAGATGCACCGCTTCGCCGAATATGGCGTCGCCGCGCACTGGCGTTACAAGGAGGCGGGCGCGCGCGGCTACGGCGGCCAGTTCTCGGCGAGCGAGAAGTACGACGAGAAGATCGCCTGGCTGCGCCAACTGCTCGCGTGGAAGGACGAAGTCGCGGATAGCGGCGGCGGGGACGCGATCGGTCATGAGGCATGGGCGCAACTGCGCGAGACGACGCTCGACGACGACCACATCTATGTGCTGACGCCGCAGGCGCGCGTGATCGCGCTGCCGCAGGGCGCGACGCCCGTCGATTTCGCGTATCACCTGCACAGCGAGCTCGGCCACCGCTGCCGCGGCGCGCGCGTCGACGGCGTGATGGTGCCGCTCAATACGCCGCTTGCAAACGGACAGACGGTCGAAATCGTCGCGGTGAAGGAGGGCGGCCCGTCGCGCGACTGGCTCAATTCGCAACTCGGCTATCTGCACAGCTCGCGTGCGCGCCAGAAAGTGCGCGCGTGGTTCAACGCGGTCGACCAGCAGGAAAACATCGCGCACGGCCGCGCGCTCGTCGAGAAGACGCTGCAGCGCGAGGGCAGGACCTCGGTGAATCTCGAGCATCTCGCGGCGAAGCTCGGCTTCAAGTCGCCCGACGAACTGTTTTCGGTCGTTGGCAAGGAAGAATTCAGCCTGCGCAACGTCGAGCAGGCGCTGTCCGACGCGCCGGCGCCCGAGCCCGAGCCGGAAGCGCCCGCGAACTTCGAGAAGCGCGCGAGCGGCGCGAACGTCGCGCACGGCGCGTCGACGGGCGTGCTCGTCGTCGGCGTCGACGCGCTGCTCACGCAGCTCGCGCGCTGCTGCCGTCCAGCGCCGCCCGATCCGATCAGCGGCTTCGTCACGCGCGGCAAGGGGATGTCGATCCACCGCAGCGATTGCGCGATGTTCCGCCGGATGGCCGAGCGCGCGCCTGAGCGCGTGCTGCAGACGACCTGGTCGGCCGACGTGCTGGGCGGGCGCGGCGCGTCTGTCTATCCGGTGGACCTGATGATCGAGGCGACCGATCGGCAAGGGCTGCTTCGCGACATCTCCGAAGTGTTCGCGCGGGAGAAGATGAACGTGATCGGCGTGAAGACGCAAAGCCGCCGCAACGCGGCGTTCATGCAGTTCACGGTCGAGGTGTCGAGCGCGTCGCAGGTGCAGCGGGCATGCACGCTGCTCGGCGAGGTTCAGGGCGTCGTGCGGGCGGCTCGCAAGGCGTGAGCGCCGGCCGTGCGCCGCCGCGCGGCAACGGGTTGCGAACTTTTTCGAACAGAAAGCACAAAAACGCTTGCCAGGGCGGAAAGGGCTCCATATAATTTCAGCTTCTTCAGGCTCGTAGCTCAGTTGGTTAGAGCACCACCTTGACATGGTGGGGGTCGTTGGTTCGAATCCAATCGAGCCTACCAACGACATCGGTCGAAGCTCGATTTGTCGGGCTTCGGCGGCAGTAGAGAATTTCTACGCAAAAGGCGAATACGGTTATGACACCGCGAACGTTGACCGAAACCCATTCGGAGCGACGCTAGTCGAGGAACGTTTTCGCCTTGTGGTTTTGATGTATCGAAATGCGGCCCCTCGAAAGCGGGGCCGCATTTTTTTTGTCGCGCGTTTTCGTTGGCGCTTTCGCGCGTTGATAGATAGTCTGCCGCTCACTGACGGCATCACGGAGATTGCTATATGGTTTCGATACGCTTGCCCGACGGCTCGGTTCGCCAATACGAGCATCCGGTGACGGTCGCCGAAGTGGCGGCGTCGATCGGCCCTGGCCTTGCGAAGGCCGCGCTTGGCGGCAAGCTCGACGGCGAGCTCGTCGACACGTCCGCGCTGATCGACCGCGATGCATCGCTCGCGATCGTCACCGACAAGGACGTCGACGGCCTCGACATCATTCGCCACTCGGCCGCTCACTTGCTTGCCTACGCGGTGAAGGAACTGTATCCGGACGCGCAAGTGACGATCGGGCCCGTGATCGACAATGGCTTCTATTACGACTTCTCGTACCATCGCCCCTTCACGCCCGAGGATCTCGAAAAGATCGAAAGGCGCATGCAGGAGCTCGCGAAGAAGGATGAGGCCGTCACGCGCCGCGTCGTGTCGCGCGACGAAGCGGCGTCGTACTTCCGGAGCATCGGCGAGAAATACAAGGCCGAGATCATCGAATCGATTCCGGCGAGCGACGAGATCAAGCTGTATTCGCACGGCGCCTTCACCGATCTGTGTCGCGGCCCGCACGTGCCGTCGACGGGCAAGCTGAAGGTCTTCAAGCTGATGAAGGTCGCGGGCGCATATTGGCGCGGCGATTCGAAGAACGAGCAGTTGCAGCGGATCTACGGCACGGCCTGGACGAAGAAGGAAGACCAGGATGCGTACCTGCACATGCTCGAAGAGGCGGAAAAGCGCGACCACCGCAAGCTCGGCAAGCAGCTCGACCTGTTCCACATCCAGGAGGAGGCGCCCGGCATGGTGTTCTGGCACCCGAAGGGCTGGACGCTGTGGCAGCAGGTCGAGCAGTACATGCGCCGCCGTCTCGACGCGGCCGGCTACCTCGAGATCAAGACGCCGATGATCATGGACCGCTCGCTGTGGGAGGCGTCCGGCCACTGGCAGAACTATCGCGAGAACATGTTCACGACGGAGTCGGAGAAGCGCGACTACGCGGTCAAGCCGATGAACTGCCCGGGCCACGTGCAGGTGTTCAAGCACGGCTTGCGCTCGTATCGCGATCTGCCGCTGCGTTACGCGGAATTCGGCTCGTGCCACCGCAACGAGGCGTCGGGCGCGCTGCACGGGCTGATGCGCGTGCGCGGCTTCGTGCAGGACGATGCGCACATTTTCTGCACGGAAGACCAGATCAACGCCGAGGCGATCGCGTTCAACAAGCTCGCGATGAGCGTCTACGAGGATTTCGGTTTCGAGCGCATCGACATCAAGCTGTCGCTGCGCCCGGAGCAGCGGATGGGCTCGGACGAGACGTGGGAGCACGCGGAGGAGGGGCTGCGCAATGCGCTGAAGGCGTGCGGTCTGGCGTGGGAGGAACTGCCGGGCGAGGGTGCGTTCTATGGTCCGAAGATCGAGTACCACATCAAGGACGCGCTCGGTCGCTCGTGGCAGTGCGGCACGCTGCAGCTCGACATGATGCTGCCCGAGCGGCTCGGCGCCGAGTACGTCGCCGAGGACAACAGCCGCCGCCGGCCGGTGATGCTTCACCGTGCGATCGTCGGCTCGATGGAGCGTTTTCTCGGGATTCTGATCGAGCACCACGCTGGTGCAATGCCGGTTTGGCTCGCGCCCGTCCACGCGGTTGTGCTGAATATCGCCGAAAGTCAGGCGGAATATGCTCAGACTGTTGCTCAATCGTTGCAAAAACAAGGGCTTAGAGTGTCAGCCGATTTGCGCAACGAGAAAATTAGCTATAAAATACGCGAGCACACGCTCGAAAAAGTTCCCTATCTGCTCGTTGTAGGCGATAAAGAGCGTGAAGCACAAACGGTAGCCGTGCGTGCCCGTGGCGGCGTCGATCTGGGTGTGATGCCCGTCGAAGCCTTCGTTGAGCGTCTGCATGAGGACATTCGGACGTTCAAGTAACCGCCCTGGCAGCGCGGCTCGTTTTTTTAATTTTTAGAGGAAACGTAACATCGCTACTGATAAGTCGTCGCATCGCATCAACGGTGAAATCACTGCACCGGAAGTGCGTCTGGTCGGGGTCGATGGCGAGCCCATCGGCATCGTGAAACTCGCCGAGGCTTTCCGTAAATCGGAAGAACTGGATGTTGACCTGGTGGAGATCGCGCCGCAAGCGGCTCCGCCGGTTTGCCGTCTGATGGATTACGGCAAGTTCAAGTACCAGGAAGCCAAGAAGCAGCACGAGGCGAAGCTCAAGCAAAAGGTCATCCAGGTCAAGGAAGTGAAATTCCGCCCAGGGACCGATGACGGCGATTACAACGTCAAGCTTCGCAATCTGGTGCGCTTCCTCGAGGAAGGCGACAAGACGAAGATCACGTTGCGTTTCCGCGGCCGTGAAATGGCTCACCAGGAAATCGGCATGCGGATGCTCGAGCGTCTGCGCACCGACCTCGACGAAGTCGGTCAGGTCGAGCAGATGCCGAAAATGGAAGGGCGCCAGATGATCATGGTGCTCTCGCCGAAAAAGAAGAAGTAACGGGCGTGCCGCGCGCGTGCGCGGCGGCTCGGTGAAGTGGTTCGGCGCGTCGTCCGGTCGGGGCGGCGTGCCTGAAACGACGGCGGTCGCGCGAGCGCACGCGCCGTACACAAGTGGACTGGGTTCCGAAGGGCGGGTTGAGGGCGCAAGCCAACCGCACACCCACCTCCATCAAATAAACTGGAGTTGTTCGTCATGCCTAAGATGAAGACCAAGAAGAGCGCTGCAAAGCGCTTCGTGGTGCGTCCGGGCGGCACCGTCAAGCGCGGTCAAGCCTTCAAGCGTCACATCCTGACCAAGAAAACCACGAAGAACAAGCGTCACCTGCGCGGCGCCACGGCAGTTCATGATTCCGATCTGAACTCCGTCCGCGCGATGCTCCCGTTCGCGTAACCCCTCAACCGATACTCACAGGAGAGAAACATGCCTCGAGTCAAACGTGGGGTAACCGCACGGGCCCGTCACAAGAAGATCATCAACCTGGCCAAGGGTTATCGCGGCCGCCGCAACAACGTCTACCGCATCGCCAAGCAGGCGGTGATGCGCGCTGGCCAGTATGCGTACCGCGACCGTCGCAACAAGAAGCGTGTGTTCCGCGCACTGTGGATCACGCGTATCAATGCGGCCGTGCGTCAGCACGACATGACCTACAGCGTGTTCATCAACGGCCTGAAGAAGGCGTCGATCGAACTCGACCGCAAGGTGCTGGCCGACATGGCGGTGTTCGACAAGGCAGCTTTTGCCGCGATCGTGAAGCAGGTGAAAGCCGCCGTTGCAGCCTAATTGCGAAATTAGCACTGCGTGGTGAGCTGCAGCGATGTTCCGGTAGTCGCGGCCGCTGCAGCGAAAACGGGGCTCTTCCGAGCCCCTTTTTTGTTGGGTCGGGCGTTTCGCTCGACGAGTACAACTGACGTTGGAAGTGATGGGATCAATGGATCTGGACCAGATTGTCGCCGACGCGCAGCAGTCGTTCGAAGGGGCTGCGGATATCACCACGCTCGAGAACGAGAAGGCGCGGTTTCTCGGTAAGTCGGGCGCGCTGACCGAGCTGCTGAAGGGCCTCGGCAAGCTCGATCCCGAGGCGCGCAAGACGGAAGGCGCGCGCATCAATGTCGCGAAGCAGCAGGTCGAAGCCGCGCTGAACGCGCGCCGCCAGGCGCTCGCCGACGCGCTCCTGAACCAGCGTCTCGCCGCCGAGGCGATCGACGTCACGCTGCCGGGGCGCGGCACGGGCGCGGGCAGCCTCCATCCGGTGATGCGCACGTGGGAGCGCGTCGAACAGATTTTCCGCTCGATCGGCTTCGACGTGGCCGACGGCCCCGAGATCGAAACCGATTGGTACAACTTCACCGCATTGAACAGCCCGGAGAACCATCCGGCGCGCTCGATGCAGGACACGTTCTACGTCGACGGCAAGGATGCCGACGGCCGTCCGCTCCTGCTGCGCACGCACACGAGCCCGATGCAGGTCCGCTACGCGCGGATGAACCGGCCGCCCATCAAGGTGATCGCGCCCGGCCGCACGTACCGTGTCGACAGCGACGCGACGCACTCGCCGATGTTCAACCAGGTCGAAGGCCTGTGGATCGACGAGAACGTCAGCTTCGCCGACCTGAAGGGCGTCTACACTGATTTCCTGAAGAAATTTTTCGAGCGCGACGACATCCTCGTGCGCTTCCGTCCGTCGTACTTCCCGTTCACCGAGCCGTCGGCCGAGATCGACATGATGTTCGAGCACGGCAAGAACGCGGGCAAATGGCTCGAGATCTCCGGCTCCGGCCAGGTGCATCCGACGGTGATTCGCAACATGGGCCTCGACCCCGAGCGCTACATCGGCTTCGCGTTCGGCAGCGGCCTCGAGCGGCTGACGATGCTGCGCTACGGCGTGCAGGACCTGCGTCTGTTCTTCGAGAACGACCTGCGCTTCCTGCGGCAGTTCGCGTAACGGCGCGACCGTCCCGCTCCGCGCCCGGCCGGCCCACCGAGGCGGCGCGCCGGGCCTCGATCTAACCTGTTTCGAACGTGGATATCCATGCAATTCCCTGAATCCTGGCTGAGAACCTTTGTCGATCCGCAACTGACGACGGACGAACTGTCGCACGCGCTGACGATGGCGGGGCTCGAGGTCGAGTCGCTGCGCCCGGCGGCGGCGCCGACCGAGAAGATCGTCGTCGGCCGCGTGCTCGAGGTGGTCAAGCATCCGGATGCGGACAAGCTCAACGTCTGCCAGGTCGACGCCGGCACGGGCGCGACGCTGCAGATCGTCTGCGGCGCGCCGAACGTCGAGCCGGGCATCAAGGTGCCCGTCGCGCTCGTCGGCGCGAAGCTGCCGCCCGCCGAGGAAGGCGGCGTGCCGTTCGCGATCAAGCTGTCGAAGCTGCGCGGCGTCGAGAGCCAGGGGATGCTCTGCTCGGCGCGCGAGCTGAAGCTTTCCGAGGACCACAGCGGTCTCATGATCCTGCCGGAGGACACGCCCGTCGGCCAGGACATCCGGGAAGCGCTGAACCTCGACGACACCGTCTTCGAAATCAAGCTGACGCCGAACAAGGCGGACTGCCTGTCCGTGTTCGGTATCGCGCGCGAGACGGCCGCGATCACGGGCGCGCCGCTCACGGCGCCCGACATCCGGCCGGTTCTCGCCGAGCTGACGGAGACGCTGCCCGTCGAGATTGCCGCGCCCGACCTGTGCGGCCGCTTCTCCGGCCGCGTGATCCGCGGCGTGAACGCGCGCGCGAAGACGCCGCGATGGATGGTCGAGCGCCTCGAGCGCGCCGGCCAGCGCAGCGTGTCCGCGCTCGTCGACATCTCGAACTACGTGATGTTCGAGCTGGGCCGCCCGTCGCACGTGTTCGATCTCGACAAGATCCACGGCGGCATCCGCGTGCGCTGGGGCAAGCGCGGCGAATCGCTCAAGCTGCTGAACGGCAACACGGTCGAGCTCGACGAGACGGTCGGCGTGATCGCCGACGACGCCCAAGTCGAGAGCCTCGCGGGCATCATGGGCGGCGACAGCACGGCCGTCACGCTCGACACGACGAACATCTATCTCGAAGCGGCGTTCTGGTGGCCGGACAGCATCCGCGGCCGCGCGCGCAAGTACAACTTCTCGACCGACGCGGCGCATCGCTTCGAGCGCGGCGTCGATTACTCGACGACCGTCGAGCATGTCGAGCGGATCACGCAGCTGATCCTCGACATCTGCGGCGGCCAGGCGGGCCCCGTCGACGATCAGATCGCGAACCTGCCGCAGCGCGCGCCCGTCACGATGCGCGTGTCGCGCGCGAACCGGATCATCGGCGTCGAGATCGGCGGCGACGAAGTCGCGCAAATCTTCACGCGCCTTGGCCTCGCATTCGAGCGCGACGGCGACGTGTTCAGCGTGACGCCGCCGCCGCACCGCTTCGACATCGAGATCGAAGAGGATCTGATCGAGGAAGTCGCGCGGATTCACGGCTTCGAGAAGATTCCCGCGCGCCCGCCCGTCGCGACGAGCGAGATGCGCGCGACCGACGAGACGCGCCGCTCGATTCACGCGATCCGTCACGCGCTCGCCGCGCGCGACTACGCGGAAACGGTCAACTTCAGCTTCGTCGATGCCGAGTGGGAGCGCGACTTCGCCGGCAACGACGAGCCGGTGCGTCTGCTGAACCCGATCGCGAGCCAGCTCTCCGTGATGCGCACGACGCTGTTCGGCAGCCTCGTCGGCGTGCTGCGCCACAACCTGAACCGCCGCGCCGATCGCGTGCGCGTGTTCGAGACGGGGCGCGTGTTCGTCGCCGATCCTGCGGTGAAGGCGGGCGAGCTCGCGGTCGAAGGCTACGCGCAGCCGAAGCGCGTCGGCGCGCTCGCGTACGGGCCCGTTGCGGACGAGCAGTGGGGCGTGGCGACGCGCCAGGTCGATTATTTCGACGTGAAGGGCGATCTCGAGGCGCTGTTGGCCCCCGTCGCGGCGCGCTTCGTGAAGGCCGAGCATGCGGCGCTGCATCCGGGGCGCAGCGCGCAGATCGAAGTCGACGGCCGCGCGGTCGGCTGGATCGGCGAGCTGCACCCGCGCCTGATGCAGAAGTACGAGCTGCCGCACGCGCCCGTGATGTTCGAGATCGACGCGGACGCGCTTGTCGCGCGCGCGCTGCCCGCGCCGTCCGAGGTGTCGAAGTTCCCGCCGGTGCGTCGCGACATCGCGGTCGTGGTAGACCAGAAGGTCGAAGTGCAGGCGCTTTTCGACGAGATGAAGAAGGCGCTTGCCGAAGACGCGTGCAAGTTCGTCCAGAAGGTTGCGCTCTTTGATGAATTTCGTGCAAAATCAAATACTTCCAGTGGGTTGTCAGCCCACGAGAAAAGCCTTGCGTTCCGCGTCACGCTGCAGGATGCGGCCGGAACCTTGCAGGACGAGACGGTCGATCTGGCGATTCAGACCCTCGTGGATCGCATGGCTCGAGTCTATGGCGCGCGTTTGCGCGGATAGGGCGCGAAAGTGGCGGAAGCCGCCGCTTTCGTCAGTGTTTTTGTCCAAGTTTGACGCGCTAGTTTTGCAGATATGAACGACATGAACTCGAGTGAATTTGAAGCCCTTCTGACGGCGCAGCGCAGCGCCATGTCCCGCGACGTCCCGGCGTCGCCGCCCGCCGGCGATACGCCGACGCTGACGAAGGCCGAGCTGGCCGAGCTGCTGTTCGACAGCGTCGGCCTCAACAAACGCGAGGCGAAGGACATGGTCGAGGCGTTCTTCGAGGTGATCCGCGATGCCCTCGAGAATGGCGAGAGCGTGAAGCTGTCCGGCTTCGGCAATTTCCAGCTGCGCGACAAGCCGCAGCGGCCGGGGCGCAATCCGAAGACGGGCGAGGCGATTCCGATCGCCGCGCGCCGTGTCGTGACGTTCCACGCGAGCCAGAAGCTGAAGGCGCTCGTCGAAAACGGCGCCGAATCGGATCTCGTGCGCTGAGCCGGCGCTTCGCCACCTGCGCGGAGCGCCCGCGCCCTTACCGACGGTTAACTGACGATGACGTCGACGGTTGAGAAAGTCGTGCTGCCTCCGATTCCCGCGAAGCGCTACTTCACGATCGGGGAAGTGAGCGAATTGTGCGGCGTGAAGCCCCACGTGCTGCGGTATTGGGAGCAGGAGTTCACGCAGCTGCGCCCGGTGAAGCGGCGGGGGAACCGCCGCTACTACCAGCACCACGAGGTGCTGCTGATCCGGCGGATTCGCGAGCTGCTGTACGAGCAGGGCTTCACGATCAACGGCGCGCGCAACCGGCTCGACACGGTCGGCAGCGAGCGGAGAGCGCCGCCCGAGCCGGGCGAGTTGGAGCAGCATGCGGCCGAGCCGGCAACGGGCGACACGATCGACGTCGCGCAGTTGCGCCGGGCGCTTCTCGACGTGATCGACAGCCTCAAGCGCGGCTGAGCGCGGCGTCGAGGGAGCGCAGGATGTGCCGAGGCCGCGCGCCTCGAGCGGCAAGTGGCCGGCAATCGTAGACGAGCCCGTGCGAACCTTGGATCGCACGGGCTTTTTTTCGCGCTGTTTCCCCGCGGAGGCCGCGCCGCGCGCGGCGCGAATCACCGCGCGAGCGGGTCCTTCTTGCCGACGTCGACGTACAGCGTGCCGTCGTGCACCATCCGCACCGCACCGCGCGAGACCACGTCGCGGTAGTCGTAGAGATCGAAGCGCACCCGCTGTTTCGTCGTGTCCTCGACGAGAATGCGCATGTTTAGCACGAGGACGTTGAACATCTTCGTATCGCCGCTTTCGAGCCACAGGTAGCTGTTCGGAAGGTTCGCGGGCGGGCGCAGACCGGGCGCGTTCGGCGCCGGGCGGAACGTGAGGCGCAGGCCGTCCGGCTCGACCGTCGCCTGCGACATGTGGCCGACCAGCATGGGCGACGGGAACACCGTGTACTGGTCGAGCACGAGCGCATTGCCGCGCAGCTCGGCGCCGCGACGCTTGAGCGGCGCGAGCGACGACAGCTCGATGCCGAGCGCGCGCAGCAGCTTCGCCTGCGGCACGCCGAGCACCGACACCTGCGTCGGCGTGAACGCGAGATGGCGATCGTCGAGGAGCGACAGCGTGCCCTTCATGTCGGCCGGCAGCCACACGCCGGGCGGCACCTGGTTCCACAGCTTGAGGCCGCCCTGCACGCGCAGCATGTCGCCGTCGGCGCTCAGCTTCAGATCGTTCAGCGAGCGCGGCGAATAGTCGAGCAGATGGCGGTTGAAGAGGTCGGACATCGCGTCCCACGGCGCGAGCACCGAGCCGCTCACGATGCGGATGTCGTACTGATTCGGATCGTCGAGGTCGACGGGCTCGCCCGCGCGTTTCGCGACGAGCTGGACGACGAGATCGTCGACGCGAAAGCCGATGTTGCCGGCGATGTAGAAATCGGCGTTGTGCAGGTGGATCGTGGTCGTGCCGTTCGAGATATGGCGCGGGCCGAAGGCCGTCACGTCGCCGCCCGGCCGCGCGGCCACCTTGCGGAAGTTGGACTGCGGCGCGCCGCCGTGCGGTGCGATCGCGAATGCCTCCCATTGGCGGCGCGCTTCGTTCAGGTTCGACTGCTGCGCGTCGATCAGGCTGTCGTTCATCCGCGCGGACGCGCTGCCGATGCCCGGTGCGGCGGGGCGCGCGACCTGCCGGTACGACGGCATCAGGATCGACAGCGCGCCGCTCGGCTCGAAGTTGAAATAGCCGGCGACGAGCTGCTCGCGGTAGTGATACATGTCGAACACGAACGCGTCGTCCGGCGATGACTCGCGCGGCGGATAGATCACGATGTCCGCGTTCATCGGCATCGTGCGCATGAATTTCACGTCGCCGCCGCGCAGATACATCGCGTGCTTCGGCGCGTTCTCCGGCATCGTGAAGCCCGCCTTCGTGCCGTCGTCGAGCACGAGGTCGAGGCCGGCGGGCGTGAGTTTCAGCGCGACGATGTTGATCTTCAGATGGGGCGGCGGCAGCAGCTTGTCCACGTTCAGCACGAGATCGTTGCCGTTCAGCTTCACGATCGGCGTGTCGATCTTCAGCAGATCCGACACTTGCACTTTCGCGGCCCGCATCACGGGGCCCGCGTCGATGCCCGAGACGTGCACGTCGGTCGGGCGAAAGACGAGCGTCGAGCCGTCGCGAATCTCCAGCTTGCCCCTCAGCGAGAACGGCACCCAGCCGTCTCGCTGCATTTCGCCGCGGATGTCGAGGAAGCCTTCGCCCGCCGTCACGCGCACGTTTCGCAGCGGCGCATTGCGGTAGCCGAAGATGTAGCCGCCGAAGAGCGCGTTGAGCTTCGTATCGTCGAGCGTCACGGTGCCGTGGTGCACGGCGATGTCGAAGCTCGTCGGATCGTCGAAGACGGCGGGTGCGCCGGGATGAGTCGGCACGAGCGTCGCCGACAACTCGTGGACAAGGAAGCCGAGATCGCCGACGATGCGGAAATCGACTTCGCGCAGGAACGCGAGCGTGCCGCTCTGGCCGGAATCGCGCAGCGTGAGCGGGCGTAGCTGGTCGACCTTGATCGACGCGAGCGTCGGCACGGTCCGTGCGATCTGCTGCTCGCGCGCGACGCGATCGGCCTTCGCGCGCTCGATCGCCGTCGACGTGGCGCTGCCGCGATCGGTCTTGGGCGTCGATTCCGCGCATCCCGCGCTCAGAACGGCGAGCGTGACCGCCGTTCCCGCGCACGAGCGCAGGAACCAGCGTGAAGCCGAAATGGCCGTGCACATGGCGCGCCATGCGCCGCGCGTACGGTGAAACGGCGGCGTGCGCTGGGCGCGCTGGACCTGTGTCCGCATCGTTGATGTCTCCCTATCTTTGTCGTGACTGGCGCGCGAGCGCGCGCGTCGGCTGGCGCCGATGTTTGGCGGCAGTGTGGCATAGCCGCGCTAGAGGAGCGGCACCAAACATCGGCCCGGCGTGCTGCGCTGCAAGATGGCGCGTTGCGGCGCGGATGTCGCGATGGCAATGATACGAATCAAACGCTCGTATGACGCGCGGGCCGTGATCCGTGACGCGAAATCATGTGAAGTGCTTCCGCCGAAGGGATGTCGACCGTGGTGTCCGGGCGAGCCCAGGTGGGCGTTGCGTGCGTCGCTGGTGGCGGCGTGGAGCCGCGTCGCGGCCGGAGAAATGCGTCGCGCGCCGGTATTCGGCTCGCGCGCGGCATATTCGGATCGCAATCGACGCGGGAGCGTTCGGATCGATGCCGGCGCGGGCATGCGGATGTGCGATGCGTCGAGAGGGTGCCCCTATGTTGTTCGTCAAGCGTTAGGGGCCGACTTGGGTTGGTAAATGGTTCCGTCGCGCAGCATGGCGAACAGGACGTCGCAGCGTCGCC